>JBCBUY010000110.1:0-10885 GCA_039817885.1 Pseudomonadota bacterium | reverse complement strand
CCACCATAACGGATATGAATGGAATAAGACCAAATAACGATTGTTGCACGATTGGCGACATCTTTTTTGGCAGTACCGACGGGCATCTAAGGAGACAACGTGGCCAAGCCGTCGAACGATCCCAGAATCAGACGGGAGCACCGGGCCGGTGGGCTCGGTCGGCAATATGGGTTCGCAGATTGCCTCGAGCGGGTGGCGAGGCAAAAAAGCCGCGAAGATTTCAGGATCCTGTTTGAGCACTTCGCCCCCCGGGTGAAGTCTTTTCTGCTGAAAAGGGGGGCAGATGCGGTGCAGGCAGAAGAACTGTCTCAAGAGATCATGGCGACCGTCTGGACCAAGGCGAATCAATATGATCGTCACCAAGCCGCTGTTTCAACTTGGATTTTTCGCATTGCGCGCAATCGGCAGATCGATATGCTGCGGCGTGAACGTCGCCCCCAACTCGATCCTGAAGAACCGCTATTGCAACCAACTGCTCAGGACTGCCCCGAAATCGCGATCTTTAAATCGGAAGATCAAGCAAAGTTGCGGGCTGAATTGCGTCAGCTTCCCAACGAGCAACGCCAGCTGTTGAAAGCCTCGTTTTATGAAGGATTGCCGCATGCTGAGATTGCCGAAAGGTTCGATCTTCCCCTCGGGACGGTGAAATCAAGAATAAGACTGGCGTTTCGCAAACTGCGTGATCGCTTATACGAGGTGTAAACCCTATGTCATCAAAAGAAAATCTCGGCTTGATCTCTGGAACTTCTGATCAATATCCTGTCTCAGAAAATGTTTTAAAAGCGACACAGACGAGTATGATGACACCTACGGATACAGCTTATGGCGAGCTTTACAGCGCCTACGCATCCGGCTCGCTCGATGCGGCGTTCTCCCTGCTTGTGGAGACTCAGGCCGCGCTTAAGGAAGACGTGGCGACAGATGTGGCCGTGAGTGAACTGATTGCCGGCGACATGCTGGAAATGGACACGCCGGCAGAAATGGCCGACGATGCGCTTGCGCAGGTCTATGCGATCATTGATACGACGAGTGAGCCAATTATTCACAAAGCCGCCGTAAGGGCGTGCGCGGAACAACTTGACGACATATCAGCATTCCCGGAACCGGTTCTTGGGCACGCGGTCGATGCTGTTGTCGAAAGTGGTTGGATCCAGTTAACGCCTGGTGTTCGCCGGCTGACACTGGACCTTGGCACGGATTCCGAGGTCGAAATCTACCGGATCGAGCCAAATTACACGGTGCCGCGCCATAGCCATGAAGGCAGCGAGTTGACCCTCGTCATGGCGGGAGGGTTTACCGATGAAACCGGCTCTTACGCACCTGGAGACCTCTCTATTCAGGGGCCAAACGACGTGCATCAGCCGACGGCGGACAATGATGGCGTTTGCTATACGCTCGCTGTTCGTGATGGCGGTCTTCGGTTCACAGGCCTGCTGGGCGTGGTTCAGCGCCTCATCGGCAGGTAAGTCAAACCCGACATCTAAGAGTTTGGCCCCCCCGGCATGATGGGTCTGTCTCGCCATGCCCCTGAGCTGCGCACGCGGTCATACATCACCAGTGCGCCGGCGAGTGATACGTTGATGCAAAAGCGGGTCGGGATTTTCACCACATGATCGCACCGTGAAACCATGGCGTCGGAAAGGTTGCCGCGTTCAGGCCCGAGAACATAGGCCGCCATACGGGGGTGCCTGAACTCCGGAAGATCGACCGCGTCGTCGGTAAGCTCTATGCCAACCAATTGCACGCCTTTTGGGAAGTGCATCTCCTCAAGATGGTCCCACTGATAATAGGGGAGGTTTTCAAAGGTGCGGGACGTGTCGGACTTATAGGCAATCTTGGTGCGATCTTCGGCCTTCACAGAGAACACGAACGCAGCTCCGAACGCGTTGGCCGTGCGCATCAACGCCCCGAGATTCATCGGTTTTGAAATGCCCTCGGCACCAATAGCGAAATAGCCGCGCACCTAACCGCTCCAGATCCTAAACACCGCGATCAATAAAACGATCCCAATGGGGGTCACAAGACAGACCCTGCGGGCGAGGCGAAGCTGGTCGAGTTGTCGCGGATAGGTTGCTTGAAGATGGGCGATGGCACCGGATAGGCCAGGCGCTCCGGACGCCCCCGCATGCCCGTGGCCGGCAAATACCGCCGCGGCGCGAGACTCCGGGATGGACAGATCAGCGTCCCGTGCCCGCAGCGCTCTTGCCAGGATTACGCCAATGATCACCCGCATCTGTACCGCCAGCGCGAACGCGAATGCGAGGATCCCAAACACGATCCAAAATGTGAGAATCCAAATCCAGGAAGGCATCAAGGGAAGATCTTGACCTGGCGATCGCCACTCGAATTGGCCGCCGCGCGCTTCATGCCGCGGGAATTGAAGGGAAGGGCGATCGTTCCGTCTGCCCCAACCACAATAAGCCCGCCGCGCCCGCCAAGCTCGCCGACTTCGCCGATCACGGCATCAGCTGCGGAGGCCACGCGCTCTCCGCCATATTTTACGCGCGCCGCGACACTGGCAGCCGCCGCCGTGCGTAGAAAGTACTCGCCCTCACCCGTACAGGACACGGCCACCGACTGGTCGGCCCACGTGCCTGCGCCAATGATTGGGCTGTCGCCCACGCGCCCCGGTGTTTTGTTCAAGAGGCCGCCGGTCGAGGTCGCGGCCGCGAGTCGCCCGTCCGTGTCCAGAACAACAGCGCCGACCGTGCCATGCCCGGCAGCATTGGCGGGAAGCGCTTCTTTGACGGCCGGGTCGTAATAGGCCTGGGGATCGTCCACTGTCGCATGGCCGCGCTCACGGGCAAGCTTTGCAGCACCGGATCCAGCAAGCAGGACGTGGGGTGTTGTCTCCAGCACGTCTCGCGCAACCGCGATCGGACTGACAAACCCTTCAAGCGCGGAAACCGCCCCTGCCTTCCGGGTGGTTCCATCCATAATCGCGGCATCAAGCTCCCAGACCCCATCTTGATTGGGGGATGCGCCTTTGCCGGCAATATGGTGACCGGAGGCTTCGAGCGCCGTCACGGCTTTTTGCGCGACCTCCAAGGCCAGCTCGCCCGCTGCAAGCCACGCAGCCGCCTCATCGATCAACGCTGCCATATGTGCTTCGACATGCCCGTATTCACGGCCGGGGGTCGCATCTGCTCCGCCATGAATCGCAATTGCCCAACTTGCCGTCACGTCAGGGTCCTCTTCGTTGCATGGGCGCTTTTCCTTCGCGGTTCAGGCCGCTAGTGTCACGCCAATTGAGAAACACAACGCATAGAGGACTTGACCCATGAAAGCCATCCTTTCGAAAGCCCCCGGTGGCCCGGACACGCTTGTTCTGGAGGACATCCCGTCACCCGATGTCGGGCCGGGCCAAGTTCTCATTTCGGTAAAAGCGTGCGGTGTAAACTATCCAGATGTCCTGATCATTCAGGACATGTATCAGTTCAAGCCACCGCGCCCATTTTCGCCGGGTGGAGAGGTCGCTGGCATTGTAAAAGAGGTGGGCAATGGCGTCACCCACGTGAAGCCCGGCGACCGCGTATTGGCATCGACAGGCCATGGTGGCATGGCAGAAGAAGTTGTGGCGGCCGGTCATGGCGTAATGTCGATCCCCGATGCCATGCCGTTCGAAGAAGCCTCCGCATTCATTCTGACCTATGGCACCTCTTATTACGCGCTGAAGGACCGCGCTGACCCGAAACCCGGTGAGAAACTTCTGGTTCTTGGCGCGGCGGGCGGCGTTGGGCTCGCGGCTGTCGAACTTGGCAAGGCTATGGGCCTCGAAGTCATCGCGGCCTGTTCGACCCAGGAGAAGGTTGACTTCTGCCTGGAAAAGGGAGCCGATAAGGGCTTGGTCTATGCTAGCGGCGATCTTGACCGCGCGGCCCAGAAAGAGCTGTCCAATCAGATCAAGGAGGTCAGCGGCGGCGGCGTTGACATCATTTATGATGCCGTTGGGGGCGATTATGCCGAGCCATCCCTCCGCGCGATGAATTGGGAGGGCCGTTTTCTTGTCATTGGCTTCCCGGCGGGCATTCCGAAGCTTCCACTTAACCTAACACTTCTGAAGTCCTGCGATGTGCGGGGTGTTTTCTGGGGTGCGTCTGTGGCGCGAGATCCAGAAGGTCACAAGCAAAACGTCAAAGACCTGTTCGCCTTCTATGAAGAAGGAAAGGTGAAGCCACACGTCTCTTCGACATATCCGCTGGCAGAATCGGCCGAAGCCATTACGGAGCTCATGGAGCGCCGGGCAAAGGGCAAAGTGGTCGTTACGGTTTAAGGCCGTGCCCAGATAAAAGAGAAAGCCCGCGAGAAGGATCTCGCGGGCCTTTTGTTCTTGGTGCCCACCGGGGGCACCCAGACCGTATTTTTGATCCACCGGATCAAACGTCTGCGCAATCAAACCAGTTCCGATTACTCCGCAGCAACGGCCTGGTCTGCGGTCCAAGCATTGGCTTGGAAGGCGGCATCGACCGGCGTTTCAGCAATGTGGTTTGTATAGTTCGAAAGCACTTTCAGCGCCGTACCGAGGACAACCTCAAGAACGGTCTGCCGGGTGTATCCGGCATCGAGAAATGCCTGGATATCCGTTTCGTTCGGCCAGCCGCGGCTCTCATTCACAACGATGGAGAATTGCCGAAGGGCTTCAAGCTTTGGATCGGCAAGGGCTGTGCCAGCGCGCAGGACGTCCAGCACTTCGTCAGGCACACCGGCTCCCTTGGAGATAGTGGTGTGCGCCGCCATGCAGTATTCACAACCGTTCAACCGGTTATTGGTCATCAGGATGATCTGCCGCTCGGTCTCGGACAGGTCCGTCTTTCCAAAAATCTGCGCAACCGTGAGATAGGTTTCTAACAGGGTCGGGGCCTCAGCCATCGTCGCATAGAGGTTTGGAACGAATCCAACGGCTTTCTGTGCACCTTCCAGCAGCGGTTTTGCAGCGTCTGGGGCGGACTCGATTGTGTGGGTTGTAAAGTCAGTCATGATACTGATCCTTGAATTGACGGCGCGGGCTAGGCCCCGCGTTGAGCCGATAATTGGGGACAGATCATGACAGTTATAACCCTGATCACTGGGACGTGAACGCAGCTCAATACAGGTCGGACCATTTGCTGTTTCTGAGTGAGTTATCGGCGCGTCGATGAATGAGGAAGGTGAGAGTGGCTCCCACAACAAGATCAAACCCGGCGCACACATCTGGATACCAATCCGCAACGCCTGAGGAGTGCCCAATTGTGTAATCGTAGATGCCGTGCGCTATGATCAAAACCCCGATCCCGGCGGGGAACTTCGATTTGATTATAAAGGCGAAGCCGACAGCTATGTTTCCCGCCACAAATTCAATCGCCAGCCGTTCAAATCCGCTCGTCACCAAATGGGCCCCGACATAGATGGCGACCATTATCGCAAAGGCGAGAAATCCAAGTTCGGCGAGGGTGCGCGCCCGAGCTTTGTAGAAGGGTATCAGAGTCGCAATCCCAAGACCGCCCCCAATCAGGAGATTCAGAACGGTCTCGGGCATGTCGCTCTCCGTCAGACTTTCACGCCCGCCTTTTCAGCATCCGCGAGGAAGGCCGCAAGACCTTTATCCGTAAGCGGATGGTTGGCGAGAGATCGGATCACCGCCGGTGGGGCCGTCATCACGTCAGCCCCAACAAGCGCTGCATCCTTCACATGATTCACGGTACGTATAGAGGCCGCCAGAATTTCGGTCTCATAGCCGTAATTATCGTAAATCGTACGGATGTCCTCGATCAGCTCCATGCCGTCAATATTGATGTCGTCCAACCGGCCGATAAAGGGCGAGATAAAAGTCGCGCCGGCCTTTGCTGCGAGCAAGGCCTGATTGGCTGAGAAACACAGAGTGACATTGGTCTGAATTTCCTCGGACCGAAGCGTGCGGCAGGCCTTGAGACCATCCAGTGTTAGAGGCAGCTTGACGCAAACATTGCTAGCGATCTTCGCAAGGGACCGGCCCTGATCGATCATGCCATCATAATCCGTGGCGAGCACCTCGGCGCTTACAGGCCCGTCAACGATCCCACAGATGTCGGTGATCACATCGGTGAACACCCTGCCGGATTTCGCCACGAGCGACGGATTTGTGGTGACGCCATCGACGAGCCCAGTCGAGGCGAGATCGGCGATCTCTTTAGTATCAGCCGTGTCGACGAAGAATTTCATGGCGTGCTCCAGCTTTTGTAGACGGCCGCCCGCCTATCAGGTTTCGCGATAGGGCGAAAGTCAGAGTTAAGTGGCCGACCGCCCAATCGAAGTATAGGCGAACCCTTTCGCGGCCATGTCGTCGGGACGGTAGATATTGCGAAGATCGACAACGGTGTTTCCGCGCATCGCCCCCTTGATCCGTTCTAGATCCAAGGCCCGGAATTGATCCCATTCGGTGATAATCACCACGGCATCCGCGCCCTCCACAGCGTCATAGGCAGACCTCGCCAGCGTCAAGTCGGGAAGCAGCTTCGCCGCTTCATCCATCGCCTCCGGGTCATAGGCAACGAGATCTGCCCCGGCCTCTGTCAGCATGGGAACAATGTCGAGGGACGGGGCGTCTCGCATATCATCGGTATTTTGCTTGAAGGCGAGGCCGAGAATGCCGATTTTCTTACCGCTCGCATCGCCGCCAAGCGCATCGATGACTTTGCCGGCCATGGCCCGTTTCCGATGGGCGTTTACGTCAACAACCGTGTCGACGATGCGGACCGGTGCGCCATAATCGTTCGCCGTTTTCGTAAGGGCGAGCGTATCCTTTGGAAAACATGATCCACCATAGCCAGGGCCAGCGTTGAGGAATTTTGATCCGATGCGATTATCAAGGCCTATGCCGCGGGCGACTTCCTGGACATTCGCGCCGACTTTTTCGCAGAGATCCGCCATCTCGTTGATGAAGGTGATTTTCACAGCGAGAAAGGCGTTTCCGGCATATTTGATCAGCTCGGATGTCCGGCGCGAGGTGAACAGGATCGGGCTCTCCTTGAGAAAGAGCGGACGGTAAACTTCGCGCATAACCTCGCGCGCGCGTTCATCCTCTGTGCCGACAACAATTCGATCTGGGATCTTGAAGTCTTTGATCGCTGCGCCTTCACGCAGGAATTCCGGGTTAGAGACCACTTCGAACGCGCCATCGGGTCGCGCTCTGCGAATGATGGCTTCCACTTCGTCGCCTGTCCCCACCGGCACGGTGGATTTTGTAACGACGACCGTGAACCCCTCCATGTGCTCGGCAATCTCTTCGGCGACGGCATAAACATATTGAAGGTCGGCATGGCCATCGCCTCGACGTGACGGTGTGCCCACGGCGATAAAGATGGCGTCGGCACGGGCAATTTCGTCTTTGGACTCCGTCGTGAAAAACAGGCGTTCCTCGCGAACATTTGTCTCGACAAGGCGCTCCAAGCCTGGCTCAAAAATCGGTATGTCGCCATTATTCAAGCGGTCAATTTTCGATGCGTCTTTGTCAACGCAGGTGACCGTATGGCCGAAATCGGCAAAACACGCTCCGGAAACAAGGCCGACATATCCGGTCCCGATCATAGCAATACGCATCTCGTACTCTCCCGTGCCGACGATCTTGGCGGCAGGTGCAGGAATTGCGCCGAGATTTCAAGAGAATTCCTGCGCCTCGGATGACAGCAATTTTGTTGTGAAGCCCGCGGGCGAATTCGCGATGTGTGATTTGTCGCCAACGAAGCGTCAGGATAAGACACGCCTATCAAATATAGCTGACTAATTCAGCGCTTGAATACTCGGAGAACAGATCAGATGCGGACGATCCTTCAGGCAGGCTTTATCCTTTTCGTCTCAGTCGCGTTGGCGGCCTGCGCGAGCCAGCGCAGAACAGCGCCCTTCATGGAAACAGCTGCGACGATCGAGCAAGATGCGAAGACGGCTCTTGAAACGCTGATCGCTGAAAACGAGGCCGCCGCGGAATTGGCGGAAGATGCGGTTGGGGTTCTGGTCTTTCCGAACATTGTGAAGGGCGGTTTCATATTTGGTGGCCAAGTCGGTGACGGTGCGCTTTTCGTCGATGACAAAACCGTCGATTATTATAACAGCACCGCGGCATCCTACGGCCTGCAAGCCGGCGTGCAGCGTTACGGTTACGTGCTGTTTTTCACCAGCGAAGATGCGCTTAACTATCTTGATCGATCAGAAGGATTCGAGGTCGGCGTGGGCCCGAGCATCGTGATCGCCGACCGCGGCCTTGGCCGAAATTTCACGAGCACAACACTTCGCGCCGACATCTATGCCTTCGTCTTTGATCAACAAGGCCTAATGGCGGGCGGTGGTATTCAGGGCACGAAAATCACACCGATTGTGCGTCCATTGGGTCAGGATGAGGGAGAAGGCGAGGAGAACGAAGCCGAACAAGGTGATGAGGACGAGGCCTAAATCTCCTGATTATAAGCTCCGACTTCGGGATGTTTCCCGAGGCGCGGCTTAACTTCATCCCGGAAGAGCGATCGCATATCGTCTTCCGACGCCATGCTCTCGACCACGACGACGAGCTCTGGCTTGTTGGAAGAGGCGCGGACGAGCACCCATGAGCCGTCCTCCAGTGTCACGCGCGCGCCGTTCACGGTGTTCACATCGACGACTTTCCGGCCGAGGATCTGGGTGCCGTTTAGGCTCTCATATTCGGTGACCATTTTCTCGATGATGCCGTATTTCAGCTCGTCATCGCAATGCGGCGACATGGTGAGCGAGGTGTAGGCAACGCCCAGCTCGCCTTTCAGGTCGGCCATCGTCTTGTCGGGGTTGCGGTCGAGCATTTCGAGGATCGCTTTCGCCGCAATTAGTCCGTCATCATAGCCAAGCCCGATCGGCTGACGGAAGAAGAAGTGGCCGGACTTTTCAAAGCCTGCCAACGCATCGAGATCGGTCGTGCGGCGCTTAATGTAGGAGTGGCCGGTCTTGTAATAGTCGACCGTTGAGCCGTTTTCTTTCAGCACGGGATCAGTCTTGTAGAGGCCGGTCGATTTTACGTCGACGACGAATTTCGCGCCGGGATATTCTTTCGACAGGTCACGCGCGAGCATCAGGCCGATCTTGTCGGCAAAGATCTCAGCGCCCGTATTGTCGATCACACCGCAGCGGTCGCCATCGCCATCGAAGCCGAGTGCGATATCGGCACCGTGCTCTTTCACAGCGGCCGCCATCGCATGCAGCATTTCTGAATCTTCCGGGTTCGGATTATATTTCGGGAACGTGTTGTCGAGATGGCAATCCATCTCGATCACATCGACGCCCATGGCGCGCAGGGCATCCGGTGCGAACGCCCCAGCCGTGCCGTTTCCGCAAGCTGCAATCACTTTCACTGGGCGCTTAATGGAAACGCCTTCGGATACTGAAGCGATGTATTTCTCGCGGATATCATCAACGCGGAAATGCCCACCGCCGGCGCGCGGCTGGAAGTCGCCGCCGAGCACAATCTCTTTCAGCCGGCCCATTTCGACGGGGCCAAAGGTAAGCGGCTTGTCTGCGCCCATCTTAACGCCCGTCCAGCCGTTTTCATTGTGCGAGGCAGTCACCATGGCGCAGCAGGCGGCATCGAGCTCAAATTGGCTCCAATAGACCATCGGGCTGAGGGCAAGGCCAACATCCAGGACCTCACAGCCGCCTTGAACGAGGCCAAGGATCAGCGCGTTCTTGATCGGTTGAGAGATGGAGCGAAAATCATGGCCCGTCACCACTTTCGGCTCTACGCCGAGCTCATGAAACAGGGTCGCCATGCCAAGACCGAGCGCCTGCACACCGGTGAAATTGAGTTCCGGGGCCTTTTCGTGGCCAATCCCGTTAAACCACCAACGGGCGTCATATTCGCGAAACCCGGTGGGTTTGACGAGGGGAAGAATCTCAAATTCAAGCGTGTTCGGCGCTAGTTGAGCGTGTGGCTTTGGCATCATGGGAGAAATTGTCCAATTTTGAGTGTGTCGCCTTTTAGACTGCAAGCCGCAGGCCGTCGCAAGGGAGTTTAGGCCAGGTTTCGTGACGGTTTCACACGACCGACACAAAAAGTCTCTAACTAACGGAGATCGAGGGCGTGAAAGGTGATCGGGAAGCAAGTCATGAAAAGAATTCAATGTATTAGCGCAGCGGCGTTGATTTTGAGCGTGCCGAATCTGGCCATAGCCGATGAAGATGACTGGTATGTCAGCTTCTCTGGCGGTGCCGCATTCCAGGAAGATTCAGATAATTCGGGTGTCACGGAAGCTTTCACGACCGGAAATATCGGTGACGGCACCACAATCGATATCCCGGCGGGTGCGCTCAGCACATTCACGACAGACTTCAATGTCGGCTTTTCTTTGTCCGCAGAGATCGGCCGCCGTCTGCCGGCAGGTTTCCGAACCGGTATCGAACTCGCCTACACCGATTCCGACGTCAACGAGCACGATAATCTCGAGATTGACGGCGTTAGTCTGGAACCGTTCGACGTGGCGGCGCTGACTGGCGACACAGGTCTCTTCAACACGACCGTAAACGAAGTTCTGAACGCTGGTAATGGTGATATCGAACAGTTCGCCGGGTTCTGGAACCTCTACTATGATCTGAACTTCGGGCGTTTACAGCCTTATGTGGGCGGCGGTGTCGGCGTTGCCCGTGTGGGGGTGACCTACAACCCGTCGCTCTTCATGATCTTGAACGACAATCGCGCCGCCTTCGCGTATCAGGGGCGTGCAGGCCTTGCATGGAAGCTCTCTAAACGGTTTGACGCCTTCACGGACTACACGTTCCGGGGAACACCTGACCTCGACTTCCAGAATGAGTTGATCCCGGCGGATCTCGACGTGGAAAACCAACAACACATTTGGTCATTTGGCCTGCGGTATAATTTTGGGTCCGCGCCGCCGCCTCCACCACCTCCACCACCTCC
>JBCBUY010000109.1:0-11232 GCA_039817885.1 Pseudomonadota bacterium | reverse complement strand
AACGTTCGAAGACGATGCCGGTGCCTATGACCAGAAAGACGCGGAAGGGTTCATCAAGCTGAATGCGCTGAGGCTGAGGCTCTTGGCTGCGAGGGATAAGCGGGTTGGGCGGAACTAAGTCAAACTATGAAGTACGATGATGCATCTTGGCACTATGGCGGCGACTTTCCCAGCGACCTACCACCTGCGGCGGGCGGCACACACATCGCTATATTCCTTACATGGTGCTTGCTCAATGGAATGGCTGGTGACCTTCATCTTGAGTGGTCGGTCGACGACATGAAGAAGTTGCAACAAAGGGAAATCACACCAGGCCAGTTCCTTTTTGGCGCATGCGATGAAAAGTTCACCAATGAGGACTTAAGTAAGTTAGGTAACGACTTCGCAGCCGCGTACTTTGATTACGATAAGGGAAATTACCTCAAGGATTACTTTGGATCATTCCCCAACACAGAGAGCTTGTATCACGTACCAGATACGTGGGAGACGTATGATGTCATCGCCCCGATCATACTAAAACGGTTTGAAGCGTTCCAATCTAGCAGTTAGCAATACGCCCCACATTCAATATTGCTTTTCCAAATTCGTAGTTGACACCGTTGGGCGGAACCGATAGCCGATCAAGCATTATGAATATGCAGCTCTATTATTGTACCTGATAACTTGAACGCGTCGGCCTGAGCCCGCGCGACCAGAGCCCGTTCATCTTCCAATCACCAAATAAAATCTAGCAGGGTCGCTATCCCCATGCCGGGCTGTAAACCCGGTGCCGTCCAAGAACATTGGGGTGGTTGGCGAGAGGTTCGATTCCTCAGCGACCCACCATTCTGCACCGGTCATCGAAGATGAGAAATCGATCCGGTGGATCGATTTCAGGTGAGGAATGCTCCGGCAGGAGCAATCGACAGTTTCCCAAACCAAGAGCAAACCCATGCCAACCAACATTCATTATATTCGGTTCGAAAGTCAGGTTCCGTGCGACGGCACGAACTCGCGGCTGGGTATCTTCCAGATTGCGATGGATGTGCGCGATGCCGACAGCACCAGCACACATGACGCCGATGAAATTGAGCAACACCTGGCCTGGCTGCGCATGCACCTCAAAAGCCCTGATGAGCTTCGTCGCCCGGAAAACTACCGGGCGATCTGCTGGTTCAAGGACACGGCTCACGAGCCCATGAAACGCATCTGGGCCATCAAGTCATACGTGGAATCAAATGGATACTGGATCGACGTTCGCAAAACGCGCGCACCGGGTCAGATCATCTACGAAGATGGCTGGCAGGTCGCTGCCAAGCCGTGGAGAGGTTGCGCATAAGCGTTCCGAGTTGGATCCCACGGCCGGGGCCGTGGGATGCTCCAAAGGCTCCGTGTTCGATAATAGTGTTTACAGAGTCCTTGGACGGCTTGACCGTGCAACCCATCTCGGGCACTTGCCGTTGTCCACCCAAACCAATGGAGGTTCCCATGGCACGCAAACCGAAAACCCTCGCCGACCTCCGCCACTGCCGTGGCCTTCTCCGCTGAAATCAATCCGGTGGATTGATTTCCAGACGCTGCGAAGCCTTTCGAGGTGACGTCTAAGCGCCGCAAGGGCTTCAATTCAGAGACAAACGTCAAGCGCGGCTATCGCTCTGTGAAGGGCGGAGAGAAAGAGCTTGTCGAAAAGCTTGGGCGGAATGATCTGCGCCACTACCGTGGCCTTCTTCGCTGAAATTGGTCCACTGGACCAATTTCCGGGCGCTACGAAGCCTCAAATCGGGGCGCTTTCGATGGGGCCAACCGCGACGAGTATTGGCGGGATTGAATTTGATTGTCATCCCGGAATTTGCGTCAGCAGATATCCGGGACCCAGTATTGAAATGAGCGCTTCTGTCCTCGGGGTCCCGGATCGCTGATCGCGTCCGGGATGACACCATCGATGGAAACACAAACACAGCCTTGAGCACGCCTCATGTTTTCGCGCTGGCGAAAACGGAGGCAAACATAGAAACACCCCCGCGCCTTCGCCCGGGGGTGTTCCAAATTCAGACAAGACAGAAGCGCGCTTTACGCGTCTTCGCTTTCTTCTTCTGTCGCGCCTTCGAGGTCAGCGCCGGTTTCTTGGTCGACGACCTTCATGGACAGGCGGACTTTGCCGCGGTCGTCGAAGCCCATCAGCTTCACCCAGACTTCCTGTCCTTCGGACACAACGTCTTTCGGGTGGCCGACGCGCTCATTCGCCATTTGCGACACGTGGACGAGGCCGTCCTTCGGACCGAAGAAGTTCACGAAGGCTCCGAAGTCTTTGATGGCGACGACCTTGCCCTGGTAGATCCCGCCGACTTCGGCTTCTGCCGTCAGTTCGTGGATGCGTTTCTTGGCCGCCTCAATGGAGTCTTTATCCAGCGCGGAGATCTGGATCGTGCCATCGTCGTCAACGTTCAGCTTCGCGCCAGTGGTGTCGACGATATCCCGGATCGTCTTGCCGCCGGAGCCGATGACATCGCGGATCTTATCGACGGGGATCTTCACGATCTCCATCTGTGGCGCATTGTCGGAAAGTTCCTCACGGGACTCGCCGAGGGCTTTGCTCATCTCATCAAGAATGTGCATCCGCCCGGCTTTCGCCTGATCGAGGGCCGTCTGCATGATATCGCGAGTGATCCCGGCGATTTTAATGTCCATCTGAAGACTTGTGAGCCCCTCCGTCGTGCCAGCGACTTTGAAGTCCATATCGCCGAGATGATCCTCGTCACCCAGGATATCCGACAGAACGGCCACGCCGTCGTCTTCCTTGATAAGGCCCATGGCGATGCCCGATACCGGACGAGTGACCGGCACGCCGGCATCCATCATGGCAAGGGAACACCCACAGACCGTCGCCATGGAGGACGAGCCATTAGACTCGGTGATCTCGGAGACAAGACGGATCGTGTACGGAAACACTTCTGGCTCTGGCAGAACCGCCTGAAGCGCGCGCCAAGCAAGTTTGCCGTGACCCGTTTCGCGGCGGGAGGTACCGCCCATGCGGCCCGCTTCACCGACGGAGTAAGGTGGGAAGTTGTAGTGCAGCATGAACTTCGCTTTGGACGTGCCGTCGAGGCCATCGATGAATTGTTCATCGTCGGATGTGCCAAGGGTCGCCACGCAAAGCGCCTGCGTTTCGCCGCGGGTAAACAGCGCAGACCCATGTGTGCGCGGCAGGATGCTCGCCTCCGCCAGGATCGGGCGAACCTGATCGAGGGCACGGCCGTCGATGCGCTTGCCGGTCTTCAGGATGTCGCCGCGGACAACGGTCGCTTCGGCTTCCTTGAAGGCGGACTTGAACGCCTCGCCGCTCATGGCCTTCTCTTCCTCTTCGGTCGAGACGAGGGCTTCTGCAGCTTTCGCACGGGCTTCGCTTACCGCTTCCTGGCGGGCGAGCTTTTCTGTGATCTGGTAGGCGGAGGACAGATCAGATCCAACAAGGTCCTGGATCTGCTTCAGCTCGGCGGAGTGATCTTCGGCTTCGAACTCGAACGGTTCCTTGGCCGCTTTCTCGGCAAGGTCGATGATGGCGTTGATCACGGGCTGCATCGCTTCGTGACCTGCCATGACCGCACCGAGCATGACGTCTTCGGACAGCTCCTTCGCTTCGGACTCCACCATCATGACGGCGTCTTCCGTGCCCGCAACAACGAGATCAAGCTCGGACTCTTCCAGATCATCGACGGTCGGGTTAATGATGTATTCGCCATCCTTATAGCCGACACGCGCCGCGCCGATCGGGCCCATGAACGGCGCGCCGGAGAGCACCAGCGCTGCGGATGCGCCGACCATGCCGAGAATATCCGGATCGTTCTCCAGGTCATAGGAGATCGCGGTCAGGACGACTTGTACTTCGTGTTTGAAGCCGTTGACGAACAGCGGACGGATCGGACGGTCGATCAAACGCGAGGTCAGCGTTTCTTTTTCGGTCGGGCGGCCTTCGCGCTTGAAGAAGCCGCCGGGGATACGACCCGAAGCGTAGTATTTTTCCATATAGTTGACCGTGAGCGGGAAGAAGTCTTGCCCCGGCTTGGCGGATTTTGCGAACACCGCCGTGGCGAGCACGGTTGTGTCGCCATAGGTGACGAGGACGGCCCCGTCGGCTTGGCGCGCCATGCGCCCGGTTTCAATTGTGAGTGTGCGGCCGGCCCATTCCAGCGACACGGTTTGCTTATCGAACATACGTTTTGCTTTCTTCTACATACGAAAAGCCCGCGAAGCCGAATGCTCGCGGGCTGGTTTTGGGAGACGTTAGCGGCGTATCCCAAGCTCTTTGATGAGCGCCTGATACCGCGCTACATCTTTCCTCTTCACATAGTCGAGGAGTTTCCGGCGATTGGCGACCATTTTCAGGAGGCCGCGCCGGGAATGATTGTCTTTCTTGTTGGTCTTGAAGTGCTCGGTCAGCGTCGAGATCCGTTCGGTCAGGATCGCGACCTGGACTTCAGGAGACCCGGTATCGCCCTCGGTGCGGGCAAACTTTTCAATGAGTTCTGCTTTTCTTGCAGCTGTAATAGACATCGACAACGTATCCTTTGTTTCGCCTTGCGGCGGGTTGAAACGCGCTCGATTTTGAGCGTTAGCGAGGGTCTGAAACCAAATGCCGAGAGCCGGGTTGTCGACCAGCCAATGGTTAGGTGTCAGAGGGTGCTCCCCGCACGCGCGGCTTATGACTCATTTGGGCGTGTTTGGGAAGGGAAAAAGGGCAACCGAAGCCTGATCGCGGCGTCCCTATATATTTTATTGTTTATCGATATGGTTGGTGATAAAGCGGGTTTATGACCTCTCAAAGCTTCACCAAACGATCCGCGGGTCTCGCCACCCTCCTCCTTGCCGCCGTCTGGTTCATTGGCGGCGCTGCCCACGCCACACGCCTCGAAGTGCCAGATGACGCCCCTCTGATTGCACATGTCGGCGCAGGCCTCCTGCTTTACCTCCATATCGGTGGGGGCACGATAGGTCTCTTGTCCGGCGTGGTGGCCATCGGATCGCGCAAGGGCGCACGCGTGCACCGGGCGGCGGGGAAAGTGTTCCTCGTCTCGATGTTCGTCACCTATCTCATCGGCGCGGGGGTCGCACCATTTCTTGTCGACGGGCAGCGGCCCAATTTCATCGCCGGTATTATGGCGCTCTATCTTCTGATCACAGCCTGGCTGACGGTTCGCCGGCCGGGACCAGTAGACGCACGGACCGAACACGTTGTTGGCCTGGTATTCGCCGTCGCGATCGCCGGCCTTGGCTTCGTGTTCATGCGGATGGGCGCGGCGAGCCCGACGGGAACAATAGACGGCTCCCCGCCCCAAGCGTTCGTTCTGTTCATGGTTGTCGGAGCCTTCGCCGCGGCTGGCGAGCTTCATGTGATTTTGCGACGGACCCTATCGGGCGCTGCGCGGATCGCCCGCCATCTCTGGCGAATGTGCGTGTCCATGTTTATCGCCTCGGGTTCCCTCTTTCTGGGTCAACCCCAAGTCTTTCCGGAGGATTTCAATGCCTCGCCCTGGCCCTTTATATGTGCCTTCGCACCACTTATGGCGATGTTGATATGGCTGGTTCTGGTGAGACGTCCCGCAAGACCATCTCGTGCTAGGATGCAAACACCCTGATCGGCTGAAACCTGCCAGCACGCACCTCTCCCAGCGCGACGGCACGGTCACCATCCATTGCAACGGCGAGGCGATCATCTTCTGGGTTGGAAGACCGGTTTTCCTTCCAATGGTCGACAATGTGCGGCAGCAGAACAACGGCCTGGCCGTTGAAAATCTGACCAGCATCGTGGGTATTGATGTCGACCAGTGGAATATCGTTTAGGGCGATCTCTATGGGAGCGAGGAGAGCCATCAGCCCATCCTTGTCAGCAGCCTCGCCCAGCGCCTGAAGCTCGGCAAGGGTCACACTGTTCTCTTCGCTAAAGACGCCGACGCGGGTGCGGCGAAGGGCTGTGATGTGGCCCTCCGTGCCGAGGGCGTGAGCAATGTCTCGGGCCATGGCTCGCACATAGAACCCCTTGCCAGAGCGAACATGGAAGGTCGCTGACACACCCTCGTCTACTGAGATCAATTTCGCCTCATGAACGGTGACCTGACGCGCCTCCAGCTCGAAATCCTCCCCGTCGCGCGCAAGGTCATAGGCCCGCTGACCATCGACTTTGATCGCTGAGAATTTGGGCGGGATTTGTTCGATGTCTCCAACAAAGTCAGGCAAAGCGGCCTCAATCGCTTCGCGGTCTGGGCGCACATCGGAGCGGGCAATCTCGACCCCCTCGGCATCATAGCTCGCCGTTGCTATCCCCCAGGACACCGTGAAGACGTAATCCTTGTCAGCATCCATCGCCCAGGCAACGGTCTTGGTCGCATTCCCGAAGGCAATCGGCAGAATGCCTGTTGCCAGGGGATCGAGTGTGCCGCCATGACCGACCTTCTGAGCATTGTAGAGCCGTTTCAGAAGGCTGACGGCCTGCGTCGACGTAATATCCAGAGGTTTGTCGAGGCAGAGCCATCCGTGGATTGGATCGCCCTTGCGTTTGCGATTACGCGCCATTTTGCATCTCTAATCTTCGATGCCGGCGGGAGGATCGGACACACCACCAGCGTGTGAAGCGCGCCTCATGGCAGACTGCGGCAGATTTGGGAAGTGTCTATTGAAGCGCCGCTATCACATCCCAGAGGAGTTTGATGCCCACAGCAAAAATCAGAGCGTACATGATCCGATAAAAGACTGCCTGATCAATGCGCTTGACCAGCCAAACACCGGTCAAGACGCCGACCGGAGCCAAAGGCATCAGGAGGACCGACATGGTGAGGTTCTCGGCACTGAGTTGGCCCAGCATGGCGTAGGGCACGAGCTTCACGGCGTTTACCACAAAGAAGAACACGACAGACGTTCCTGCATAGGTCTGCTTTTCCAGATTTTGCGGAATGACATAGGCCTGGAAAGGCGGCCCACCGGCATGGGCGATGAAACTGGTGAACCCGGCGATCGTGCCCGCCAGCGCGCCAAGAGGTTTGTTTCCAACGATGAACGCGCCGCCACCGGCCGGCTTGAGAACGGAGTAGACCGGAAAAGCGACGGCGATCAGTCCGACGCACAGAAGCACAAAGGTTTCATCGACATAGCCGGCAAGCAGGCCTCCCAGCGTGATGCCGACAATCGCCCCAGGCACGGTCAGCCATAAGACATGACGATCCCAGGTTTTGCGATAGGCCCAGACGCTGATCCAATCCATCAGGACCAAAATGGGCAACATGATCCCTGCGGCCTGGATCGGGGACATGATGAGCGCCATCAAGGGTACAGCGAAGAGGGCGAGCCCGCCGAACCCACCCTTGGAGACACCCGTCAATAGAACAGCGACCGCGGCAACGCCCCAGAAAACAGCACTTTCCGTCATGGTCAGACCGTGTGGTCCGGCGCTGCCGTAAAATCAAGCGGGAGACCTAAGACGCGAGCGGCCGTTCCTGCTGCGCCGCCGGCTCGCCGAGCAGACCTTGCGCGATCGCCAGAGCATCCTGGATCGGTTGGGCGTTTGGCTCCGTCGAGATCAGGGTCTGCTGGCGACGGATCGCTTCGCGGACTTTGTCATCGCGCATTACCGTGCCGGCCAGGCGAGGGCTGAAGCCGAGAAATGTTTCACAGGCCCGGGCAATCGCATCATAGGTCCGTTTGCCCGCCGCACGACTCTCGGCCTGATTGATCGCAATCACAGGCTCGACTTTTGGTGCATAGCCGCGGAGAACTTTGATGAATGCATAGGCGTCCGTCATCGAGGTCGGTTCATCGGTGATCACCATGACAGCTTTGTCTGCTGCTCTCGCGAGGCGCATGCAGTTCGCTTCGATGCCCGCTCCAAGGTCAACCACGACCTGATCATATTGGAGTGCCAGTGCGGAGAGACCCGCGGCAAGCCGTGCCACCTCTTCTTGAGGCAATTCGGCGAGCGCTCCAGAGCCGGACCGGCCAGGCAGCACATCAAAACCGCCAGCGGCTGCCCCGCCATCAACCGGCGTGACAGCGTCGTCCAGCTCGACCCAGCCAGATACGACGGCGGCGAGATCGGTTTCCGGCGCAATCCCCAGTTGGACGTCGACATTTGCAAGCCCAAGGTCGCCATCGACCAGAAGTGTCCGTTTTCCGGCCTTTGCGAAGGCGCTGGCCAGTGTGATGGCCATGAAGGTCTTGCCGACCCCACCTTTCCCGGACGCGACGGCGACGATGGACGCTGGCTGGACTCGGGTCCGAGGCATCTGGACCGGTGTCTCAATCGATTTTCGCTGCAGGAAACTCATTAGGCAGCTCCTTTCAATGCGTCCTCGCCGGCGGCATCTTCCATAAGGAGCGCAGCGACGCGGGACGGCGCGGCGGGGACAAGACCTCCGCCGATAAATGGGGTGACGGCGAGATGCGACAGCGACATTCGCGCACCGGCGAGGGCAGCCATGGCCCCTCCTCGTCGTCGCACCACATCCAATTTTGTTAAGATGGCCCGGCGAACGCCAGCGCTGGCATAAGCGCGAGCCGCCTCAGCCTGATCTTCTGGATGGCCTTCAGCGGAGAGAACTAATACCGGCTCTGCATCAATCACGGCGACAAGGTCCTTAAGACGAGCAAGATCTTCCTGATCGAATGGGATAATAGCCGGCAAATCTATAATGCATCGTTGATTGTGACGGCGCGCCTCTTCAAGCAGGGCGAACAACGCGTCCGGTTCCGGCGCAATCCGAACTTGGGCACGCTCCATTTCGAGATAGGCAGACAATTGTTCGCCGCCTGCCGTGGCATCGAAATCAGCTGCAACGGGAAGGATTTCTGTTTCAGATACGGCGGCCCGGCGCGTGAGCTTCGCCACCGTGGAGGTTCTGCCGTGGCCCGGAGGGCCGACCAAAAGAATGTCGCGGTCTGGGCGAGAGGGTAGAGGGTCGAACTTCAGGATACCCGCAATGCCCGACGCGAGCGCTTCTGATGGATCGCTTAATTCGGCATCGACGCCGCCGATGATGCGGTCAACGAATCGGCGAGGTGCCCCATGCCAGGTCAGCGTGTCTCGTAGACGGTAGGACAGCACCGTAGACGGAGCTTCATCCCGATCTGATCCGCGCAGAAACAGGGGCTTGTCGGCCTTGCGACGCCCGCCATCGGTCGCAGCGCGCACCTCAAACCGACCGTCAACTTCACGCTCGGAAAGAATGACCGCGCCTTCGCCCATCTCTGCAAGAACCAGTGCTCTTGCGGCATCGACACTTTCGGCGGCGAACATCTTCATACGCATGGGCACATATCCTTTCTTATCGGAAGATTAAGCCCGCGAATGGTTAATGATTTATGTGGAATTCTTAAGAACTCGGCATTCTCGGCAGCTCGGACATGGTGTCAAAGAGCAGGCCTTTGAATCGGTTGTAAAAAGCGCCGTCGCCATAGGCTGTTGGTCGATATTGTTAGGCTTTTTGGCGCAGGAGGCGTTAAGGCACGAAGACCGTATACTCGACCGTCAGGTTAAAATCGACCACACCAAGGGAGAGATCATACCCACCGATGGTCGCGCCAACGAGCGGGTATGCAAGGTCGAAGCGCACAGATTGGTCAGCAATGGTCCCAGGCGTTGCAGCCGTTCTTTGGTTGCCCTCGAATACAAGCGTAGGGTTGCCGACCAAGTCGAGAATATCGACTGGCGTGTTGAACCCAGCAAGCTCTCCGCCGGTATGCGGCGCTTGAGCTGACGCGCCATAAGTGATCGTGCCATCGGTGCGCGCCGCACCAACTGGGGCAACTTCCATGGTCAGGTCGACAAAGCCGAGATAGGCCGTACTGAAAGCGGCAAATACCGGATCAAGCGTCACGTCTGTCACTTCTGCGCTGATGCTGAAGGGGGCATTGGAGGCGACATAGAAGCTGGTTTGCGGCGTCGAGGAATCCACATCGAAATCCGCATCAAGCTCGAATGGGGCCAGGACATCTGCGGCATCCAAAGTGCCGTCGCCGCTTGTATCTGTATTGAAGTCGCCTGAGGGTGAGCCGACCACTTCGAGTGGGAAGCCGCCCACAGCCGTTCCGCCTGCCGCTGAATCTAGCGTGCCGGTGATCACCGTAAAAACGTCGTCACTGATGAGATCTGCATCAGCGGCTCCGACGGCGCCGACGATAAAGTCACCGACAATCGGAACGCCTCCAGTGGAATCAGCTGCCCAGACGATTACGAGCGGGGATACTGAAAAACTTGGATTGTCCAATACGCTCGCGCCACCCACCAGAGGTGACACCGCAAACACTGTCCCTGCCAGGATTGCTTTCGTCCTCAGCCGCACGCTCTAAACCACTCTAAACACTGCCATACTTCGCCCGGCAATTGAGCACAGAGATGTTTTGGAACCTTTAATTAGATCCAACAAATACGCCGTTCTACTGTGAAGAGTCACAGCGCATGGGCAGAGAAAGCTATCTCGAGACCGTCATAAGCCTTGGGATCAAGCTGGCCGTCGGTCTCGGTTTTGATCGATGCGCTAAACCGTACAGATTGCGATGCAACGGTGCCTGGCCTCGCCGCTGTTTTCCTATCCCCCCGGAAAACTGTCCTTGCCGTGGTAAGATCCGAAAGCCGGATGGACTGGGTTAGCAAACCGGCTTGCGGACCGCCGCTATGGGGCCATTGGGCGCTAGACCCGAACGACGGACCGGCGTCCGAAGACAGCTCAACGGAGAGGATGAGATGCGCCTCTGACAGGGCGCTTATCGCTGCCGGACTGCCCCCTTCGATCCGAGCCGTAATCTGAAATGCGGTGTTTGAGGCGACATGGAAATAGGGCGAAGCCGTGTTTACAGAGATCTCGCCGGGGTCCAACGAGGGATCTGCAGGAACCAGCGTGCCGGATCCCAACAGGTCTATCGAAGCAATGTCTGTTGGGGCCAGATATACGCTTTGCGGAGGGTTTGGCGCGCCCGGTGTCACCTCTGACGGAGCCTCCGCGCGCCACACAAGAACAATCGGCTTCACCTCAAATCTGATCCGATGGAGTATGTTGGAGTAGCCCGGCGGCACGCCCGCCATACCCCCAATCAAGGCTGCGGCGATGACCGCAAATCCCTTCACCCAAAAACGTTTATCGGAGGTGTTTGATGGCCCCTCTGGCATCTGACGCTAGGGCAGAAATGTTGCGGTGTTCTGGCCGACCGGTTCGGACGGCACACTTATATCGGTTGCTGTGTTGTCAGCCGTCGGTGCCAATTCCAGGACAT
>JBCBUY010000108.1:0-11245 GCA_039817885.1 Pseudomonadota bacterium | reverse complement strand
CCATCTGGACCCCGGAATCAAAGTTCTCGATCTGGCTGGAGATCGAAACACTCGCAGCTGAGGCCATGGAGCAACTCGGTCAGATCCCGCAAGGCGTTTCGGCCGCGGTCAGAGAACGCGGAGCCTTCGATGTGGCGCGGATCGATGACATCGAACGCGAGGTCAAACACGACGTTATCGCCTTCCTGACCAATGTGGCTGAACATGTCGGTGACGAGGCACGCTATCTCCATAAGGGCCTGACATCATCGGACGTGCTGGACACCTGCCTTGCCGTGCAGCTGTGCAAGGCCAGTGACCTCCTGCAGGACGGGCTGGACCGCGTGCTGTCCGCTCTGAAAACGCGGGCGGAAGAACACAAACTGACGCCGACCATCGGCCGAAGCCACGGCATCCACGCTGAACCCGTGACCTTCGGACTAAAGCTTGCTGGTTTCCACGCAGAGTTCCAACGCGCAAAGGCACGTCTAGTCGCCGCTCGAGAAGAAATCGCCACGTGCGCGCTGTCAGGTGCCGTCGGCACGTTCGCCAATATCGACCCCCGGATTGAGGCCCATGTCGCCAGCGCGCTCGGGCTGACCCCGGAACCTGTGTCGACACAGGTCATACCTCGCGACCGCCATGCCATGTTCTTCGCAACGCTGGGCGTTATTGCGTCATCGATTGAACGGGTCGCGACGGAAATTCGCCACCTTCAGCGGACAGAAGTTCTGGAGGCGGAGGAATTCTTCTCCGCCGGCCAGAAGGGGTCGTCGGCCATGCCTCACAAACGAAACCCAGTACTGACGGAGAACCTTACCGGGCTCGCCCGGCTCGTGCGCTCAGCGGTTACCCCAGCCCTGGAGAATGTCGCCCTTTGGCATGAACGGGACATTTCCCACTCCTCTGTAGAAAGAGGAATTGGCCCCGATGCAACCATCCATCTTGATTTCGCCTTGCATCGCCTAGCCGGCGTGATCGAGAATCTCGTTGTCTACCCAGATCGTATGCAGGACAATATGGATCGTCTCGGGGGACTTCATAATTCACAACGCGTCCTACTCGCGCTGGTCGAGAAAGACGTCAGCCGAGAAGACGCCTATCGCCTCGTACAGCGCAATGCGATGCGAACCTGGGCGGGCGAAGGTGCATTTCTCGATTTCCTGAAAGCAGATGAGGACGTGAACGCACGTCTGACGGATTCAGAGCTCGAAGCCTTATTCGATATGGATTATCATCTGAAGCAGGTTGACGCGATCTTTGAGAGGGTCTTCGGCGAATGAAACCTCTTTGGACGGGTCTGGCGTTCCTGGTCTTTATAAATCTGACTGCCGTGGCCGAGCCGGTCGTAAAGGTGATCAACTTCACTGCGGACTGGTGCCCAAATTGCCAAATACTCAACCCGGCGATTGAAAACGCGCTCACGCGGTTCGATGAGAACCAAATTGAGCTCGTCAATCTCGACATGACCAATGCCGGGCGGCGAGCAAGCCAAGACAACATTTCCCAGACATGGACAGAGGCGCTCCGGCTCGCCCACCAGCACCAAGTGCTATACCTTTGGAGCTGGTATGGTGGGATCACCGGCCTTGCTGCCATTGTCTCCGCAGATACCGGCGAGCCGATCGCTTGCGTCACGCGCTCCTTCGACGAGGACGCAATCCATGCGCGCCTTCAAGAAGCGATCACTCTCACAACACGCCGAGCCCCCGGCGCGCGCAAACCAGACGGACCAGAGTGCCCACCACCGGTGAATGAGAAGTAGTGGCTCAACTAGCCCTCTGGCGGCAATGAGCCGGGCACGAGTTCTTCAAGAATAACGGCGTCTGACTTCAACCCCGAAATGCGCTGAAGGGCATTCAACATGCGATCTGTGGGCTCGATACCGAGCGCACGCGCGCTCTCGGCTGCTTCGGCATATAGGCTTTGCGCGCGATCCTTGTCGCCAAGCGCCTCAGCACAAGCCCCCAGATTATGGAGGACTGCGGGAGCTGAGGGATAGCGGGCCGCCAAATCCGTAAACAGCCCGCACGCCGTTCCGGGATCACTGTCCCGGATCGCCGTCACGGCAGCTTCAAACCTCGGATCAGCCCGCACCTCAAAATTCTGAGCTTCGGTCAGTATCGTTGCGCGAACATCCTGATTATAGGGCGCAATGTCACGGCGCGCCTGCCAAAGCGTCTGACGAAGCGCTGAGGCTGTTATCCTGTCAATGATATAGTCCGCCCCAAGACTATATCCGGGATTGCCATAATCTTCATAGGCGAAGCGGTATTTGCCCTTACCGGGATCTTCCGGTCCCCGGCGAATACGGTATTGGACATACCCTGTCTCAAAACACTCTTCTTCACTATCGGACCCATAATACTCAGCCTGGTGAATGATTGTTCGGTTCGACGTGTCGACAAGCCGCGGCTGAACCGCGACATCCACAGTGTATCTCAGACACGCATATTCAATATCGATCTTCTTTACGCACTTCTTCTTACCGTCCACCTCATCGCGTTTCACGCATTGACTGTCGGTATAGTAGCGCTCCGAGACATAGGGATAGCCGACATCCAGCGCGCCCTCATACACACCGTTGACATTCGATTGGTTGGGAAACAGACCGACCTGAAACCAGGGCGCACCATTGAACGTCGCGGACTGCAACATCGCTTCAAACTCACCCGCATACCAATCACTGAGAGGGCCCTGAAACTGGCTAACCGCAACCGTCCGATACGTAGCGGCATCCGGGTTACCGGGCGCGACCTCAGCGGTATAGTCGATGCCCGGCGTTACACAGGCCGCAAGGCACAAGGAACTTGTGGTCAAAACAAGTGCAGATTTTAATGCGGTCATTCACTGACCTCCAGATTGCCTCAGCTTAAGTATCGCGAGCGCTTTTGAACATGACGTGAACGCAATGTTTGCGGTTTGGCACGACTAATCAGCCTCAGCGCGAACGCGAAGCCCGGTGATCTGATTTCGGTTCCGTCGCAATATGTCGAAACGGTATCCATAAAACGAAAATCGCTGGCCAGGTTCTGGAATGGCCTGTGCCTCACGAATGACCAGGCCCGCCACCGTTACGGCCTCCTCATCGGGCAATGACCACCCCAATGCGCGATTGAGATCCCGGATCGTGACCCAGCCGTCAACATTCGCCGACCCATCAGTTTGCGGTCTGACACCCTGAACAAACACATCGTGTTCATCACGAATGTCGCCGACAATCTCCTCGAGAATATCCTCAAGTGTGACGAGACCCTGCAATGCTCCATATTCATCGATGACAAGGGCAAAGTGATTTCGTTTCGCCATGAAGGCGTCGAGTTGATCGAGCAGCGGTGTCGTCTCCGGTACGAACCAAGGCTCTCGCAACAGGCTCTCTAGATCCAAGGTCTCGATATTTCCTTTGAGTGGCACAACCGCTCTCAATAGGTCTTTGGCGTGCAAAACACCGACAATTTCTTCCCGCTCACCGCGATAAAGCGGCAGTCTCGTATGGGCGCTCGACAACGCCTTCATGACCAGATCTTCCATCGGCTGGTCAGCATCTAACATATCGATGCTTTTGCGATGGATCATCACCTCTGAGACGGCCAGGTCTTTCAAATCCAGCGCCCCGATCAAACGATGCCGGTCAGCCTCGTCCACCGCCCCCTCCGATGCATGCAGGGAGATAGCGCCGCGAATCTCTTCGTCAGCCGAGGGGCCGGCCTCACCTGTCCGGACACCAATCAACCGGAGCGTTGCCGTCACAATCGCCTGGATAACACTGACAAACCAACTGAGCCCAGCGACCAGCCAGCCGATGGGCTGGGATACGGACATCGCCATCGCATCGGGACGCGTGATCGCGTAGGTCTTTGGCAGCACCTCGGCGAAGACCAGAACAAGAATGGTCATCACCCCGGTCGCAATGGCGACCCCGCCCGTTCCGAACAGGGCAGTAAACAAAGCGGTCGCCAACGCCGTGGCAAGGATATTGACGAGATTATTGCCAAGCAGAATGGTACCGATGAGACTCTCAGGGTCCGCAATCAAACGATTCACCCGGGCCGCTTTGACATTGCCGTCTTCTTCCAGCTTATGCATCCGCGCGCGCGAGGCGGCGGTCAAAGCTGTTTCCGAGCCGGAAAAAAATCCAGAAAGCGCCAATAGAAAAACGATGGCAATGATGGTTCCAGCGATCATGCTGTTCGGGCTTCCTCCTCAAGAAAGACTTCAACATCCGCGAGATCGGCATCGGGATGAATAAATGATCGGCCAATACCGCGGGCGAGGA
Source organism: Pseudomonadota bacterium (assembly GCA_039817885.1). Lineage (GTDB taxonomy): Bacteria > Pseudomonadota > Alphaproteobacteria > Caulobacterales > Hyphomonadaceae > CALLCD01. Next base: position 6,990 of record JBCBUY010000108.1, on the reverse strand, counting down.
TCAAAGGAACGCGATTCCCTCGAACCTTCTTGTCTTGCTTCATATGCGTGATGAGTTCATTCGGGTGATACGGCCCCCCATCGAGCTGCGATATACGGGTTCTGAGGCCTGACGTGCCGATAACAGCACGCGCACGCTCGGCATCCTCCGGCGACATCAGCCCCTGGCGCGCCGAATACAGAAGCGCCAATGTCATTCCGATGCCGACGGCCTCGCCATGGAGCAGTTCAGGTCCGTAATTATTGGCTGCCTCAAACGCATGGCCAAAGGTGTGCCCGAGATTAAGGAGCGCTCTCACACCGCCTTCCCGCTCATCCTGAGCAACAATACGGGCCTTCGCCATACAAGAACGGGCAACGGCATCGGCAATCGCCTCCGGTTCGAGGGCGATGACACGGTCTCCGGCTTGTTCAAGGTGATCGAAGAAGGGCGCGTCATCAATCAGTCCATACTTCACGATCTCTGCATACCCCGCCCGCTTCTCTCGCTCAGGAAGGGTTTTCAGAACATCTGTATCGGCAATGACGAGTTTGGGTTGATAGAAAGCACCCACAAGATTTTTGCCTTGTGCCGTATTCACCGCAGTTTTGCCACCAACCGAACTGTCCACCTGGGCGAGCAGTGTGGTTGGGATCTGAATGAGCGACATACCGCGCTTCATCAGCGATGCCGCAAGACCTGCAAGGTCCCCAACAACACCGCCTCCAAAGGCAATCAAAATATCGTCGCGTCCAGCGCCGGCTTCCAGCAACCAAAGCAGCAATTGCTCGAGATTGGAGAAAGATTTGGAACTTTCACCTGGCGGTATCGTCAACGCTTGTGGGACAAGGCCGGAATGCTGAAAGCTCGCTTCGAGTGCCGCCAGATGCAAGGCAGCAACGGTCTCGTCGGTAACAATGAAAACGCGTGGCCGGCTGGCAAAAGGTGCGACCAGTTTCCCGGCCTCCACAAGGGAGCCAGATCCAATTTCGATGCTGTAACTGCGGGCCCCTAAATCGACCCGCACCCGCCTTCGTTCGTCTGCTGACGTCATGCTGTCTGCCACCTTTTTACAGCAGCAAGTATCCGCTGGACTGTGCGCGAATGAGGACCGTCATCACTCTCAACAACGAGATCTGCCTCCGAATAGATCGGGGCACGTTCTTCGAGAAGCTGAGCAAGTTTCCCGCGGGGATTCGGCTGGTGCAATAAGGGTCTGTGGTTCCGCCGGGACACACGCTCCCAAAGCGTCTCCAAGTCGGCATTCAGCCAAACCGTGATCGCATGTTTTCGCAGCAGAGCCCGCGTATCCGGATCAAGATACGCACCGCCGCCTGTGGCGAGCACATGGGGCTCCCCTTCGAGCAGCCGGGCTAGCACGCGCTTCTCTCCACGGCGAAACTCCGCTTCACCGTGGAGTGTGAAGATATCGGCGATGCTGAGGCCCGCCGCCTTCTCGATTTCCTCGTCACTATCGCAAAAGTCGCGGCCCATCACCTCGGCCAGCCGTCGACCCACGGTAGATTTCCCCGCGCCCATCAAACCGACGAGGGCGATTGTCCGAGATTTGTACGGCGCGTCCTTGGACCTTGTTCCGTCGCTCAATTTTGTGTTTGCGGCCATTGATCCTTGAGGCTCCTTCCTCTCTTCTATACGTGGTTCTGCAGCGCTGCAATGTCGAGCCCCCGTTAGGAGAAACAGGAATGCGTAAATGGTTTATACTCATCGCGGGACTGGTGCTGATTTTACTCGGAATCGGTATCTGGTTGGCCAGCAAAGCAACTGAAGGCAGGCCCGCACAGGGAGAAGTCCGCCAGGAAATAGAAAATGTATTCGAAAACTAGGGTTCTATCTTGTCTTCTTGCACTGTTTGTCGCTGCCAGTGCAGATGCCCAGATTGAATCCAGTGGGCTGGACGATGTGAGCCCGTGGACCGTCGGCTTCCTGGAGGCAGACCAACAGGGATTCCCGCCGAACCTTTGGACCACATCCGATCCCGATAGACTGCTCGATTTACTCGGCACCATAGAGACCCAAAACCTGTCGCCGGGCGAGCATGCGCTTCTACGGCAAATTCTGTATTCGCCGGGCAACCCGCCCGAAGGAGACAAGGTAAACGATCTTATGGCGGAACGGGCCCGGCTCCTGTTGGAGCTCGGCGAGGCTGATGCCGCGGTGACGCTGTTGCCGCTCGTCCAAACATATGTCGGGGAACTGGACCCGGAAGAGACGGCGATTGATCTGCTGCTCGGCCTCGGAAATCACGAAAGCGCCTGCGCCGCCAGTGAAAGCGAAGCGCGCGAGGGGGCGTTCTGGGCGAAACTCAGAGCGACATGTTTCGCACTGGACGAGAACAGCCAGGGAGCAGAACTCGCTCTGGAACTTGCCATATCTGAAGGGGTTGATGACCCGTGGTTCTACGAGGCCGTCTTCGCGGCGGTCGGTCTCGCACCGGATCCACCTTCAGCGCGTTATGATTCTGGCATTGCTCTGACCTTGTCTAAGAAAGCGGGCCTACCCGTGCCGACCGACGCCATTGCCGGCTCGCGCTTAGACCTAACGGCCGCAATCGCTCAAAGCACTGAATTGCAACCAGAACTGCGTGTATTGGCCGCCGGACTTGCTGCCGAAAAGGGATTAATCGGCGCGGACGAACACAGAGCGACATATGAAGCCTTGCTGGCCCAGGAGGCTTTCACCCCAAGATCAGAACTCGATGGAGCCATTACGGCCAATTGGGTTGGAGAGGCCTCGACCGAAACAAAATCAAGGCTGCTGAATGCGGCATTGGAAACAGCCGAGGGCCATATCTCGCGGTACCACGCCGTGTCTCGCCTCCTGCTCGAAGATATCAATGCGCTGGATAAAGATAACGCCAGCCTTCGTTATGGTCTCGCCTTCGCAAGGGCAAACTTGGCAGCAGGCGATGTGGCGACCGCAGGGCAATGGGCAAACGCTGTGTCCGAAAACAGCGAGAGCAACGATAACGCATTTGAGGTTGCTTGGAGCCTTGGCCTTATGCGCCTGGCGGACGCAGACGCTGAGGTGGCGTCCGCCAATGAGCTCATCGCACGCTTGATTGATTCAACAGATTCCCCAGCCAAACAAGCCGCACTGCAAAGGCTGCTGGTCTTGTGGAGTGCGTTTGACCTGGAGCTCGGTTCGGAGGGCCGCCTGATCGTGGCGTCTGAACCAGCCGATGCCGGCGCGCCGATATCCCCATGGTTGTTAAGAGGTCTTCGAGCTGCTGCTAAGGACGGGGCCTCGGCGGAACTCAGCCTGCAAGTATTGGCCATTACATCCGGTGATCCCTCGACAATACAGGCAGCCGATCTGGCTCAGATCATCGAAGCTCTGAGATTGGCCGGTGCAGAGGACGCGGCCCGGCAACTGGCTCTTGAAAGCACTGGATTCTGGAAGCGGGAATTATAGCCACGTCTTGTTAAGGTCCCCGGCCTATCGTGCGTCGGCATGAGAGACGCGATCCGTATCGAAGCCTTCCTCGAAATGCTTTCGGCAGAGCGCGGTGCCGCACAGAACACACTTGAGGCCTATGCCCGAGACTTGTCTGATGCGTCGGACTTTATGGCGGGCGCGCTGACACAGGCCAATTCCCAAGATCTGTCGGCCTGGCTGCAGGATCTCTCAAAACGCGGCTTGGCCCCGACAACTGCGGCGCGCCGGCTTTCGGCCATCAAACACTTCTTTCGGTTTCTCTTTGAAGAAGGCGATCGCACGGATAATCCAACATCTCAGCTGGATGGCCCGACAGCCAAGCGCAACGTACCGGACGTTCTATCGCGGGGCGATGTCACAGCACTTATTACCGCTTGTGCAGACGATGCCCGACTTATCTGTCTGGTGGAGTGTCTGTATGGCGCGGGATTGCGTGTTTCGGAGCTTGTGTCGCTGAAGCTGGGCGAGCTGCCACGGCGCAAGGCAAATCGCTGGCAGACAAGCGATATCATTGTCCGGGGCAAGGGAGGCAAAGAACGGCTTTGCCCTCTTGGCACCCCGGCGCTTGCGGCCCTCGCAAACTGGCTTGAGAGACGTGACCAAAGCCTTCCCAAGCAAGGACCGGCAAGAGATCGCGCCAAACAATTTGTCTTTCCATCACGTGGGAAGGAGGGCCACCTCACGCGGCGGAGACTGGGTCAAATGCTTGCGGACCTTGCGATCAAAGCCGGCTTGGAACCATCCAGGGTCCACCCCCATGCCCTTCGCCACGCCTATGCGACTCATCTGTTGCAAGGCGGTGCCGACCTTCGAAGTGTCCAAACTCTGCTTGGCCATGCGGACATTTCCACAACGCAGATCTACACCCACGTGCTAACGGACGAACTGGCTGAACTTCTGGAAACGGCACACCCGCTCGCGCGCGCTTAAACACGACCTCACTTGGAATTTACAGATCGGTGGCCTGCAAACTGCATTGGCACCGTGTATGTCTGCATGGATGGTTCGATTTACCGGGTTTCTCATTGGCATTTTCATCGCGGTCGCTGCGTCCGCCGCGCCGACAGCCAATGCGCAATGGATTTTTGGCGGCTCACTGAGCGAGATCGAAACCCGGCTGGCCGACAAACATGAAGAGATAGCGCATATCACAACAGATGAATTCGTAGGCCGCGGAGCCCCTGGCGTCGATTACATTCTCCTGGATGTGAGAGAAGAAAAAGAGTTTGAGGTTTCCCACATCCCCGGTGCGGTGAGAGTTGATCCCGACGCCTCAGCGAGCGATGTCGGCGCTCTACTCGCAGACAAGAACGCCGATCTACCCGTGATCCTTTACTGTTCAGTTGGCACGCGGTCGTCTCGTTTGGGAACGCGCATCGCCAATGACATCGACACGAGAGAAATAGCCAATCTGCGCGGCGGGGTCTTCGCCTGGCACAATGAAAATCGACCGCTTGAAAATGCCGCGGGGACAACAGATTACATTCATCCCTATAGTCGATGGCGAAAAGGACTTATTGAACGCGATGAGAAGATCGCGACCCGCCTGCTGATGGACTGAAGGCCCCATGCCAGACTCCTTGAATGATATTGAGCCTTTGCTGCGTTTCGGCAGCTTTGCATTGATATTCGCCCTCATGGCGACGCTGGAATTTGTCGAGCCAAGACGGACCCTGCAGGGATCCAAATCGCGCCGCTGGCTAACCAATCTCGGTATTCTTGGTGTCTCGACGCTGGTCGCACGCCTGATCGGAAGCATCGCTGTGCCTTTGGTCGCGGTGGGCATGGCAAGCCTTGCGACAGCGAACGGATGGGGCCTGTTCAATTTGATCACACTGCCCCCCTGGCTGGAAATCCTCCTGGCTATGGTGCTGCTGGATGGGGCCATCTGGCTTCAGCATGTTATCTCCCACAGAGTACCGTTTTTCTGGCGGATGCACCGGGTTCACCATGCTGACCGAGACATCGATTTGACAACCGCGCTACGGTTCCACCCCTTCGAGATCGCGCTTTCCATGGCCTACAAAGCCATAATCGTCGCCATCCTTGGACCGGCGATCTGGGCGGTGATCCTGTTTGAAATCGTCTTGAACGGGTCTGCCATGTTCAATCATGCCAATGTCAAACTGCCACTTTGGCTTGATGGCATGCTGCGCAAGCTGATCGTCACACCCGATATGCACCGCGTCCATCATTCCGTTCATCGCGACGAGCATGACTCAAATTATGGGTTTTGCCTGTCCATCTGGGACCGTGTGTTCGGTACCTACACCCAGGCTCCGCGCGATGGGCATACAAGCATGGCGATCGGCCTGAACGGATACGGGGCAGATGACCCCGATAAGTTCCTTTGGAGCATGACGCTCCCCATTCAGAAATTGGATACATCCTTGCCGACCCAGAAGGAATCCGCTTCTCATAGCTCATGACCGTACGAGACATCATTATCGACTGTGATCCGGGCGTCGACGACGCCGTTGCATTGTTCCTGGCGTTCAGCGCCCCCGACGCTTTGAATGTGACAGCGATCTGTACTGTAGCGGGCAATGTGCCGCTCCGTTTGACGCAGCGAAATGCACGTAAGATTTGCGATCTAGCAGGCCGCTGCGATGTCCCTGTCTATGCCGGCAGCCCGCAGGCCTATTGGCGAGACACAGTCTCAGCTGAGGACTTTCACGGCAAAGATGGTCTTGAAGGTGTCAAGGATTTCGACCCCCAAACGCACCTCCAGGACGTTCATGCCGTAAATTATCTTGTGAACATGCTCCGCACCAGGACCGACCCCGTCACACTGGTTGTCACAGGTCCCATGACGAATATTGCCATGGCCATTCGTCAAGCTCCGGATTGTCTGCATGCGGTAGATAAAATTGTCGTCATGGGTGGTGCGGACACGGAGGGTGGCAATATTACACCGCATGCTGAATTTAATATCTTTGCCGACCCCCACGCTGCCGAGATCGTCCTGACGAGTGGCGCAGACATAACAGTCTTGAGTCTCGACGTGACCCATACGCTGAGAACCACAGACGACCGCATTCTGGCCGTCAGAAACACGGGCTCGAAAAATGCAGGCCACATCGCCAATTTGCTACAGGCGACAAATGATTTCGAAAAACAAATGAATGACTGGGCTGACGGCCCACTTCATGATCCTTCGACCATAGCGTACTTGCTGGAGCCACAGCTGTTCCAAAGCAAACCTGTTGCAGTCTCGGTCGACACCGACCCTGGCGAAACCTTCGGAAAAACAAGGCTTACTGCCGATACCGATGGACATGTAAATTGGATCACCTCGGCAGATGAGACCACCGTTTATGACATGCTGATCGAAAGGTTCGCGACAATATGACCAAGCCCGTATCGCTCACCGTTGTCGGCTCTATCAATCTGGATCTGGTCGCCATTGGCGCGAATCTACCGGCTCCGGGTGAAACAGTCACGGGTGCAACATATGCGGAGTATCCGGGTGGCAAGGGGGCCAATCAAGCCCGTATCGCTCACCGTTGTCGGCTCTATCAATCTGGATCTGGTCGCCATTGGCGCGAATCTACC
>JBCBUY010000107.1:0-11464 GCA_039817885.1 Pseudomonadota bacterium | reverse complement strand
TAATGCGCACAGCGACAACCCGGGCATGGTTTTCACGACAAAGCTTTGGCGGGTCTATCATATCGATCGGATAGCGGTGATGTGCCGGATCCCGAGACAAATGAGAAATTCGACCACAAGCTCGATTTTCTCGGCAAGCTCGGGCGACAATATAAGAGGCTGAAGAAAGATGGGACGCCGCGCATATTGGTGGGGGATCTGAATGTGGCACCGCATGAGAAAGATGTGTGGTCTCATAAGCAGCTTCTGAAAATTGTCTCCCACACACCGGTCGAGACGGATGCCTTGGAAGCCTCGCGGAAGGCGGGCGGCTTTGTGGATATTGCTCGGATGAAACATGACGACGATCAAAAGCTCTTCACCTGGTGGAGCTATCGCTCGAAGGATTGGGCCGCGAGCAATCGTGGGCGGCGGCTTGATCATATCTGGTCAAACGAGCAGGCTCTGCCCAAGACCGATGTCGATTCCTACCGTATTCATCTGGGTTGGCGCGGCGGATACAAGCCGTCCGACCACGCCCCAATAAGTGTTGTGGTGACATCAAAATGATCGAGGCCGTTCCCTTCACAATCGACGTGCCGCAGGCCAAGCTTGATCACATCCGCGATCGCGTCGCGGCTTATCCATGGTTTGATCCACCTCAAGGGGGAACGGATGAGGCTTGGGTCCATGGGATGTCGACATCTGTTCTAAAGGATGTGGTTGAATACTGGCTGGACGCATATGACTGGCGGTCTGCCGAGCGTGATTTGAATACGTATAATCAGTATACGGTGGATGTTGATGGGTTGGATGTCCATTATCTTCACATTGTCGGTGAGGCGGCCGGCAAGCGACCGCTCATCATCACCCATGGTTGGCCAGGGTCCGTTTTTGAGTTTTGGGAGGCCATAGAGCCGCTGGCCTATCCGTCCAGGCATGGCGGCGCTGCCTCCGACGCGTTTGACCTGATCATCCCGTCTCTGCCGGGCTATGGGTTTTCTGGAAAACCGACAAGGCTGTTCGGGCCTAAGTCCACTGCCGGCCTTTGGGACAAGCTGATGCGCGATGTTTTGGGGTACGAAACGTATCTCGCGCAAGGTGGAGACTGGGGCTGCATGGTGACGTCCTTTTTGGGCCTGAACCACGGGGCTCATGATGGACGGGTCGGGTGCGAAGCTATCCATCTTAACATGATGGGGTTTCGCCCAACGCCGGCCACGCCGCAAACCGAGGAGGAGACGACCTGGCTCTCGTCTACGGCGGCGAATATGCAGCTTGAAGGCAGCTATTTCATGCAGCAGGCGACGAAGCCGCAGACCCTTGCTTTCGGCATGATGGACTCGCCAGTCGGGCAGGCTGCGTGGATCCTTGAGAAATTCAAGACCTGGTCTGACCTTGAGGCAGGTGATTTGTGGAGTGTCTATTCGAAAGATCAACTGCTCACCAATTTGATGATCTATCTTGTCAATGACGCCTTCGCGACGTCGGTGCGGTATTACCAATCATTTCTTGCCGAAGGCGGACCGAACTTGCCCGAAGGTGTGCGGTGTGAAACGCCGACCGGGTTTGCCGATTTTCCGGGCGAACGCTTTCTGGTCGCCCCGCCGCGGTCCTGGTGTGACCGCGCTTACAATATGGTCCACTGGTCGGATATGCCGAAGGGTGGCCATTTCGCAGCCATGGAAGTGCCCGACCTGTTCGTTGATGAGGTGCGGGCCTGGGCGAGGGGGCTTGGCTGAGCCGTTTCGCCTCGTGGCCTGGAACATCCGGGCCGGTGGTGGTCACAGGGCGTCCAGGATCGCCGCTGCACTGATTGACCTCAGCCCGGATGCCGTGGTCCTAAGCGAGTTTCGATCGACACCTCCCAGTCAATTGATTGCGACGGACCTTGTCGCCGCTGGATTGATCCATCAGCAAAGCACGTGTGGAGAGGTGCCCCTCGGTAAGAACGCGCTCTTGATTGCCGCCGGTGAGCCGTTGAAGCGCGTTGCCTTGCACCGACGGCCTGCTGAGCCTGGCCGATGGCGCATGGTGCGCCTTCAAAGATCTGGGCTGGCCGTCGGGGGGATGCATATTCCCAATCAGCATACAGGGAGAAAGCCTGGATACCACGATGCTGTTGCGGCGCTGGCAGAGCGCTGGCGCGGCGGGCCCGGTCTGTTGGTCGGCGATACGAATTCGGGCCGGATTGGCGCGGATGAGGAGACGCCGGTCTTTAATAAGCGAACCGATGGCTGGTTCGGCCGGATGGCCCGGGCTGGCTGGATCGACGGGTTTCGCCATCTTCACCCTGATCAATGCGAGTATACCTGGTATTCTCATCGGGGTAATGGCTTTCGGTTGGACCAGGTGTTTTTAAACCGCGCGCTGACGCCGTATTTGCGGTCGGTTGAGCATAGGTGGCTCGGGCGGTCGGACCAGCGGCGCGATGAGTTGAGCGATCATGCCGCTTTGATTGTCGATTTTGCGCCATTGTCGACACCGATTGGGGCCATGACCGGGACGCCTTGAACGCTCTGACTTGTCGAGGCTGGTCTGGATGGGTAAAGAAGCGCGGTCCGAAAGGCAGTGCCGCTATAGCTCAGCTGGTAGAGCATCGCATTCGTAATGCGGGGGTCACGTGTTCAAGTCACGTTAGCGGCACCATTCGCATCCGGCTGGCCCTGACGGCTTTACTTCGAGCCATAGCCGCTGCCGCCGCGTTCGGATGAGATGTCTTCATTGACGAATGGGTTTTGAAATGGTGGAGCTGGACGATGACACTTTGAACCAGTTCTGGGAAGAGTTGGGGCAGTGGTCAGTCTGCACCAACGCGGATTTCGACAGTTATCGAGATAGCGGCTAGCTTTTGGCCGACGCTTTTTCCAAAATATCCACTATCGTTTGGTTGAGTTCTGTGAGTTTACCGATAAGCATTTCTAGTGCGTTCACAACGAGCTCAAGGGTTGGAGCGTCCCATACTAGCGCTTCTGGCCTGAGCCGTTTTTTCCCTGTTGGACCTTGGCGTGGATCGTTATTTGGGTGTTTACCACGTAGGTTCTCTGTTCCCCATTGGTCTTCTTCTTCATCGTAGTGCCATCTGGAGTGGGCTAACTGATCGCGGATCTCCGTAGCTTGCCTCAAGTCTGCTTTGAATGCTTTGAAGAATATCCTGGCATCTTCATCCCATCTTATGCCTCTGGCGTCGCAAATATCCTCGATTAGGCCCAGACGATCGGGGCTCCTTGGTTCGCGGAAGGCTGCTCTCCCAATCATTGGATCAATGTCTGCCACCAAGTAGACGAGCTGTTGAAGATACGCCTCAATATAGGCATGACGTACCATGATCTTCCCGATGGCTTGGTTAAAGTCATCCGGCAGATCGAATCGGGTCTTATACTCGTAAATATGTTGCAAGGTTCTGGTCCCTTCGGGGTAAAGGCGGCGTCCGTATTGTCGCCGTAACGCGGATACGTGTTCTCAGCTAAAAGCGTTGGGAAGAAGCTCTGCGATTGTTCTGGCATACAGCTCACCACCATTTCCGATGAAATGAACTGTTGTCTCTGGCGTCGAGAACTCGAAGATTCTCTGTCTGCATCCTCCGCATGGGGCGCATGGTTTGGGTGCGCCTCCTTTTGGGCCACCTAGTACAACGAGCTCTACAATAGAGGCTTCTCCGGCCGCGACCATCGCGCTTATGGCAGAAGTTTCGGCGCAGACCCCCTCAGGATAAGACAAATTCTCTACATTACATCCGCTAAAAACTCGCTTTGATGTGGTGATCAAAGCTGCTCCAACGGTGAAGCCAGAATATGGAGCGTGAGCTCGATCTCGGAGTTCTGCCGCCAAGGAATGTAGTTTGCTTAGATCGTGTAAGGGCAACAGACCGTCTCCTTTTGACTTTGGTCGTCAAAGCTATTCATTTAGCGGTTATTGATGGGAGTCTGTGCGGAGACAAGACAGCTCAAGCTGCCACTCGACAAATTTGGGTCGCTTTGAGCAGGTAGTCAGACGCCCTTGTACTGAGCTGTATGAACGCCTGAGATCGAAACTGGTACTAAGATGGACAAGAAGTCAAAAGACGCCGCAGGCAAATCTACCGAAGGGTTAGCGAGCTTAGACAAGCGTGCAGCGAGGCGGGCCAAATCTCAGTCGAAGGCGAAAAGTGGTAAATTCGCCCAGTCGGAAGGATTTCATGCGAGTGCACAGGATATTGATACCGACAACGACTTTGTCCTCAGACTCATTGGACCTCGACGTAATGAACGATCGAGTTTCGTATCTCTGCAGGACTTCGCGGGCTTCTTGCACGGCAAGGCCGTGGTCATGGATGATGGGGAAATTTATTCGTTTGAATTCAATGATCTAAATGCGGTATACTTGCGTCCAACGAAACGGACACAAGTGAAGAGAGAAGACAAGCTAGATCAGATACGCCAGATTTTCGCAGAGGCTACCAATGAAGAAGTTGATGGTTTGATTGCCATCATTCGCTCTCTGATGACGCCGGAACTGCCAAGTTTTGCGCCGCAGCTGTATGAAGAACGCCAGGATAAAGCTCAGTCTGCTCCGGACTTTGTTCGAGAGGTTTATGGCGATTATCTAGATAGTCGACTGACTACGAGTCACTTGGGCAAGCTTGATCCGAAACTACGAATTGCTCTCAATAACTGGTCTACGAATAATAAGAAGCCACTGCCCGCAGACCTTGGACTCTCGAGCAAAGCCAAGTCGCATGACGAGCTGAGTAGAAAGATACCCGCCGGTTTGAAGCGCGAGTTAGCAAGGATACATAACGCGATTACCAGAAGACGATAGTCGGCTGATTATTGCTGTAACGGAAATAACCGACCTCAAAAAGTTAAATACATCTCAATTGACTTTTTGAGGTCGGTTAACTATGTTTGATCTGTCAGAGGCGTCTCGATTGAGAGACAGAGTCACTAGAGGAGCAACGTAGCGCAGATAGTCGGTCCGTATCCGATGCAGTAACAATCGGCGCACCCAACCAAAATCAACTCCGCGAATTCGCGATGCAACGTGCTGGACTGAATCCCAGCCGAACAAGAGTTGTTTGTCCTTTTTCAGCGGCTAGTACGCCCGTGGCCAGACAGCTCTTCTCGAAACCTAACAATTTGAACGCCCAATCGAGGGAGAGGCGCTCCTTCGAAACAGGCGAGGAGTGCCAAAACATGACAGTCTTCCGAAGCCGCACTACGATCAGTATACTGGCTGCACTTGTCGTTTGCTTTTTCGGCAATGCCGCGGCTGCCGCGAAATCTCCCCTATTTGAGGTTGGACCCGAAGGATCGGGAGCGCCTCTATATATCAAGCACGACGCCAGCATAGATGGATTGGCACCGGAAATGGCTCCGGTCGGACCAGCAATTACGGAGGCATTTCGACGTGCCGGTATCGCGGTTACCCCGGTGGTCACGTCCGGATCAGAGTTTCTAACCTGGCGGCAGAAATGGAGCAAACATCTCACCGGAGAGGCCGTAGATATCAGGGGGCGGAATTTGTCTCGCCGAGAGTTGGAGCAGATCGTCACAATACTTCAGGATCTGCTCGGCGATGATTTCGATGTAGTGCTCGAATGGCACGGGGAATATCATTATGCGACCCACGTGCATGTGGAGCGAGATTTGGATGCCCACTGATCAACAACGTCAGGGCGTCTCGCTCCGGCGGCTCTCAAATCGGCAGGAGCAGGTCTTAAAACTCATCGCCATTGGATACCGAACCAAGCAAATCGCTTACATGTTGAGATTGAAAGAAGAGACAATCAGCATTCATTTGAGAGCCGCGCGTAAAAACCTGGGAGCGCGAACGACGCCTCATGCGGTATGGCTCTATGCGAATATTATCCTCACACCGCGCGATACGTAGCGAGTGAATGGTACCTTAACGATGGATGTGGACAAATCCGTTCTCTTCGGAGCCTGCGGTGTGGAGCCGTTTCAGCGGAGGGGGATGAATTGTCCCCTCACTGCTGCGAGGGGGACAATTCAGACGCCTAAGCGTGAGATACGCCGCCCGGCCTGAAGCGGAAGAAGGGCACAACTGTTCTCTTTGGTGAGTGGGCGGGGCTGATCCTAAACCAGACGCAAGCTCCGTTGTTGTTCTTTCGCTCCATAATTCTTGAGCACTTCGCCAAGTGCTTCAATCTCGACTTTCTTTGCTTTCGACACTCCGAGCTTCTTGGCCAGTTTCTGAAGTGAGAAGGCTTCGCGCTTCTCCAGCCGCGCCAATATAGCCTCGCGGCGTTTCAGCCGCTCCCATTCCTGGGTCTGTGCATCTGCAAGTAACTTCAAACGCTTTTGATGCTCTTGAGCATTGTGTCGATCCTGTCGTGTCAGCTGCCACTTACGCGCGAGCTCGTACCCGAAGATCACCCGAAGCCCTCCAAGCAATCCTGTTGGTTTTGATCGATGATGCTTGGTCAATCGTTTGACTTGGCGCTGTCGGTATTTGGACCTGAGGAGTGCGAGCTCTTCTGTCTGCCGTTTTCTCAGGTCTTTGGAGTCCACTTCGAGACTTCGCCGACGTTTGGTTCTAAGCTCGTCTTTACGCTTCGCCATCCGGCGCAGCTTCGCAAACAACCTTTGTTCAACGCCCAACTCTTTCCGAATTGGCTGATCGACCTTTCGATACACGGCCTCGATTTGTGCCTTACGAGAAACGCCTTGCTCAGCCTTGGCTGTCTCGACATCTGGATAAGACGAGACATCTCCCAAACGCGATTTCACGTCCTTGACTTTCACGCCCTTAATCTGCCGCGCAAGTGAGTGAACTTCACCGTCGATATCGACGGCTACAAAAGTCCGGCGATCGCCTCGCGCAACAATGTACCCTGCTTTGCGCATCGCTGTGACAAACGCATCCGGCTCCGAATGCGTCTCCCATAGCGCTGTAATCTTCTGCTTCCGCTGGGCTGCTGTTTCCGGATCACGATTGTGTCCCTGAGAAAGCGCGAGATCAAACCCCTTGGATTTGTCTTTTTGCCCGTAACGCAATTCTAGGCCGAACTCGTTGGATAAGTCTTTCGCGCAGGATTTGAGCTTGTATCGGTCATTGCTCATGTGAACGGCTTTGAGTGTTCGAGCGTCAATCCGTGACCAGACGACATGACAATGCTTCCGAAGCTGACCGTCACTTTCTCCAACCTTGTGATGGAACACCACAGCGCATGGTTGACCGGAAAGTCCAAGCTTTGTCTCGGTAGTTTCAATGGCGCGTTTCCATTCTCGGTCTGTCCACTCCCGCTGTGCTGGATCAGGATTGATGGAGAGAGAATAGAACGGCTTCTTTGCTTTGGTCTGAAGGCAGATCAGCTCCCACTCGCGGAAAGCACCAAACAGATCCAGGGATGCGGCACCCCGAAGAGTGTGCACTTCAACCTTCTCGTTATCGAGCTCGTTAGAGAGATGAAGCGCAAGGTCTATAGCTCCGGCTCTGGCGTTTCCTTTCAAGATCATGGCCTGCGCCTCAAGGCTTTGAAGCATAGATCGCGCACCGCCATGATCTCTCGCCGTAATGCGGCAAGAAGAATCATACGGGAGGATGCAGACCCGTATTCGTCATTCTCAAAATCTGAGACGAGATCTGCCATCCGCCCGAGACAGGCCAGCACCAGAGCAATCTGTTGGCTCTCGCTTACGCTGATGCGTGGTGCTTTTGACGGAGAGGAGATTTCTTCCTCTCCAATAGACAAAGCAGATTCACGCATGAAGGCACTGACGGACACACGGTGTCTGTCGGCCTTCATTGTGATCTTTTCTTTTTCTGTATCGGAGAGCCGAACACCAACGGTGTTACCCCTGATCCGGGTCTCCGAGCCACTGGCTGCGGTCATATCAATTGTCCATGGTTTGTATCCCCATGATACGAGACCAAGGCTGCCGCATGCGGGCGAAGCCCTGATGATGTTTCGAGGAGCAGAGCTCCTCAACAAACATCGTCATGGGGAGGGATCCAACGGGAGGGGCTTGCCCCACCCTTGGCAAGGGCGCGGTTTCACCGCGCATAACTTGCGATCCACAGAAATTAGCAAAACTGACCCAAGCCTGACAATTGCAAATGATCCGTCCCCATACTGTTCGGGGATTTTGAACCGATTTTGAGTGCTAGGCTTCGTCTTAAGAATGAACTTGCAAATCTATACGGTAATACCGTATAATAGATAGGACGCAACAATGGAGATCGCATCGATACAACACAAAGGCCTACTCGCGTATTTTACGAGTGGAGACAGCAAAGGCTTACGGCAAGACTTAGTCTTGCGTCTGCAAAACATTCTGACAGCACTTGAGGTAGCTGCAGATGTGGAAAGCCTTGAAGGTCCACCGGGCTGGCGTATTCACCAGCTAAAAGGCGATAGGGCGGGTGTGTGGTCGATCTCTGTCAGTGGAAATTGGCGGCTGACCTTCACGGTGAAGGACAACGTCATCCACGATTTGAACCTAGAGGACTACCACTGATGGGACAGGACAAACTCAAAATGGGCATGCCGCCCGCTCATCCGGGGCAGTTCATTCGTGTTGAGATTCTGGATGAGATAGGGCTGTCGATCACCAAAGCGGCAGAGCATCTGGGTGTGCGCTTTGCGACGCTCTCTGATCTCGTCAATGAGAAAGCTTCGCTTTCTCCTGAGATGGCCTTGCGGATCGAGCTAGCGTTCGATGTTAAAGCCGATCTCCTTTTGCGCATGCAAGCGCTCTACGATTCTGTGACTATTCGGGCGAAAGCGAAAGAGTTGAACGTGCGTCCATTCGAGCGCGGATAGAGCGCGATGATTTCAATGCCGATGTAGTTGGTCAGGCCGAGCATAAACAACTTGCAGTTTTTCTGGTGCTGCTTACGACAGATCTATGGATAATGACTATTCGCTGGCTGGCGTATTCTTCGCAGATGACGAGATTATCTGGGCTCTCGCAACCTACGAACATAGAGGTAATCACTGGACTTCGGCGAAGATCAGTTCGGATACCTCTTTACTGAATCGGGACGGGGAGAAAACAGCGAGACGGTTTCCTTGTGGTGACTCTGCAAAAGACGATCTCATCAAAGCAATCGACGAAATTTCAAAGCACTGTGACTTTGAGAAGCTCGAAGCTATAACGCTCGCAACGTTGGGTCCGTATGAAGGGGGATATATCAAGCCTGGGAGCACAGCAGCTGAGGTGACCTACGGCACACCCAAGCTACGGCGGATAACGCAAGGCTGTCGATCTCCAAAGTGGTCGGGGTTTGAGATAGAAAAAGAATTAAATCGCGAACTGCACAAACGAGCCAAAGGGAGACCTCCAGTCGGCTTCGTGCTGAAAGATGCCGAAGCCTTTGTCCTAGGAGAGCATTACCGTTACCGCCGCTTGGGGCGGGTCGAAGCGGAGGGACCGCTCGATGACACAGTATTTTATCTTCTGGCTGACACTGGCATAGGTGGTGCGTTGCTTTCGCGTGGCAATCTGTTTCAGGGGGACGCAAGTCCAGAAATTGGCCATATGTCAGTACATCTGCACAGTGACGATGTCTTCGATAAGCTGTCTCTCGAAAGTTGCGGGGCTCATTTTTTGCCGTGCTTGGAGGGTATGTTGTCGCTATCGGCCTTAAAAGAGCGCTATGACTTAAACCCGGAAGATATTCCTCGCTTGCCTTCTTACGACTATAGGCTGAATGTTATCGCGTACTATCTAGCTCAAGCATTGATGCAGACGGTTTTTTTCTTTGCGCCAACCGTGATGTTACTTGGAGGTCGGGTAATAGAAAATAAATTTCTGCTGCCAAAAATTCGATCTATCTACTCTAATTATTTGCGCAATGATTTGCATCCTAATCAGACGGTTTATTTTCCCGATTATGAAATGCAGTATCACCCAGAAGCGCATATAAAGCCGTGGTCTTCACCGGATGCCGGGGTTCTAGGCTGCCTTTGCTGGTCTTATATGATGGGTACCGACTACAGCCAATGACCACCCCATCGATATAGTCAGTATACAGATTATATTGACTTTCAGTCTACATCTTTGCTATTATATTCCATAATAACAAAGTGAGGCGTATTGCTACGAAACAGAAAAATAGATTTAGGAAAATTCTTCAAGGAAGCTGCTTCGGGAGTTGGATTGTCTGTGACAGCTGGTGTTGGGATAGGAGCATCATTGATGTTTCTGGGCGTGCCGATAGTGGCAGCGGCATTTGCGGGTGGGTTAGTCGCGCTCGCAGGTTCGGTTGGGCCTACATTATGGGCTTACCAGAACAGCCAAGAGCCGATTATCTCCAATGCAAGAAACAGAGCGCCTGGGTTAGCTTCCAACACGTAACCTAGTTGAAGCCGTATCCGTTACCACCCCACTCTCAGATTGCTTGCGAGTGTGAGTGTTAAACCGACAGTGCCCATTATGCCTGCTGGTGGGCGGCTCAATGCCCAAAAAATCCGATGTAGGGTGGATGACCACCAAACACTGAGCGACATCGTGAATAATGCGACGAGCAGCATGTAAATCAAGTAGATCCCGGGTAAGGCGGCAATTAGTATTCCAAACGCCCAACTAGGCCAGCCCTCTGTCCATCGACTCAAATGAGTCTGATCCCAATAGAGATAGAGCGTTAGAAGAATGATCGGCGGCCCCGCAAGGAACAGGGATACCATCGTATGCTTCATCCATTTGGGCCAAGCTCCACTTACAAGCTCACTCCTGTGTACTTTCGATCGTTCGGCCTGAGCTTTTTCCCAATCGCGATACGTTGCGAGTCTTTCTTCGATACGGCGGCTTGCGCCTGTGAAATCCAGAATTGCTAAGGCAATGCCGAGGGCATCAAGGCAAAACGCAAAAATGGGGGATACAGACATGGGTGCAGGCAAACCTCAGCTAGCACCCTGTATTTATGTGACAAAACCATTCGTTTTGGCCTGTTTGACCTTGCTGTTCTAATCCGGTTTCTCTATTTTACTAAGTGCTTGATCATTAAGGACTCTCAAGAATCGAGATTCCAAGCCGATCTCCAATTTGCCCTGCAGGACAAAACGAATGGTTTTGTCACCTTTTGAGCAAGTGAGAGGGCAACAAGCTTCGCGAACAGAAAGGATCACCTGTGGTACGCCACGGCAAACGGCTCGGCTATATTCGGACCTCGACTGACAGACAGTCTCCCGCGAGACAAATCGACGGCCTGTCGGAGGTTTGCGATGCTGTCTTCGTAGAAGAAGGTGTATCAGCAACGTCGTCCCATCGACCTGTGTTTGAGGACGTTCTCTCAAAGTTGAAATCTGGTGACACACTTGTGGTATGGGACGTTGACCGTGCTTTCCGTTGCACCTCAGAAGCACTGACCCAGGTTGACGCTCTACGAGCACGCGGCGTGAGTTTTGAGGCTGTGGGATGGGAATACGATTTCGAAACGCCTGAGGGCGTGTTCAACTTCACAATCAGAGCCGCTTGCGCTGAACTTGAAACTGGAATTATGAGCACACGAATCCGTCAAGGAATTGCCGCAGCAAAGA
>JBCBUY010000106.1:0-11737 GCA_039817885.1 Pseudomonadota bacterium | reverse complement strand
CTTGCGGCAGAGGACGGATCATGAGCAAAGCCAATCTGCCGTCAAAGCTCTGCCCGGTCTGTGATCGTCCATTCAATTGGCGCAAAAAATGGGCGCGTAATTGGGAGGAGATTGTCTACTGCTCTGAGCGCTGCCGACGAGACAAAAGACAAAAAACCGATCACAATGACCCGGACCTCCCTTCCGGGTGACCCCACAGAGGAACCCATCTCATGGGAGTCGCGGCTGAGGCAGGTCGCGCGCGCTTGGCGGCATTCACATTGAGGCAGGAAGGGAGCCTGGGTGCGGCTTAAATTGACTACACGAAGGAGAAAATGAATGCCGACCAATTTGATTGGCTGACGCCGCACCCAAACTCAAAACACTATGCAGCTTGTGATTGCTCTTGCTCAAGCCGGTCTATCTCCCCGCCAAGCCAAGCAGAGTGGCGATCAAGCCTTTCGAGCGTTTCAGCGTCAGTTTCAGATCGTCTCAACAACTCATCGCGCCACGCCTCAAGAATGCGAAGTTGGCTTCTCAACCATCCGAGCATTGTTCGATCGGGTATTGGTACGCACATGCGAGCACTCCTTCTTAGATTGCGTCAGAAGCCTTTGGACCAACTGATTGCGATCTTGTAATTGCGTCCGGGCTGACTGACCCCGGCGTTGACAACTTCAAAATCGGTATCCGCCACATTGTCGATGCCCAGGTCGAGGCGGATCCCCTCAAGCGCCTCGATTGGCGGCTCCCAAACTGCGTAGATATCTCCGAACACAAAGCCCGTGCGCTCTTCGCCAGGATCGTTCACCTCATTAAAATCGTCTGCAAAGGTAAGGCGAACGCCACCCCGCAATCCCCACGGCTGCCATTTGAGGCCCGTGTCGATGAATAGCGTGTTTGGTGAAAGCACGCCTTCGAGAAACTCCCCGGTGTCTTCATCGATACCGTCGATTGTGGTGATGTTTCCGCGCGTATAAAAGTAGTCTGAGTCATAGGTAAACTCGACCTCAACACCCTCGATCTCCGCATTCGCGATGTTGATGTTCTGACTCGTATTCCCAAACTCGGGACCGGTACCACAAGGCATGGAAGCAACGACAAACGGTGGAATGCCGGGTGGGGCCGTTGCTGGTGTGAAAAAGCATCCCAGCGGGGTGTTAACATCAAGTCCGATCAGATTGTCGACGTCGGAGTTGTAATAAGAAGCTTTGGCTGTGAAAATATCATTGCCGAAGAAAATGCCGTCAAAATCAACCCCTGCACCAATCTCCCAAGTGCTCGAGTTTTCTGGAACAAGGTCAGCATTCGGAATGAAAAGGTTGGCAACAAAGCTGGGCCCGAAGGGTCCTGGTGGAGCTGAGAGGTTTGGCACGGTGAAGTGCGTGCCGTCCGCAAAAGCTTCATTGAAGCTAGGTGCCCGGAAGCCCTCGGCATAATTCCCGAAAATGAGCAGTTCCGGCACGGGTTTGTAAGAAACCCCGATTTTCGGCGAGAACTCATCCTCATCAATGTCGAAAGTTCCGCCCGGCTCCGACGTTTCAAAACTGTCCCATCGGACACCAGGTATTATGTTAAGCTCACCTGGGATAGGCCCAAGATCGGTCAGAGCCAGTTCGGCCTGAAGGAAGACACCGAAGAAGTCCGTCTCGGCGTCTGGCACACCTCCGCGAGTGCCGTCGGCCGTATCAGTGTCCAAACCTGTTTGCTGATCCTGATAGTACTCACCGCCATAAGTAAATGTCAGGGAGGCCACATCGTTGAACGTCAAGATTGAACGGTTGTCCAAAGTAAACCCGAATTACCGACCGATCAGTCGAGACATTCGAGGATCGTCTACCTCATCTTCCTCGACAGTGTTGTCTGAGTAGTACCCGACGAAGTTCAAATTAATCAGATCGTTCGCAGCGGGGTTCCAATTTAAGCCGCCTTGAAACGTGTTGTTTTCCGCGTCACGGAAGACAAGCTCATTGGTCGGCCCAGCCACGTTTACGCCTTGAGGATTCTGAGGGTCAGTGGAATCCGCCCCATACCGGATCCAAGAAGCGTAGAGTTCGAGATCATCGGTGGGTCGGAGTGTCGTTTTCAATAGAGATGATAAAATTTCATCATCCGCCGGCAATGTGAAATCATTACCAAGTTCGATATTCCCGGAGTCGCGATAGGTCAGATTTGCGACCACATCGAACAGGCCATCCGCAGACTGCCAAACGCCCGTACCGCCAACACGGAACTCGTCATTTACCGATTGAAATCCAGACGTAACACGAAATCCAAATTGTTCACCTTCGGCCAGAACGTCTCTGGCAGTAATTGTCCGCGTGGCGATGACACCACCAAGAGCACCAGAGCCATAAAGTGCGGAGGTTGGACCGCGCACAACTTCTACAGCCTGAACAAGCTCCGGATCGACAAAGAAGCGGCCATCATGGCCAGAGACAAAGCTTTGTCGCGCTCCATCCAGAAAGATCAATACGCCGCTGCCTGACAGCCCTCGCACAGTAGGAGCGTCCCCCGTCCGCCGCGGGCCGGAATCAAATTGCGCACCTGGAACGGCCTGAAACACTTCTTGCAAAGTAGACGGATTGAAGTCGAGCAGAATGTCGCGATCAATAACGGTCACTTGCCCAGGATAATCAAATGCCGGTGCCGGATTCCTTGTTGCGTATACTGAAATCGGTTCGAGGCGCGTGACCTCATCATCGGTCTCAGCGGCAACCTCCTGTCCGTGCGCACCAGATCCCAGCAGCGCCCCAGACATCACTCCATACAATAAAACTTGCTTCATCACTATCCCTCGCATATGCAATTCATTCTCAACAGAGGAATCCGTATACCTGAGATTATTGTATTTGCAAATGCAAATTGATCGCAGTACAGCTCAGACAGATTGTCGGCTATGAAGTAGAGCTTTTTATTCAAGGAAATTATCAGATGAGGTCGGTGGGTTTGATCCAAAAAGTACACTATTGTGCCATGGCGGCACTTGGTCTTGCTGCTTGCGAGACGGCGAATGTTGAACTCGCAACAGCTGTTGGAGCGTCAACAGACTTACAAGTGACCGAAGATTTTGAGGCGGACCGTGAGGCAATCTTGGCCATGGCGGGAAACTACGACGTTTCGTTCGACTTTATCGAAACCGTTTCGTTCGTTGATGACTATGAACCAATGGATCGCTATCAGTCAGGTGCCCATGAGGTCGTTCGGGTTATCGAAGACACCGGCGAGTACATCAGCCTACAACACATTCTTGTTGTAGGGGGCCCGGATGAAAAGTTCCCAATCAAACATTGGCGCCAGGACTGGCAGTATGAACCAGATCAAGTCCTCGTTTTTGTCGGCGGGAACGCTTGGGAGATGCGAGACGTCGCCGAGGAAGAACGATCAGGTGTTTGGTCCCAAACGGTCTATCAAGTTGATGACTCTCCGCGATATGGTGCGGTCGCTGCATGGACCCACGAAAACGGTGTCTCTGAATGGGAGTCCCCAGCAGAATTGCGCCCCCTACCCCGCCGCGATATGACAACAAGAGACGATTATCACGCTGTGCTCGCTGTGAACCGCCACGCGATTACCCCTGATGGTTGGGTTCATGAACAAGATAATTCAAAACTCATTTTGTCGGGGGGCGAGCCGCAAGTACTTGTCAGAGAGATTGGCGTAAACACCTACAACAAGTTCGACGCGTTCGCGACGGAAGTGGCGGATAACTACTGGGCTGGAACGGCCGATTACTGGGAAAGCGTTCGCGCCGCCTGGACCAGTATGGAACAAGAACTTCCTGCCTTCGCTCTCACCTTAAAAGGGGAACCTCAGGATCTGTATATGCCGCTGATGGCGCTAGCCGGATCGTATATGGAAGGTACCGTTTCCTTAAATGAGGCCCAAAGTGAGGCGGACGAACTTATTGACCGCTTCACCACTTCAGCTCTTGGAGCGTTGTCAGACCGACTTCGCACTTCGGAGCAAACCGACCCGGATGCCACGTAGCTATCAATCGATATACGTGGATACGTGTATTACGCTCGTGCATTCATATTTGGTAGTTTGAGCTGGCGCGCTGTGCGCGAGCTGACAAGATGGCAACATAAACAGACGGAGACCGTGCAATGTTTATAGCAATGAACCGATTCAAGATTACGCCCGGACAAGAGGAAGCCTTTGAGCGTATCTGGCGTGAGCGCGAAACGCATTTGGACGATGTGCCTGGGTTCCAAGAGTTTCGCCTCCTGAAAGGCCCGAACAATGAAGACCACACGCTCTATGCTTCTCATACAATTTGGGCATCAGAGGCTGATTTCAAAGCTTGGACGAAATCTGAAGCGTTCCGCCTTGCTCACAGAAATGCGGGCGGCAATGACAACCTATATCTTGGTCACCCGCAATTCGAAGGCTTTGAACCAGTCCAAGAGATTATCGGGACGAAGGTGACAGCCTGACCAGAGCGGTCGCGCGCAGCCCGATCAGGTTCTAACATCCATGGGCTTTCAGAATGCTTGTTGCTTAAGACACAATAACATGAACCGACAGTCTTCTTGCATTGCCCAACCGGCGTCGGCGCATTTTCAAGTTTCTTGGCCGTTAGGCGAGCGAATAAGGAGCGTCCAAATCGAATGTCGCGTGGATACTTGCGTCGGCTAGCATGTCCGAGGCCGACCCGCTTCCAACAATTCCCCCGCCTTTAAAAAGAACAACGTGGTCTGCGTAGTCTTTCACAAGCTGTAAGTCGTGCAGAACCGCGACAATACCCCACCCCTCTTTCGCGAAGACCTGCAACTTCCGCATTAGTGAAATTTGGTACTTTAAATCGAGTGCGGCCGTTGGTTCATCCAAGAAAAGCCAACGGGTTGCTCCAGATGGAGGCGAATCCCAAATTTGTGCTAGCGCTCGGGCAATGTTCGTGCGTTGGCGTTCGCCTCCGGACAACGTCAGGTAGTTGCGTTCAGCCAGTGGAAGGAGATCCATCGCCTGAATGGCACATCTGACGATCCCATGATCATGTTTTTGGCCGCTTGTTCCATGGTGCGGTGCGCGGCCCATGGCAACTACTTCATGGACCTGAAATGGAAACCCCAACCTGCTGACCTGAGAGACAACAGCGCGTTGGCGCGCTAGCACAAGTGGGCTTAAATCCCGCATGGGATGACCTCCCAGCATCGCCTCGCCGCGATCAGGTATAAGTGCACCTGTCAAAACCGAAAGTGCCGTCGTTTTACCGGCACCATTTGGCCCGCAGAAAGCCGTCAGCTGACCTGGCGCACAATCGAGCGTCGCGCCGTTCAGAATTGCCTGTCCGCCGCGAATGACGGTTGTGTTTTGGAGCCGCGCTGTCATCCGAGTCCTTCCCGGCGTTTGTCACGCAAGAGTAGCCAAAAGAAGAATGGAGCCCCTATCGCTGCTGTTACGACGCCAAGTGGAAGCTCGGCAGGGACAACGGCCATGCGGGCCACAAGATCGGAAAACAAAACCAAAGCCGCACCCAGTAGCGCCGACCCGGGCAGCACATATCTATGATCTGGACCTGTCATCAGCCGAACGAGATGCGGAACGACCAAGCCAACAAAGTTGATAATCCCGCAAACGGCTGTCGCTGCCCCTACGCCGAGAGCCGTCAAAATCGCTGCACGGCGTTTGACGCGTTCAACATCCACACCAAGGGTCGATGCGTCAGATTCACCCAATAATAGGCTGTTCATCGGGCGTGCGAGTGTCAACAAACCCACAATAGCGACGATCATCATAGTCGCTGCAGGCAGTACCCGGCTCCAAGTTGCCCCTCCAAGACTGCCCAATGTCCAAAACGTCAAATCTCGCAACTGAGCATCATCTGCCAAGAAGGTGAGATACCCTATTCCAGAAAAGGCCAGCGCATTTGCTGCAACGCCGGCGAGCAGCATGGTCGCAACGATCACACGACCTTCGAGACTTGAAACTTGATAGATCAGACCGACGGTCAGAAGCGCACCAAGGAATGCAGCAAGAGGTAGAGCAAAAGCCCCAAGAGCTTGGGTAAAGCCAGCAAGAGCCGCGCCGCCGAGTACGATGACAGCTACAGCGGCGAGCGCCCCGCCAGCTGAAACACCAATAAGGCCCGGATCGGCGAGCGGATTGCGAAAGAAACCCTGCATGGCCGCGCCCGCAATCCCGAGAGATGCACCGACAAGTACAGCCAAAACCGCCCTTGGTAGACGTATATTCTCGATCACACCTATTTTCACCTGAGATAGCTCCGTCCCGTCGATCAAACCGATGCGCCGCAAAATAACGGCCAAGAGATCTTCAAAACTGATTGCAAAAGGTCCGACGACCACAGCGAGGATGATACCCACAACTGCAAATCCTGAACTGCCGATAAGGACCAATCTGCCGCGCTTGGCCCGCCTGACGCCAAACACCTCTGTCTGACCAAGGGGTGTATCCGATGCCGTCATTCTCTGCTTGAAAGACCGTTTTCTATCGTTGCGGCAAGGTCTGCAATGGCCGCGGGGATTCGCGGGCCAAATTGCATGATTTTGACAGCATCGACGATGAACACCTGACGGGTTTGCACCGCTGTGGTCAGGGACACGGCTGGATGTTCCAAAAGCCCTTCCAATCCTCCAGCTCTGTCCACATTTTGATCCATGACAAGAATAATGTCGGGGTCCGTCGCAACTGCCGCTTCGAGGGATAGAGCTTTGTAACCCGTCTCACTCCCAAACACGTTCTCGCCTCCGATTAACTCTATGACACCGTGTGCAGCAGTATCACGCCCGGCCGCCCGCGGCGCATTATCGGCGAATGTTGCGAAGAAAAGGACGCTCGGAGAGATGTCCAAGGCTTCGATCCTCGCACTCGCATCTGACCAATCCCGCTTAAGTTCGTCAGCATATGCCCTGCCTTCGACGTCGCGGTCGAGGACGCTTGCTACTCTCTCAATTTTCTCGACAACGGATTCAATCGTGTAAGACGTTTCCATTTCGACGAGCGTAACGCCCGACGCTCGAAGTTGTTCCAGCGCTGCTTCTGGGCCAGCAGCGCCACTGATAAGAATCAAATCTGGCTCCAAAGACAGAACACCCTCTGCTGACAGTCGTCTCACATACCCAACTTTTGGTGTGGCTAACGCTGCCTCCGGGAATACGCTGGTGGAGTCGGTCGCCACGACTCGATCACCCGCCCCGAGGGCATAAACGATCTCTGTAATGTCTCCTCCGACCGAGACAATCCGGTCCTGCGCTTCCGACATAAGAGGCACCAAACATGCAAATAGACTCGCGGTGAAAGTTCTCAAACGATTAGGCACGCACCCATCTCCTACTCATATCAAGTCCATTGAATAAAAACTTATCCAAGATCTTGAATTGATCTTGCGAATAATTCGCATTATCAATAGTGTATTATTTAGGAGGACGCAAGTTGGAAAAATCAAAGGCGACAAGCGAAATCCAAGAGATTGGCGACCTTCTATTCACGCAGCATCCGTTGGTGAAAAAATGGCTCGCTAGCCCTGACCTCGCACCACCACCTTTTGACAGCATCTTCCGCACGCTGCTGACGATGAATTTCCCACACGATCTGAATTCAGGAGCCCGCAAATGATCCTGACAATTACGCGTGCTGACAGACTTTTTCTTATCGGGTTGCGCGCAGCCGCAACACCGCCGGGGCCATGTCGGTGCACGTTTAGATTATTTGGAGAGCAGTTTCAGTCCAATGGTGCGCGTCTTCTGGGAAGCATCCTGGCGCTAGAGTATTTTCTGCGATTAATGCCGACCCGAAAATTCCAATTGCTGCCGATTGAATCTGAACAGATCACAGCAGATGAAGCCGTTCTTCTTGGATGCTTATCACGCACACAAATAGATGATGATGAAGGACGGTTACGTGACTTCAGCTGCCATTTCGGGACAACCGCGCCGCAAATGCTGTGTGACTTATTAAATGATATCGCCGAGATTTTTGATGCTCATGACCTCGGTTTTTCTCTGCCCGAACCCGTACCGGAATGGTCGAATGCAAGCTCGTCACCCAAGCATTTGCACTAGGTTTGCAGATGGCCTTCTGTGCATTTACCCGCATGAAGTGGTCTAGCCAAACCTTGTGCGCACCAGACATGTATCGTGCTCCACATTGCGAGGATCAGATGAGCTTTGCTTGAGCAGGCGGTTCAATTCAGCTGGGGTTAAGCTTTCGCGTCATGAGCTCGTTCCATCTCCGCATCACATTCCGGATTACCAATTTCAGGAGCGTCGACATCGGTGAGGCGGAACCTGACACCTTCTACACGCCAGCTGTCGCAGTCCGACCCGTATAGGTCAGTGCCTGTAGCGTCCATGGTTTCGAAGGCCGGACCGCAAGTAGCAAGGACAGGGTCTTGGCTCTTTTTCACGGCGAGTCCATACAAACCCATGATCACATCTTAGGTCAAAGTAGCAGTGTATGATGCTTTTTTACATGTGACATGCCAAAACATCTCTCGGCGATTGAGCCATATCATTTGTATACAATGCAATTCCATTCGCTGTATGATAAGTGTTCACAACCTTATTTATTGACATTTAACTTGCCACTTGTGATGTTTCGCGAAACAATACGGGCTGGCCATGGAACTTTCAAATACCAAGCAAAGTGTCTGAGCTGGTTGAGAGACGAATACTCATCCCCGGCAGACCATGAACAGCATGCTGTTAGAGACGCCCTCTCTGGCTCGGGCTGCGAACAACTATTTATTCAGGATCTTTGAGAATGTGGAAAAAGCTCGTCCTCGGCATCATCGCCGTACTCATAGGCGTAGGTTTGCTTGTTTGGTTAAACAGAGCATCGATCCTGACCTACGTTGCTCTGAACCAAGTTGAGTCCAACCGTTATCCGGTTGCGCCACACAAGCCGATTGAATGGCAAAACGGCCCAACGGCCGTCGATGTCTCAGCAACAGAACGTCCCCCCAACATCGTATTCATCTTGCTCGACGATCTCGGGATCAATGACCTGTCCACGTTTGGCGGTGGCGTCGCTGGCGGGCGCGTACCCACCCCAAACATGGACAAGCTCGCAACCGATGGTGCGATTTTCACGCAAGCCTATGCCGGCACGGGAACATGTGCGCCATCTAGGGCTATGCTCATGACCGGGCGATATCCGACGCGGACAGGATTCGAATTCACACCGATGATCAATGGCATGGGACGCGTGGTATCCACCATCGCCAATGGGCAAGATCGAGGCACCCTGCCAAACGTGGAGTTCAATCGAAGCACAGCTCGTACCACGATACCATACGACGACCAGGGCTTGCCCGGGTCCGAAATCACCATCGCCGAGTTGTTGAAAGATCGAGGCTACCACACTGTACACATCGGAAAGTGGCATCTTGGACGGAATGAGGAAAGCAATCCCAATGCTCAGGGATTTGATGAAAGCTTGTATTTGCACAACAGCCTGTACCTTCCAGAAGACGATCCAAACGTCGTCAACGCCAAACTAGACTTTGATCCGATCGACAAATTTCTTTGGGCAAGTGGACAATACGCTGCGAGCTTCAACAATGGGGAACCGTTCGAACCTGGAGGCTACTTAACGGATTGGTGGACCGACGAAAGCCTGAAGGTGATTGAAGCGAACAAGCACAGACCATTCTTCCTTTACCTGGCACATTGGGGCGTGCACACGCCGTTGCAGGCAACCAAGGCAGACTATGAAGCCGTTGGCGACATCGAGCCACATCGGTTAAGGGTTTATGCCGCAATGCTTCGGGCCCTCGATCGAAGTGTCGGTCGCGTCATGGAGAAACTCGAAGCGGAAGGGCTCGCTGAAAACACGGTCATCGTGCTCAGTAGCGACAATGGAGGTGCAGGCTATATCGGACTGTCTGATATTAATGCCCCCTATAGAGGTTGGAAGATCACTCTGTTCGAGGGCGGCATCAGAGTACCGATGTTCATTAAATGGCCAAGTCGCATCGCCCCGCAAACAATTGTGGAGACACCCGTTGCGCATATAGACCTTTTGCCTACCCTCGCCGCAGCCGCTGATATTCAGCTGCCGTCCGATTTGGAGATCGATGGGCGTAACATGCTGCCAGCGGCCACCGGTACCGGAGCGATCGAGCGTCCGAACGATGCTATCTTCTGGCAATCTGGGTACTACCGTGTTGTCAGAGCCGGCGATTGGAAGCTTCAATTGAATGAGCGCGACAATCGAGTTTGGCTATTTGATCTTGCTTCAGACCCGACCGAACAGACGAATCTGGCCGAAACGCGTCCGGACAAAGTCGCCGACCTCACATTGCTACTTGATGAGCACCAAGCAAATTCTGTTGGCGCTCTTTATGAATATACACTGGAAAGCCCCATTTCGATCGACAAACCACCGGTGGAGGGCATAGAAGCAGGTGACGACTACGTCTGGTGGCCCAATTAGCATAATGCTGACCACAGTGAACCTGGCTTCGGTCTTGCAATTGGCACGACATGCGCCATAAGTTGGCCGTTTCGCACGAGAGAACACATGCCTGCAAAATCTAGAAAGAAGACTCCCTGGTCAGAATTTGAATCGGAAACTGAGGATGGTCGGCGTAAGCGCAGTGATTACAGCCGTCGCCGCATCTTGGAGGCGCTCTACTACTTGATTCGCGAAGGCGACGCGACTCCGAGTGCTATTGATGTTGCTGCGCGAGCGAATGTTGGGCTCAGAACAGTATTTCGGCATTTCGAAGATATGGATACACTCTACGAAGAGATGACCGACGAAGTGGCAGGACTGACTATGCCAAGAATCCTCGCTCCATTTGAAACAAATGAGTGGCAAGATCAGCTCATGGAGTTTGTGGATCGGAACGCAGAACTGTTTGAGCTCATTTTCCCGATGCAAGTTGCGTTGTCAATTCGTCGATTCGATTCTGATTTTTTACAAAAGCAGCATGATCGCGAAACGAATTTACTAAGGACGTCTCTGAAATCAATTCTTCCAAAGCATATCGTGAAAAAGCGGCCATTGTTCGCTGCCATCGAAGTAACCTTGGCATTCCCGACTTGGCGACGTCTGCGAGAAGACCAAAATCTCTCCATTGAGAACGCGAAGGAGACCCTTAAACTAACCCTGTCAGGTCTCATAACTCGAATCGATGCGAGTTGAATTCAACACCTAGCCTGCCAAAATGCCAATTGTCGGTTTGATTGCCGCAATACAAGCGTGTTCTCCCCGTCCACCCACCTCAGAATCTCGATTATCTGGCTGCGAATTTCCCGCCGATAGAGTGGTCACTTTTGCGAAGTACCGTCCTGAAATCTCATCAAGGTAACTGACCTACAGCTCTTTGTGCTGATAATTTTTGCCCGCATTATCAACCCACCGCCCATCAGCCATCAGCCATCAGCCATCAGCCATCAGCCATCAGCCATCAGCCATCAGACACCGATTTCTCATCAAACCATATCGAATTTCGGATCGTGAAAGACATCAACGCATAGTACCGGACACCACCAACTTTAATATTTTGGCAAGTAGCTTGCCAATAATTGACTGCGGTTATGGCAAACGCTAGGCAGGATGCGAATAGCCGCAACGGATCGACTGAGCCCTACAGCGCCCGATCTCGACGGCGGCACACCGAAGGTAGATGTGCATGAGCCAGGAAATGTCAGACAACCAGCCCCCCCAAATCGAGACCAATAAGGTTCATGGGATTATGGCTGCGCTAAAGGAAGCCCAAGACACAGTGCGCTCCTACGACACGAAAGCCCAGATACTTGGTGTTGGATACATATTTTCGTTCGAG
>JBCBUY010000105.1:0-11942 GCA_039817885.1 Pseudomonadota bacterium | reverse complement strand
CCCCATTGTCAGAGACTCTCAATTCAAATGCGGGACCAATCGGGGCGCAGGTCATTCCCGATCAAGATTCAATAGACTTTAACATTAAGCGATCTCCTGTTGGAGCGCCGACCGCGCTTAGGAAGTCGTCAGGATTTAATTCGGAAAAATCTTTCAATCTTCACTTGAAAAGCGACGACGATTTTCCAGAGGGTGATTATGTCGTGGAGTTTGAATTGGAAGTTGACAACGCTCGTACAATGGAAAGTTAGTCCCCGGCGATATAAATCTCCCCACCCTTCTCGACAAACTCCTTGCTCTTCTCCTGCATCCCGCGGCTGACCTCATCGGCCATGCGTTCGAGATCGGCTTTTTCATTGTCGGAGAGGGTGTCGGCATAGTCGCGGACGTCTTGCGTGATTTTCATCGAGCAGAATTTTGGGCCGCACATGGAGCAGAAATGGGCGACCTTGTGGGCGTCCTTCGGCAGGGTCTGGTCGTGGAAGTCGCGAGCCGTTTCCGGGTCGAGGCTTAAATTGAACTGATCTTCCCATCGGAACTCGAACCGCGCGCGGGAGAGGGCGTCGTCGCGGATTTGCGCAGCGGGGTGGCCCTTGGCGAGGTCGGCGGCGTGGGCGGCGAGCTTATAGGTGATGACGCCGGTTTTGACATCGTCCCGGTCGGGAAGGCCGAGATGCTCCTTCGGCGTGACATAGCAAAGCATGGCCGTGCCATACCAGCCGATCATGGCCGCGCCGATGCCGGAGGTGATGTGGTCATAGCCGGGCGCGATGTCCGTGGTGAGGGGGCCGAGGGTGTAGAACGGGGCTTCGCCACATTCCCGCAGCTGTTTGTCCATGTTTACCTTGATCTTGTGCATGGGCACGTGGCCGGGGCCTTCGATCATCACCTGGCAGCCGCGGGCATGGGCGATTTTCGTCAGTTCCCCGAGGGTTTCAAGCTCCGCAAACTGAGCTTTGTCATTGGCGTCGGCGATGGCACCGGGGCGGAGGCCGTCGCCCAGGGAGAAGGAGACATCATAAGCGCGCATGATGTCGCAGATTTCCTCGAAATGTTCGTACAGAAAGGATTCCTTGTGGTGGGTGAGCATCCATTTCGCCATGATGGAGCCACCGCGCGAAACGATGCCGCACACGCGGTCCACGGTCAGGTGGATATAGGCGAGGCGGACGCCGGCATGAATGGTGAAATAGTCGACGCCCTGTTCGCACTGTTCGATCAGTGTGTCGCGGTAGACCTCCCAGGTGAGGTCTTCGGCGATGCCGTTCACCTTTTCGAGGGCCTGGTAGATCGGCACAGTGCCGATGGGGACGGGGGAATTGCGGAGGATCCATTCGCGGGTGTTGTGAATGTTCCGGCCCGTGGAGAGGTCCATCACATTGTCCGCGCCCCATCTTGTGGCCCAGACCATTTTCTCGACTTCCTCTTCCACACTTGAGGCGACGGCGGAGTTGCCGATATTGGCATTGATCTTCACAAGGAAGTTCCGGCCAATGATTTGCGGCTCCAGTTCGGCATGGTTGATGTTTGCCGGGATGATGGCGCGGCCTGCGGCGATCTCTGAGCGGACGAATTCCGGCGTGATGAACTCGGGGATCTCCGCGCCCCAGCTCTCGCCCTGCTCGATCTGGTCCTTTGCGCCCTCGACAGCGGCGGCGCGGCCGAGATTTTCGCGCGTGGCAACATAGATCATCTCTTTTGTGATGGTCCCGGCCTTGGCGTATTCGTATTGGGTTGTGGGTTGTCTTTTCGTTTGACCGCCCGCTTCGGCTGCGCCTCGCGATGGGTCGCGCCCAGGGCTGCTGTTCGGATCAAAATCGATGGCTTTCATTGGGCGGTGGCGGACGGGGAATTCGCGGGCGAGGTATTTGCCTTTCGCGCCGCCATTGTCTTCGGGACGCACATCGCGGCCTTCATATTCTTCGACACCGCCGCGTTCGAGCACCCAGTCGCGGCGGGAGCGGGGAAGACCTTGTTCGACGTCGATCTTGATCGAGGGGTCCGAATATGGGCCGGAGGTGTCATAGACGCGGACGGCAGGTTCCTCCGCTGTCGGATGAAGATCAATCTCGCGGTGGGGCACAGCGAGGTCCGGCGCATCGGATGGATGGGTGTAAACCTTGCGGGAGGCTGGCAGAGGACCTGTGGTGACTTCGGGGGTTGTGAAATCGGATTGGTCAGTGGGTTTGTTCATTGTGTTGGCTTTCGGGAAATAATTTAGGAGCGGACTGATTTGATCGCGGCGCTCACACCTTTGCGCGATGCGGCGTAGCGATCTTTGGATGCGTCGAGAATGGCTGGTGACGCGCTGCGGGGGTGACCGGAATTGAAGGGCGGTGAGGGGTCGTATTCGAAGCCGAGCTGAAAGGCCTGTGCGACGTCGTCGCCGTGGAGGGCGGCGATCAGCGTGAGGGCGAAGTCTATGCCCGCAGTAACGCCGCCGCCAGTGAAGGTGTTGCCGTCTTGGACGACACGTTCATCGATGTGGGTTGCGCCACAGAGCGCCAAGAGATCGCAATAG
This sequence comes from Pseudomonadota bacterium, assembly GCA_039817885.1. Taxonomy (GTDB): domain Bacteria; phylum Pseudomonadota; class Alphaproteobacteria; order Caulobacterales; family Hyphomonadaceae; genus CALLCD01. The sequence goes on along the minus strand of JBCBUY010000105.1, from coordinate 9,421 downwards.
GCCCAGTGGGTGGTGGCGTTCTTACCTTCGAGGAGGCCGGCTGCACCGAGGATCAGCGCGCCAGTGCAGACGGAGGTGACATATTCGGCTTCGGCTCCGGCTTTGCGGACATAGTCTAGCGTTTCGTCGTCTTCGATCGCGGCAGCGGTGCCAAAGCCGCCAGGCACGCAGAGCAGGTCCAGCTTTGGGGCCGCGGCGAATGTGTGCGTCGGCAGTATGCGCATCGGCGTGTCGGTCCTGACCGGGTCCTCTGACGCCGCAAGGAGCGCCGTCTCGCTGCCGGGCAGGCGCGACAGAAATTGAAGCGGTCCAGTGAAATCGAGTTGTGTGACCTCCGGAAAGAGGAGGAAGCCAATCTGCATTTTTATCTCCGTCCCTCGCGCCGGCCACGCCGCGACATGCGGCATTCCCCGGATCAGGTTCAAAGGGTGATGTCTCAGCCCGGTCTCTTATTGAAGACGCCGGACACCCCTCGGATGGCATTACCCTAGGCTAGCCTTTCGCGTTTGGGAAGAGTGTTGGTTTGGGTCAATTCGCCAATAGGCCAAGTTCGCGCTGCTTCTTTTTAGTGAGGCCGGCACCCACCAGTCGGCGGCTTTCGGCGATATAAGCTTTCAGGTCCTCATCGCTGAGTGACGCATCAGAGGTGCGCTGGATCCATTTCATGCCGCGGGAGGCGAGATAGGGGGCCGGCTGGCAGCCGGGCTGCTCTTTCAGGATCTCAAAGGACATGTCGGAGCATTTAAAGGTGACGGTGAAGGCCTCGAGGTCGCTGTTCCAGCCGCCGACGGCATACATTTTGCCTCCGATCTTCCAGACATGTGCGCCGCCCCATTGGACCACATGAGTGCTGTGGGGCAAGGAGCCGCAATACGCGTTGTAGGTGTCTGCGTCCATGTTCCGTCCCTCACGCCGGCCACCCCTCTGACGCGGTCTTTATGCGCTGCCGGCGCGGGCGTGTGAAGGAAGATTTGACGCGTAGACTGTTTTTATATAACCATATGGTTATGCAAATGACACTCTCCTCTGCGAGTCCCTCCGATCTTGATGCAGTCTTCGCGGCGCTCGCCGATCCGACGCGCCGCGCAATACTGGCGCGTCTGTCCGATGGTCAGGCGTCGGTGAACGAGCTTGCTGAACCTTTCGAGATGAGCCAGCCGGCGGTGTCGAAGCATTTGAAGGTTCTGGAACGCGCTGGCCTGATCTCAAGAGATGTTGATCGTCAGCGCCGGCCAGCAAAACTGGAAGCTGCGCCGCTGGCGGCGGCGGTTCAATGGCTGGAGGCCTTTCGGATGTTCTGGGAGGGCAGCTTGGACCAATTGGATGTCTTGCTCGCCACAATGGCGCAGGATGGGAAAGGGGATAGCTGATATGGCTGACATACCGACTTATGAACTTGAGCGATTGTTTGCGGCACCACCTGAATCGGTGTGGCGCACCTGGACTGAGGCAGACCTGCTGGCCCGCTGGTACGGACCTGGTGTCGAAACGGTGATTCACAAGCTGGATGTCCGTCCCGGTGGGGAGTGGCTGAATGAAATGCGTATGACAGTGCAGTCGGGCTATCAACGGGCCGAGTATTTAGAGGTTCAGCCACCGACCCGGCTCGTCATGGTTCAATCCAACACAGACGCCGACTGGAACATAGTCGCCAATCCCGGCATGCCTGACTGGCCAAGAGCGATGCTGCTTGAGGTGACTTTCGAGGCCGTCGGGGAGGGAACCCAGATGCGGCTCGTCTGGTCTCCGCATGAGGCGAGCGAGGCTGAGCTTGCGTGTTTTGCGGGTGTGATGGCGCAGATGGGTGGCGGCTGGGAGTCCGGTATGGCGATCCTTGAGGAGGTTCTGGCCTCGCTTTAATCTTCGGGGCACGGCCAGGGTATTCGTCTTGTTCCTTAACGGGGCTGCAAGCGGATTTGCCCGTTTAGGTGGATCGGCCCGTGCTTGCAATCAGGATGTGATATCACGATTTTCAGGGGCAATCGTGACGATGGTCACAGTCTTGGCGATGGCGTGATGAGTAATTTCACAGCTACTCGTGGGTTAGGACGTCCATGGGCAATGCCGAAGATGATCTCGCCGATTTCGTGGAGGCGCTCATCTTCACTACTCTCGCCTGGTTGCGGTTCGTCCGAGACCAGGCCCTCCTGCGCCAGGTAACCCTTACTCCCTTCCTGGCGGTTGCCCCGGGATTTGTTCTCGGGGCTTTTTTTAGCTGCAAATGCGGACAATCCCTAACCGATCCAACGATTTTGTTAACCAAAGCGTGAATATCTGTCCGGCGATTAGATACTTGCCGATGGGAGATCGCCATGGCTGACGGAACCGCCCTTGCGGCGAAAGATATTGAGGTGGACGACAAAGCGGTCGCGGATTCGGCGCGGAAATCCGCTAAGCGCGCCAGAACACCCTCACGCAAATACAAGCAGCGAAAGTTCAAGGTTGATCTTTGGGCGACGGACTTCAACACAGCCGAGCTCGGCATTATGAAGCGCACACAGAATGAGGCGGCCTCGGATCAATTCACCAAAGATATGGAGATTATTGGTCAGACGGTGGATGGCGGCCAGCGCGAAGCCTTGATCGCCTACCGGAAGGGGTTGTGGGACAAGGAGAAGAATTTTGACCGGCGGCTTGTGATCAAACTGTTCTCTGAAACCCTGAGCTGGCGTGGGACGATGGAGATGTTGGTCGGCCGCTCCATGCAGCTCAGCTGCGGGACGGGTGTCCCCGTGCCGGCCTTCTCGCTAAATCTGGCCCGGCACAATCAGATCATTGAAGTGGAGCGTTCTGCACGGACGTGGCCCTTCCTGCCGGAGCGGTTTACCTTCTTTATTCAAGGCAAGTCCGGGCCACGCTTCTATACGTTGCGCCGAAAGATGTTCAGCATTGGCGCTGATTACAAATTGTTTGACCATCAGGGGCGTCATATTGGCGGGATTGATCATCGTATCATCAATCTGGGCGGGGCGCGCATCGTGAAACTTGATGCTGCGCATACGAATGCGAAACTTGAAGCTGTGCTTGAGCTGTTCTCGGCGATGTTGAAATTCAACCGTGCAAGCAAGAGGCATATTGGCAGGCTTTGCCGAAGCGTTCGAAATGGTAAGATTGCGCCGACGCTAAGCCATCGCGAGCAGAAACTCTATTATAATCCCCGCGCGCGGCAGTAAACGCTGTCTAGGCTTTGCGCAGGACGAGAATGGCTTGCGTGATAGGGTTGTCGGTCGACGGAACAATCTCCCCAATTTCAAAGAGCGGCGTCACCAGCGAACTTATGTGGTCGTTGGTTTGAAATGTTGCGATCAAGTTCGATCCTTCAGCCGCGTTATTATAATAGGCAAAGCCATCTCTTTTGAGTTGCTCAGGGTCGATATCGGTGATCGGCAGATTGACGTGGACGTCATCGTGGAAGGTGATGAGACAGTGGCCGCCCGGCTTTAGAATGCGATGGAATTCCTTGAGCCATTCGGTCTGCGTCGGGATCCTCAAATGGGTGAATACCGACAGAAGGTACATGGTGTCAAAATGGTTGTCCGGCACGTTTAGGGGCGGACGGAGTTTATTGAGTGCGAAGGTGCCCGGCAGGTTTTGGTCGCACCATGCGACGAGATCAGGATTATAATCCACACCATGGAACTCTGCCGACGTATAGGCGGGCGCGTGACGCGCCAGGCGACCACAGCCGCAGCCAAAGTCGAGCACGCGTTCTGCGCTGGAGAAGTCGCCTCCATTTCGATCTACAGCAGCTGCGAAGGTTGCCAAGGCGTCTTCGCCCGAGCGAAGGAAGCCGCGCCAGTCGGCATGTCCGGCCACGGTTGCCATCAGGAGGGCCGGTGGAATGGCCAGGCCTTGCTCGTCCATTGCCGGGATGTCGTCGGCAGCTGCCGCAACGCGCCGTTCCGACCAACGTTGCGCCATTCGGGCAAATGGTGAGCGGATGGTGAGGTTGCGGGCAAGTTTTCGGAAGGTGCTCATGTCAGGGCGGCTTCGATGTCTTTGGTCCAGCCAACATGGATCGTCTGACCGGATTCGATTACCGGGCGTTTGATCAAGGTGGCATTGGCGATCAGAAGAGCGTCGGTATCACCTTCGCGCTCTGCCTCTGACAGACCCCGCCAGGTGGTGGACCGTTTGTTGACGAGTTTATCGGCTCCGACCGCGGCAAGCCAGGATGGCACTTTGTTCGCGAGATCGGCGTCTGCGCGGATATCGACAAAGGTCACCGGCAGTCCTGCTGCGTCGAGCGCTTTCAGAGCCTTTTTGCATGTGTCGCAGTTTTTCAAGCCATACAGGGTGAGGGGCATGGTCGCTTACTCCGGCGTGTAGGGGCGCATGGCACGGGCAATATGGTCAAGGTCTTCGGCAGTCTTCAGATAGGCCGGTGCCGCAATGTGTTTTGTTGTTTGCTCATAGGCATATCCCATGGCGAGGACATCTGCGTCATCTCCCGCGGAGGCCATGAAGGACAGTCCAACGGGTAAGCCGCGGACGAGACCCATGGGGACTGTGAGGTGCGGATATCCGGCGATCGCCGCGATATAGCTGGCACCCGTGCCGCCGTTGAAATTATCGCCATGAACGGCGTCGACAAGGAAAGCGGCCGTGTAGGAGGGGGCGACCAGCACATCGAGGTTTTTGTCGGTCAACCATTTGTCGATGCCGTCGTCTCGGGAGGCCCGGAGGATTTTGTCGAGGGCGGCCTGATACTCCGCATTGTCTATGCCGGATTGTGCGTCTGATTCCGTGAACGTGTCCTGATCGAACAGGGAAAGTTCGATATCGGCGTGTTCCTGGTTGAAGCGAATAAGGTCCGCCAATGTTCGTGTCGTAACCTGATCTCGGTCCGTTGTCGCTAGATAGGCATTGATGGTGTGTTTGAACTCGGTCTCCAGGACACGGCCCTCGCCAGACCAATAGTCCCTGGGCAGATTGGCGTCCTCAATGTCGATGAGGGTCGCGCCTTTTTCCTCCAGATGGGTCAGTGCCTGGTCGAACAGCGCGTTGACCTCGGCATTGGGGCCAGAGGCGAAACGAAGCACGCCGATACGCTTGCCTTGGAGGGCGTCCTTTGAGAGCGCAGCGACAAAATCGGTATCGTCCTCATCGGCCATCGCCGTCAGCATCAGGGCAGCATCACGCACCGACCGGGTCATGGGGCCTGCCGTGTCCTGGGTGAAGGAGATGGGCACAATACCCGTTTGGGAGACGAGGCCGACCGTAGGTTTAAAGCCTACAACACCGTTCATGGAGGATGGGCAGATAATCGATCCATTGGTCTCTGTGCCGACGGATCCCGCTGCCAGCGCTGCTGCAGTGGCGGCCCCGGATCCCGACGATGACCCGCAAGGTGTACGGTCGAGCATGTGGGGGTTTCGAACCTGACCGCCAAGCGCGCTCCATCCCGATATGGAGGCGGATGAGCGGAAGTTCGCCCACTGGGACAAATTGGTCTTGCCGAGAATGATGGCTCCAGCCTCGCGCAAGCCGGCGGCGAGTGGTGCATCGCGCCCGGTGATATTCGCTTTAAGGGCCAGGGCTCCGGCGGTGGTTGCGACCGGGTCAGCGGACTCGATGTTGTCCTTTAGAAGGATCGGGACACCGTGGAGGGGGCCCAGCGCTTCGCCGGCGGCAAATGCCGCGTCGGCCCCGCGGGCATCTTTTATGGCGTTCGGGTTTAATGAGAGGATGCTTTGAAGGGTCGCTCCTGATTGATCAATTGTTTTGATGCGTTCGAGATAGGCCTCGACCATTTGCTCGGAGGTGACATCGCCTGCCGCAATCGCCTTGGCGATGTTGGAGAGGCTCTCTTTTGCCAGGATGTCGGCAATGGTCGGCGCGACCACGGTCTCCAAAGTTGCTTCCTTTTCAATTTCGGAGATTGCGGGTGGGGTGGACTGCGCCCATGCTGCATCTGATAGAGACGCGTTCGTCCCACCGATGACGGAGGTGACCAAAGTAAAAAGAGATGCGGAAAAGACGGTCTTCATTACGTGCCTTGTGGTGGGTGAAGGCTCGCTAGATGGCGGAATTCCTGAAGTTAGTCCACCGGCTCGGCTGTCATGTGGCGCGCCCTTGCGGCCCGCTCGATGGCGGATGCTCCGTCGTCGGATATTGATAGGGTGTCGCGCACCATTTCCAGGATACGAAGCTCTGCGGGGTCGAGTGCTTCGTCTGCTGTCACCACGTCGATGACGGCTGCATAGGCGGTTTCACCGAGGTGATTCGGGATTGACCTGCCCGCCAGATCCATCACCTTTTGAAGGCCTCCATTAGAGGCCATGAGCTGGCCGCAATCCTCCGCGGTGCGCACGAGCCGGCTTTCATCGGCTTCACTGAACAGCGGAAAGGACCGAACCACGCGGCCGATGGTGCGTAATTCGGAGTCGTCCATTTTGCCGTCAGAAGCGGCGGTTACGACCATGAGATAGATAATGGCACCCTGAGGGGTGAGGGTCTCCGACATGCTGGCTCCTGTTTTGAGAGTCCTTAGCCTTTTCGGCGCGGCCGCATCAAGCCTTCCTGAGCAACACTCGCGACAAGGGTGCCGTCCTGCTTGAAGATCATGCCGCGGTTGAAGCTGCGGGCTCCACCGGCATGGGGGCTGTCTTGGGTGTAGAGTAGCCATTCGTCGGCGCGGGCCGGGGCGTGAAACCACATGGCATGGTCAAGGCTGGCCATCATTGCATCACCGGATTGCCAGGTGATCGCATGGGGGCGGGTGCCGGAATCCAGCAGAGACATGTCGGACGCGTAAGCCATAAGGCATTGGTGGATCGCGTCGTTTTCCGTCCCTTCAAAACATCTAATGGCTCGAAACCAGATCTGGTTTTCAGCCGGCATGGGTTCTGGGTTCATGAAATCACCGGGATTGATAGGGCGCATCTCGATGGCGCGGGCCCGTGTCATCTGCGCGCGCATCGGTTCGGGGAAGAGATGTGCCGCTTCTTTGCGCAATTCGAGCCTAGTTTTTAGGCCCTCCGGTCCTGGCACATCGGGCATTTGTGCTTCGTGAAACCAGCCTTCCTCATCAACCTGGAAGGACGCAGCAAGGTTGAAGATTTGTTTGCCGTGCTGGATTGCGACCACACGACGGGTTGTAAAGGAGCGACCATCGCGGGCGTGGTCGACTTGGTAGATAATCGGCACATTGGGATCGCCGGGGCGAATAAAGTAGGCGTGGAGTGAGTGACACCGGCGATTTTCGACGGTTTGGTAGGCGGACATGAGCGCCTGACCTATGACCTGGCCGCCAAAAACACGTTGGGATGTTTCGTCGGGCGACCGACCCCGGAACAGGTCAACTTCCAGACGCTCAACTTTTAAAAGGTCGAGGACGATTTCGAGGGGATCCTGGTCGGTCATTCAGATCTCTTTGGTAACGTTTCTTAATCGATCGTCGGCGAGCTAGCACGAGGATGGCAATCTGCAAACGGCGATCCGACGATTGCTTCCCCTGAAGAGCGAGTAGCAATTGTTGCGTAACGTCTGCTGTGCTTACAGTAAGACAATTCAAATTGTGAGACGGAGCAGGCTCTCCCATGGGTTTTATCTCTAATATTCGACGCGACTGGCAAACTGTATCGGCCTTCCGGCGTATACTGAAATATCTTGATGATCTTGGCCCCGATAGCGAGAAGATTGTTGCTGACGATCTTGAGGCAAGTGTCGACAAACATCGTGCGAATGCCGCCTTCCGATTTGAGGGGGACATCGTCACCTATGGCGAATTTGATGCCCGGGCGAACCGCGTCGCGAATTGGGCGCTGTCCCAGGGGCTGAAGGCCGGCGATGCGGTCGCGCTGTTTATGGGGAATTGTCCGGACTATGTGGCGGTCTGGTTTGGACTGTCGAAAATCGGAGCTGTCACCGGACTGATCAATCACAATCTTGCCGAAGAAGCCCTCGCTCACTGCATCAATATCGCGGACGCGAAAGCGGTCATTTGTGGTGCAGAACAGGTCGGGCAATTGGACAGTGCCCGTGAGCATTTGCAAGGAGGGATGTCCTTCTGGTGCTTTGGGGATGCGGACGGGTGTGAGAATCTGGAGACGGCGCTGAACGCGGCGGACGATGCCCGGCCGGATCGTAGCCATCGGGCGCATCTGCGGGGTGCCGATGTCTGCCTTTATGTCTACACGTCTGGCACGACGGGCCTGCCCAAGGCGGCGAAGCTCACGCAGACCCGGACCCAGGGCATGATGCGGACCTTTGTGATGCCGACTGAGGTCACGGCGCGTGACCGGGTGTACGTCACGCTGCCGCTCTATCACAGTACGGGCGGGCTTTGCGGTGTGGGCATAGCCTTGATGACGGGGGCGTGTGTCATCCTTCGCCGGAAGTTCTCTGTCAGCAAGTTTTGGGACGATGTCGCCGATAATGGTGCCACGGTGTTTGTCTATATTGGTGAGCTGTGCCGATACCTTCTCAATCAACCTGTGCACCCTAAGGAGCAGGCCCACAAACTGCGGACGGGATTTGGCAATGGTCTGCGGCCCGAAATCTGGAAGGACTTCCTCGACCGTTTCAATGTGCCGGGCTTGGTGGAGTTTTATGGCTCGACCGAAGGCAATGTGAATTTTCTGAATGTTGACCGAAAGGTGGGCGCGGTTGGACGTATTCCGAAGATCCTCGAAAAGAAATTCGCCCATGTGGCGTTCGTGAAGTTCGACGTCGAGACCGAAATGCCCGTGCGCGGCGAAGATGGGTTCTGCATTCCAGCCGATCCGGATGAACCTGCAGAGGTGCTTGGGCAAATCGGCGACGATGCGCGGACACGTTTTGAGGGGTATAAGGACGCGGAAGCGACGAAGAAAAAATTGCTTACCGACGTTTTTGAAGCGGGCGATACCTGGTTCCGTACGGGTGACCTTATGAGAAAGGACGCGGACGGATACATTTTCTTCGTCGATCGGATTGGCGATACGTTCCGCTGGAAAGGGGAGAATGTCTCGACCAATGAGGTTGCCGATGTGGTCGGACGGGTCGATGGGGTTGGCCATGCCAATGTCTATGGTGTTCCCATTCCGGGCATGGACGGCAAGGCGGGGATGGCGTCGATCACGCCGGATGGTGACCTTGATCTGGCGGGTCTCTTTGATGCACTCAAACAGCAATTACCGGCCTATGCTGTGCCGATTTTCATTCGTGCACAGAAGGAAGCCGAGACAACGGGTACGTTCAAATATCGGAAAGTGGATCTGGTGAATGAAGGGTTCGATCCGGATAAGGCCGGTGACCCGCTCTGGTTTGCGCATCCGGACAAAGGCGAGTACGTTCCGCTAACCCACGATGTTTATGAGTCGATCCTGTCGGGGACATTCAAGTTCTAGCTTTCTGTGTGTTCAGTCCATCCGCCAATGGCAAGATGAAAAGCGAAATTGGACATGAGCCCATACGCTTCTGCGGCGCATGACTGAAC
>JBCBUY010000104.1:0-12043 GCA_039817885.1 Pseudomonadota bacterium | reverse complement strand
AATTTTGGGGCCACCATCTCCAATCGCGGCGGCATGCTGATGGCCTTGTTCCTGTTCATTCTGGCAAATGTGCTGATCGTGTCGCGCGGCGTGAAGGGCGGGATCGAACGCGCCGCCACCATTCTGATGCCGGCATTTTTCCTGCTGCTCATCGGTATCGTCGTCTTTGCCCTGACGCAGGGCAACGCCGCCGACGCCGCGAAATTTCTGCTTCAACCCGATTTCACCAAAGTCACGTTCGGGACATTTCTCGCCGCGATTGGCCAAGCATTCTTCTCGATCGGCGTTGGGTCATGTCTGATGATTACCTACGGGTCCTACCTGTCGAAGGACACGGATATTCCGCGTGCATCCGGTATCGTGGCGGGGGCTGATACGATGGTTGCCATCATTGCCGGGTTCGCCATTTTTCCATTGGTCTTCCAGTTCGGCTTTCCTTTAGCTGATTTGGAACAGAACAAAGATCTGCTGCAAGGCGCGAAGCTCTTCTTTATCGCGCTTCCAACGGCGTTCGCATCAATGCCGGGTGGTGACATTATTGGCGGTGTATTTTTCACCCTGGCGCTGTTTGCGGCTTTGACATCATCGATTTCCCTCATGGAAGTCGGCGTATCCTGGCTAGAAGAGCAGGAGGGCGTTACGCGCCTGGGGGCATCGCTCGGCGTTGGCTTTGTGCTGTTCATGATCGGCGCGGGCTATATCTATAATGATGGACTGATCGATTTCACCGACTTTGTGACAGGCCAGATTATGTTACCCCTTGGCGGCATTCTCGTTTGTTTATTTGCAGGTTGGGTATTGCGGCCAGAGGTTCTCAAAACGGAACTCGGACACGGGCGGGTGTTCGAAACATGGCATACGGCCTGCCGCTATATTGTCCCGCCTGCCGTGACGTTTATTCTCATCTTCGGGGCACTCGACACCGCCCAGAACAATGGCTGGATCGCCCTTCCAGATATCTTCACGGCGCTGCTTGGTCCGAACGCGTAAAACCAGCTTCTAGGCTTCGGCGAATATTTCCGCGAACCGGTCTGTCGATCTCACGAGGCGGTCCACGATTCCGGGTTCCAAGCTGGAATGCCCCGCATCTGGAATGATGTGCAGATCTGCCTTCGGCCAGGCTTTTTTAAGCGCCCAAGCCGATGATAACGGCGTCACCACATCGTAACGTCCGTGCACGATAGTGCCCGGAATATCCCTTAGCTTTTCGGCCGCTGCTTTCAGAAGCCACCCATCCGCATCGAAGAAGCCTCCGTTCACGAAGTAATGGTTCTCGATCCGCGCAAAGGCATCCACGAACGTGTCGTCGTCAAAGCGGGGCGGGGCATCGCCGCTGGCGCGCAGGGAAAGCGTTTCGCCTTCCCAACGGGACCAGGCACGCGCCGCCGTTTTTCGCTCGTCGGCATTCCGCGACATAAGCCGCCGATTAAACGCTGTGATCAGATCGTGACGCTCGTCCTCCGGGATCGGAGCAATATAGCGGTCATAGGCATCCGGAAAGATCCGGCTCGCGCCGTCCTGGTAGAACCAGATCAGCTCAGCCTTTGTGACAAGGAAGATTCCCCGCAAGATCAGGCCGAGCACCCGATCCGGATGTGTTACGGCATAGGCAAGGGCCAAGGTCGAGCCCCATGATCCGCCAAAGAGCAGCCAGCGATCAATGCCCAGCTTCTCGCGAAGCCGTTCCATGTCATCCACCAGATCCCAGGTCGTATTGCCTTGCAACTCGGATCTCGGCGTCGACCGGCCGCAACCTCTTTGATCAAATAAAACAACGCGAAACCGGCTAGGGTCAAAGAACCGCCGCATTTCGGGGCTACTTCCTCCACCTGGTCCCCCGTGCAGTCCGACGACGGGCACGCCTTTTGGCGTACCTGACGTCTCCCAATAAAGTTCGTGGAGATCGGAGACGCGTAGGCGACCTGTTTCGGTTGCGTCATGTGGAGAGTAGAGGCGCCGGCGGTTATGTGAATTCGTCATAATGCTTCACCTATCCGCAGACCGACATGGAATAAAGCCTGGACCTGTCCAAATGACTCAGTATGAGTAAAATGTTAAGAGAGTAGTTTTTAAGAGTAGAGAATGAACCAGCCTGTCGTCCCTCTTGCTGGCTTACTGGCAATCTGCCTTGCAGGATGTGCCACCGTGACCGAATTTCGCGGTGAGACAACTGCCACAGTTTCGCTAACCGAAGAACAGTCTGCGCTGCGCGAAGCGACCGATCAGTTTAACGAAACGGCAGAAACGCGTGGCTGGGTTGAGAAGTCTGGTGGACTTGCAGAGCTGGCGAGCGTTTTGATGAGCGGCCGCGAAGCCGAGACATCGGAAGCAGATTATGTCAGCTTGATTGGCATCGGCGAGCGCCCGACTGACGAGGTAATGCGGACGCTGGCCAGCGATGCGACGGATGCCGCTGATCGACTGTCTCACATGTCCGATATGGCTGAAGCCATATTGCGCGACGCAACAGATTCGAACATCGTGCGGTCGGATCTAATTGCTTACGAGCAGGCGTTCGTGAATGCGCGCAAATGCCGGCGCAGCTTTGCCAATGCTGCCGACACAGCGGCTGTCATGCTACCGGCCTCGACAGAGATGGCACTGGCAGCATTCGACAGCGAGATCGATCGCGCAAATGATTTGGCAGATCGTCTGGCCGACGAATACTCTGGCCGCAATGCAGGACAAATTTCATGATTGTTGTGGGCGCACTCACCGTTCTTGGTCTTTGGAAGCGAAGAAAGCGAGTGCCCATCCGGTCAAAAGACTGACGCCGCCAATAGGCGTAATCGCACCAAGCCAGGTCGGCGCACCAAGCGCCATCGCATAGAGCGTCCCTGAAAACACCGTGACCCCGAACAGCAGGACCCAGCCCGCGCGGTGAAGTCCGCGAGGTTTTGGCGTCAGCCCCATGGCGAAGGCGGCGACCGCATGGGTGAGGGCATAGAACGTTCCCGTGTCCCACCAGCCGCGTTGCGTCTCACCCAGATAGAGCGCGAGCCCGTGTGCCCCGAAGGCACCGAGGGCCACACACAGAAAGCCGATCAAAGCTGCGGTTCTTGCCAAAGTCATAGGTTTGCGTCGAATTCCGTAATTGCGATTAAGCGCCTTTTAGCATTGTCGCAACGTTATGGATCCCCACACTCGACGAGTGGGCCTGACCCGTTGTAACCCAGGCAAATAGGGAGGCCGACAATATGATCACGCATGGCGACGATTACCCCATCCACCAGACGCCAGAGCCCATAGCGCTCGCTGGGTCCGACAGGAATTTTTACGACCGCTACTTTTTCAATGGGTATAATGCCGACGGCTCGATCTTCTTTGCCGCTGCCCTCGGCGTCTATCCCCACCTCAATATCATCGACGGTGCAATCTCCATTCTGAAAGATGGTAAGCAGAGCTGTCTGTTCTTTTCCCGCAGTCTGAATGCGGAACGTATGCAAACCAATATTGGGCCCTATGCGCTCGATGTCCTCGAACCCCTTCGACGCCTGCGACTGTCCATTAAAGAGACCGAGGGCATCGCTTGTGATCTCACCTTTGACGCTCGCGCGCATCCCATCGAAGAGCCGCGCTTCACCTGGCGACAAGGCACACGCATGGTAATCGATTGCACACGGCTGACGCAGAACGGTCGATGGTCCGGATTCTTGCATCTCGACGGGGAGGAGATCTCTGTAACCCCCGACAGCTGGCAAGGCACACGCGATCGCAGTTGGGGCCTTCGCCCGATCGGCGCGAGCGATCCCCAGCCCGTCCTGCCGTTTCAGATCCCACAATTCTATTGGATCTGGACGCCGGTGAACTTTGCCGATCGTTCGGTCTTCTTCCATCTCAATGACGACGCCTATGGCCATCCATGGAATACCCGAGCGGTGATCGTTCCAGATGGTGCCAGTGAGGCCGACCAGTTGCACATGGCGCGCTGCCAGGCCGATGTCAGCTACACCTCGGGTACCCGCCGCGCATCTGGCGCGACGCTCAATTTTACCGACCGCAGCAATAAAGATCTATCGATCGAGATCACACCCATGAGCACATTTCAAATGAAGGGCATCGGTTACCGCCATCCCAAATGGACCCATGGCGCGTTCATCACCGAGGAGCCGAGTTGGGAGCGCGAGGATATCACGCCTGCCGACCTGCCCTGGGCCGATCCCCACAACCTCCATATTCAGGCCATTTCAAAGGCGGTACTGACAGATGCCGATGCCAATCGTCACGAGGGCGTTGCGGTATTTGAACAATTATTCGTTGGGCCCCATGCCCCAAGCGGATTCGAATCCGTTATGGATGGCGCACCATGACAATGACGGCAGAAGAACAACGATTGGCGGACGCCTTTGCTGCCTATGCTGAAACCCGCATAGAAGGGGCGAGCGAGGCACGCGTAAAGCATCTTTCGCGCATCCACGGCGGTGCGTCTCGTGAGACCTATTCGATTGATCTGAAATACAAGCTGAACGGTGAGAAAGTGACGCTGGGTCTCATTCTTCGCCGTGATCCACCGGACAGCCTCGTCGACACCGAGCGCAAGGTTGAATTCGCAGCGATCCGTTCAATGAAAGAGGCAGACCTACCGGTTCCAGAAGCACTCTTCCTGGAAGAAGATGGTGCCCATCTCGGCGCACCCTTCTTTGTTATGGAGCGCATTGAAAAGGGCGTGCCGGCGCAACCCTTTCAGCTCGACGCCCTAGACCCGTTCCGTGAGAGCATCGGCCGCGATGTCTTTCGCCACATCGGACGCATAGCTGCCGTTCCGGTCGAAGGTTCGCCCCTCGCAGATGTGATCGATATGCCGACAATCGACACGTGCTGGTCCCGCGAACTCGACTATTGGGAAGGCGAGATCGACAAGCATGCCCGTCGCCCGGAGCCCATCGCGCGCGCCGCCATTCGCCACCTTCGCCGCAATCCGCCGCCCCCTGCCAAACGCATCTCGATCGTCCATGGCGATTATCGTATCGGCAATTTCCTCCACAATGAGGCTGGCAAGATCACCGCGGTGTTGGACTGGGAAATGGCCCATTTCGGTGACCCCTATGAAGACTTCGCCTGGGTTTGCGATCCCCTTTGGTCGGGCGGGGACATTCAAAACGCGGCAGGTCTCTTGCCCTGGCCGGAAGCCATCGCCGAATGGGAAATCAGCTCGGGTCTGAAGTTTGATTTCGCCGCCTATGAATGGTGGTCGCTTTTTTCCTCGGTAAAGGCGATTGGCATATGGATCTCCTCCGGCCGAACCTTTGCTGACGCCAAGAATGACGACCCGATCCTGGCCTGGTCGGGCTGGTTCACCCACGCCGCCCATGAGCGCATCCTTGCAGCTCGCCTGGCCACCAAATACCGCGTTTAGGAGCCCCCCATGAGCGACATCCCCATGATCCTCGAACGTGTCGGCAAGAAGCTGATCATTGACGTGGCCCCCCATTTTGACGGCCATTATGCAGCGGGTCACGTCACCATGGCCGGCCTCTTATCGGTTATGGCTTCAGAGTGTTTTGACGGTCTTGTCGATCGTCTCCTGTCCGAAATCGCAGATATGCGCACATTGCTGATAGATGGCGGCAGGGACCCCGGCGATACACGAAGCCTCAGCATGAAGATTTCGGCCATACAGCCAACCCATGATCGCTTGTCGGCAGAATTGATTGCTTTGCAGGAAGACATCGAAACCAAGACCGATGAAGTGTCAAAATCGCTGAATGCGCGCATCTGGCAATTCTTCGTTGAAGGCTCTGAAGCGCGTATGCCAGCCCTGCCAAACTTTGCCGAGGCCCGTGCAGCGGCCGCAGCAGATATCAAAGCGTCGGAATGAACCCGGCCTGGCGGGCCACAGCATTCTCAGCAGCATTGTTCCTGCTTGTTGGAGCCAATCTTCCCTATCTTCCTGTCTGGCTTGAACAGGCCCGCGGGTTTTCCGGTACGGAGATATCGGCCATCGCCGCCGCGGGCATGCTGCTCCGCGTGTTTGCCGGACCCCTTGCCGCTGCGAGGGCGGAGACCACAGGGCTGGCCCGCGCGCTCCTTCAAATGTCGATGGTGCTTGTCCTCGCCTACGCGATTGTCATTCCACAAAGCCCGAAGGCCATTATTGCAACCGCCATCGTGCTCGCCAGCATTGCCTGGGGCACGCTCATGCCGCTTGTCGAGACCCTGCTCCTTACCACGACGAAGGATACCAGGCCCGATTACGGCACGGCCCGATCCATCTCCTCGGCCGCCTTTATCCTGACCAGCCTGGCTCTCGGTGTGCTCATCGGCCGGATGGGTGAGGAAGTCATCATTTACTGGATGGCAGGTGTGTCGGTCCTTATGGCGGCGCTCGGACTGACTTTGCCGAAGGCAGCCCCGGCAGAGCAGGCACCCTTATCCCTCGTCCAGTCGATGCGCCAGGGTTTCGGTCTCTATCGAAATCCACGCATTCTCCTCGCTGGACTCGCCTCCTCCTTCATCCAGGCAGCCCATGCCTATTACTACAATCTCGGCTCCAATGTCTGGCTGGGGCAGGGCATTGCCGAGGAACATATCGGCGCACTCTGGTCGATTGGTGTCGCGCTGGAAGTCGTGCTGCTGCTTGTCTCGGGTTGGTTATTCCGATCCTGGAGTGCAGGGGCCATCATGCTCCTGGGCGGCATGGGCGCGCTCATCCGCTGGACAATCACCGGCTTCGCACCATCGCTGGAAGTGCTCTACGCGGCGCAGGCGCTTCACGCGCTGTCCTTTGCCGCCACCCATATCGGTTACATGCAATTCCTCCGTACTGAAATTGTGCCAGAGAAGATCGGCACCGTGATCTCGATCTCTAGCGCCGTCGGCTATGGGCCTATGCTTGCCATCTTTGGCCTCCTCACCGGCTATTGGTACGATACATTCGACACCGCCCAGGCCCAGGGCTTTTGGCTCATGGCCGCGTCGGCATTCGTCGGATGTTTGTGTCTATTGCCATTATTTGGCGAAGGTTCGCCCTTGTCATCCCGGCCAAGGCCGTCAGGCCGCAGAGCCGGGACCCAGTGAGTCAACCACAGTCTGGCGGTCTCTGGGTCCCGGATAAGTGCTTCGCACTTTCCGGGATGACAATGCTTAAATGTTCTTGTAATGTTCCGGGATGCGCGACGTCAGCTACTACGTCTACATTCTTGCTTCGCAACGTAACGGTACGCTTTACACCGGCATAACGAATGATCTGGTGCGGCGTGCGTGGGAACACCGAAACGGATGCATTCGTGGGTTTACGAGCAAGTACACCGTGCGCCGCCTCGTCTGGTTTGAGGTTTTTCGAGACGTGAATGAGGCCATCGCGAAAGAGAAGCGAGTAAAGCGATGGCGTCGACGGTGGAAACTCGATCTGATTGAGACAGACAATCCGGATTGGAAAGATCTCTATTACAAGATTGCAAGCGCATAGTTGCGATCTCATCCCCAAAGGGCAGCGACGGGCGGATAGACCCGTCCATTTTCAAACCGAAGGCCGTGCGCCACATCCTCAGTCAGCCAGGTCGGCCCATCGACATCCACAAAATCCGCCCGCTGTCCGAGCAAGACCGCCGGTGCCATCGAGACAGACCCTGCCACCATACACCCGACCATCACACCCATGCCTGCATCACGCGCGGCCTTTTGCATCGCCAGTGCCTCGGTCAGTCCGCCGGTCTTGTCGAGCTTGATATTCACCAGCTGATAGCGCTCTGAGAGGGCCTCGATATCGGCGCTGGTATGAGCGCTTTCGTCGGCGCATACCCTAACGGGGCCCGAATAGTCGAGCAGGGGATCGTCCGCGCCGACCGGGAAGGGTTGCTCAATAAGCTCCACCCCATAGTCAAAGGCGCGATCAGCAAACGCCTGGAATGTTGTCGGATCGAGCCCCTCATTTCCATCGACGATCAGGCGGGCGTCCGGCCGAGCCCGATGGACGGCCTTCAGGCGTGCCAGATCGTCATCGCTGCCGAGTTTCAATTTCAGGAGGGACCCAGCACAGTCCTTTGCCGCAATCCCCATGGCCTCTGGGTGATCCAGACCAATGGTCATCGCCGTGTCGATTGGCATCGGCTGCGGCAAACCAGCGAGCTGCCAAACGCCCTTGCCGGTCCGTTTCGCGTCGAGATCCCACAAGGCGCAATCGACGGCGCACCGTGCAGCTCCCGCCGGCATTGCCGCTTGCAGGGCGTCGCGCGACAGACCCGCTTCAACATCGCTTCGCACCGTCTCTATCTGGCGAACAACGCTGTCAACGGTCTCACCATATCTGGCATAAGGGACGCACTCGCCGCGGCCCCGAGCATCGCCCCTCGTGAGTGTGACGAGGACCGTTCTCGCTTCGGTCTTCGCCCCCCGCGATATTGCAAAAGCAGTTCTGAGCGGCGTGGCCACGATATCGATTTTAAGGTCCATGCGCTGCTTATAGTCCGGTTGTATGAAGTTTGAAGCTTTGTCCTTCCCGGCTATTAAGCATATCCTGATAGCGTCCACGGACTAGAAAAGGCCGTCATGACAAGAGGTTTGAATCCAGAACTCAGCCTGATCCAGGAAGGAGACACGCTGGTCATCGCCCCAGAGGGTGATTGGACGGTGCACACTGTCGGTGCCGTAGACGCCCGGCTACGCGCCATACCCGACATGGATCAGCCGCCCGTAATCGATTTGTCATCCATTGGGTCGATAGACACAGCTGGCGCTTTCATTCTCGATAGATTGGCCCGCCGGGGCTGCGCCGACCGCGAGAATGTCTATATGCGCGGCGATCACGACACGGCCCGCCGATTGCTGGCGCGTGTTCGCGAGGCCCGCGACGAATGCCCCGTTGAGCTCCCAAAACCCTTCGGCTTCCAAAATTGGCTCGCCCGTATCGGGGAGAGCACCGTGCATGGGCTTGAAGAAGGGGCGAAAACCCTGTCCTTTGTCGGTGAGACACTTCTCTCTATTGCCCGCATTGCCTTGCAGCCTCAGCGCTTGCGCGCGACGGCTACGGTCTCGGTGATGGAAAGTTCTGGCCTCGATGCCATCCCGATCGTGATGTTCCTGTCCTTCTTTGTCGGCACGGTGATCGCCTTTATCGGCGCGACCACCCTGGAAGCCTTCAACTCCACAATCTTCACCGTTGAACTTGTCGGCATCGCGGTGCTCCGCGAGTTCGGCGTTGTCATCACTGCCATTATTCTGGCCGGCCGAACGAACAGCGCTTTCACCGCCCAGATTGGGGCCATGCGCATGCGTCAGGAAGTCGATGCGATGAAGGTGCTTGGCCTCGACCCCATGGAGGTCCTGGTTGCTCCGCGTGTCATCGCCATGTTGCTCATGACGCCGGTCCTGACATTCCTGGCAACAATAGCCGGCCTCTTTGGAGGACTGATCGTCTGTTGGGCGGCTTTGGATATCGGGCCGACGCTTTTCCTGAACAGACTCCTCGATATGGTTCCCATAGAGAATTTCTGGGTTGGCATGTCCAAAGCACCCTTCTTTGCGATGATGGTTGCACTGATTGGGTGCCGCCAGGGCCTTGAGGTCGGCGGGTCCGTCCAGTCCCTGGGAGAGTCCACCACACATTCCGTCGTCCAGGCCTTGTTTTCGATCATTGTGATCGATGCGGCATTCGCCATGTTTTATATGCAGCTGGGCATCTGACCATGGCAGATACTATTTCCCATCCCGGCTGGCTCGAAGAAACGCAGATTCCTGCGATACGGATTCGCGGCATCATCAACGCATTCGGCGACCATGTCGTCCATGATCGTCTCGACCTCGATATCCGCCGAGGTGAGATCATGGGAGTGATAGGGCCATCCGGGTGTGGCAAATCCGTACTGTTGCGGGCGATTGTCGGCCTCCGTCC
Organism: Pseudomonadota bacterium; assembly: GCA_039817885.1. Lineage (GTDB taxonomy): Bacteria > Pseudomonadota > Alphaproteobacteria > Caulobacterales > Hyphomonadaceae > CALLCD01. The sequence continues at coordinate 2,214 of JBCBUY010000104.1, read as the reverse complement.
ACCCCAGGGGGGCACCGTCGAGATCTTCGGTGAGAACCTCGCAACGCTGTCGGATGCAGATCGCCACCGGGTTGAACAGTCTTGGGGCGTGATGTTTCAAGATGGGGCACTTTTCTCCAATTTGACGGTACTCGAAAACGTCATGGTCCCCATCAAGGAACATGTGCGCATGCCCCATCAGCTTGCCCGTGAACTCGCCGATATGAAACTTCGTATGGCCGGCTTGGAAACGACCGCGGGCGAGAAATTTCCGTCTGACCTGTCGGGCGGCATGCGCAAGCGCGCAGCGCTGGCCAGAGCTTTGGCCCTCGATCCCAGCTTGCTGTTCCTGGATGAGCCGACAGCTGGCCTCGACCCGATCACCGCTGGCCGTTTCGATCAGCTTGTTCGCGATCTCCAAGAGGCGATGGGGCTCACCGTTTTTCTCGTCACGCACGATCTCGATACCCTTGCGGCCACCTGTGATCGTATAACCGTACTTGGCGAAAAGCGTGTCCTTGCCGTTGGCACGATCGATGAACTGCGACGGCATGATCATCCGTGGATCCAGGAGTACTTCTCCGGGCCCCGCGGACGGGCCGCCTCCGCCGGATATGAGGCGGAGAGGAGCTAGCAGGCGATGGAAACACGTGCGAATTTCGCTCTGATCGGCGCACTTGTGCTTGCAAGCGTGATCGCTTTTGCAGCCTTTACCCTATGGTTCGGCCAATCCCAGTTCAACCGCGATTTTGACACCTATGAAATCGTCTTTGAGGGGCCGATCAGCCTCGAACCCGGTGCCAGCGTGCGCTTTAATGGCATAAGCGTCGGGGAGGTGACGGGCGTTGCCATTGATCGCTCCAATGACCGGCTCGTCCGTGCCCGGATCCGGGTGAATAGCGACACGCCTGTCCGCACCGACTCTGTTGCTGAGATCGATTTTGCAGGCATCACGGGGCTTACCTATGTCCAGATCCTGGCCGGCTCGCCCACCGCCCCCCTTGTCGAACGTGCCGCCGGCGAGCGCATTCCGGAGATCAAATCCGAGCTCAACCCATTATCTGAGATTTTCGCGGGAGGGGCCCGGATTCTCGAGACGGCCAATAGCAGCTTGGAACAAGTCCGTAAGATCCTCTCAGAAGAGAACGTCGATGCTCTGAGCTCCACCCTCCAGAACGTCGACACCTTCTCCGGCAAAATCGCCAATGAGGATGGCCTCACCGAAGATCTGAGCGCCACCCTCTCCAGCATCCGCGACGCAAGCGACGCCTTCGCCGATGCCAGCCGCTCCATCACCAAGCTCAGCAATGACCTCGACGACGTGATCCTCGCCGTCGGCGGCGACACGGACAGCCTGCTGAGCGATCTGCGCGAGACGGTGGCCTCTGCCCAGTCCCTGATCACCCATGCCGACAGCACAATTGGCACCGTTGATGACGCGATTGGCGGTCCGGCGGTCGATGCCCTTGATGAGTTCCGCCTCGCAGGCCAGGAGCTCCGCCTGCTCATGCAGCGCATGGAAGGCGTCATTCGGGATCTTGAGCAAAACCCTCAAAGTCTGGTCGCAGGTGATCCTCTACCCTATGAAGGAGGACGTCGGCCATGATCCGCATCCTTGCCACAGTCTTTGCTCTGACCACGCTCTCGGCATGCCTTTCGGTCATCCCGACCCCAGATGCCCCAATAGCGCTGTATCGCCTGGGTCCTGTCCAGAGCGATATTGCCCGGCCGATCGCCGCCAATATCGTCATCCGGGAGCCGGAAGCACCCCGCATCCTTGCCGGCAGCGAACTCGCATCGAAAGACGAGGATGGTGCAATCCGCCTGATCCGCAATGTCGAGTGGGCCGACCGCGCCACCCGTCTGATGCAGCTTACGCTGCTCGATTATCTGGACGATGGCGGTCAGGGTGTCGCCGTGATGCCAGAGGCCGGCACCCGTGCGCCCTATGAGCTGGCCTGGCGTATCTCTGAATTCTCTCTTCAGAACGGGGAAGCTATTGCGCGCCTCGAACTCACCTTGCTCTCGGCCGACCAGCGCCAGCCCTTAAAACAGGTAACGGTACGCTCCGTCGTCGCCGCCGTGGGTAACTCCAGCAGTGCGCGGGCCCGCGCCCTCGCCGAAGCCGGCCGCCAGGTCATCGCCCAGACCGCGGACTTCCTCTCCCGTGAACTCGCCGCCGCTGAGCTCGCATTACCAACATAACGACGTTTACGGCCGATGTACCTGATACAG
>JBCBUY010000103.1:0-12099 GCA_039817885.1 Pseudomonadota bacterium | reverse complement strand
CCCAGGCAAATCTGCGCACTACTCCCCGCCCCCAACCACAATTGTGTAGCCGTCGACGATGTCCTGGATCGCCTCTTCGTTCAAACGGCGGCGCGTTGCGTCCTGCCAATCGGCAAGCACTTGCCCGCGGACGATATCGAATTCTGGACGCGTGGCGTCGGTGCGATGTGTCAAACGGACAAAGTGCGTCCCATGGGCAGATTGAACAGCCCCCTGCCACGCATCATCTGGTGCGAGTTTGGACAGCGCGCGCACGAACTCGACGCCGAAGAGCCGCGCGACTTCGCGCACGGGAAAATCAGCATATTGCTTTTGAAGAATGAAGGGGTCGCCGATATCGCCCCACGTCTCGGCTGTTGCCGCGGCAAGGTTCGAAGCGACAGAGTCCAGGCGTGGGTCGTCTGGATCACGGAAGAAGACATGATCAAAAGTGATCCGCTCTGGTGTTTCGAACCGAGTGGAATTGGCCTGAAACCACTCGATGAGCGTGTCTTCCTCTGGCTCTGGAAGATCGACGAGGTCTGCGACCATAAATGCCATTTTCTGTTCGAGGTGGTGATCGATAATGGCGTCGCCAGTGTCGAGCCCCAAACCGCGTGCCTCGCGTGCAAGCGCTTCGCGCCGCACATAATTGGCCACCAGTCCTCGCATATCATCGGACCCAGGCAATGTGCCTGTTTCCGCCGCATACTGAGCAGCTAGACCGTCTAGCGCAGCTGCTGACACATAAATCGTCTGTTCGCGGTGGGCGCGTTCGGATTGCATCAGGCTGTATGCGGCAAACAGAACGGCCGCGACCAATGTGAAATGGAGTAATGGCTCTTTTAAAAGGGTGCGCATGTGTCTTCTAAGCGGATCTTACCAAATTGGGGACGCATAATTGCTCAGCCTCAACACAGTGCCCTAGCCCCGCGGGATTGAGTAGTTTGGGGCTTCACGGGTCATGGTAACATCGTGGACATGGCTTTCGCGCAGACCGGCACCGGTGATCTGCAGGAACTCTGCTTTTTCGTGGAATTCGGCCACAGTTTTCGCCCCGACATAGCCCATGGCCGCGCGGAGGCCGCCAACCATCTGGTGAACGATCGGGTTCAGCGGTCCTTTAAATGGCACTTGCCCCTCAATCCCCTCCGGTACCAGTTTTTCCGAGCTCGCTTCTTTCTGGAAATATCGGTCAGCTGACCCCCGGGCCATGGCACCGAGAGAGCCCATGCCGCGATAGGATTTGTAGGACCGGCCTTGGTAGAGAAACACCTCGCCGGGCGATTCTTCTGTCCCCGCGAACATGGATCCCATCATCGCGGTCGACGCGCCCGCCGCCAGAGCTTTCGCAAAATCACCAGAGAACTTGATACCGCCATCGGCGATGATGGGGGTACCGGTTGAGGATGCCGCATTGGCGCAGTCTTCAATGGCGGTGAGCTGGGGGACGCCAACACCGGCGACGATACGGGTTGTGCAGATCGACCCTGGGCCGATGCCGACTTTCACCGCGTCGGCTCCGGCGTCGATCAGCGCTTTTGTGGCGTCACCCGTTGCAACATTCCCGGCGACGATTTGCACTGAATTGGACAGTTTTTTCGCTGCCTCGACGGCGCGTGCCACGGCGATGGAGTGGCCGTGGGCGGTATCGATCACAACCGCATCGGCACCAGCTTCAATAAGGGCAGCCGTGCGTTCCAGACCCTCATCCCCAACGGTTGAAGCAGCCGCAACACGCAAGCGCCCCTGTACGTCTTTCGCCGCATTTGGATTTAGCTGAGCCTTATCCATATCCTTCACCGTGAGGAGACCGATGCAGCGGTCATTGTCATCCACGATGATCAACCGCTCGATACGATTTTGGTGCAGCAGGCGGCGCGCTTCGTCGTTCGGTGTGTCTTCTCTGATGGTGACGAGGTCGCGGGTCATCAGCTCGGAGACGGGTTGGGTTTCGTTTTCGGCGAACCGCACATCGCGATTCGTGACGATGCCGACGAGTTTGCCATCGGCCTCCACCACGGGAATACCGGAAAATCCGTAGCGTTGCTTGAGCTCACGCAGGTCTGACAGGGTGGCACTTGGCGAGATCGTATAGGGGTTCATCACCACGCCGCTCTCATACTTCTTCACCTGCGCAACCTCGCCGGCCTGCTCTTCGATGGAGAGATTGCGATGAATGACCCCGATGCCGCCGGCCTGGGCCATCGCTATGGCAAGGCGAGCTTCGGTCACTGTGTCCATGGCCGCAGACATCAGTGGGATATTGAGAGGAATCGACTTTGTGAGTTGCGTCGCGATGTTGACATCGGCGGGCAGAACTTCGCTCGGACCGGGCTTTAGCAGCACGTCATCGAAGGTCATCGCCTGGCGGATTTTCATGGGGGCAGCTCCCTTTTTGGCCATGTAAGGGAGTCGTTGGAGCTTGTGAAGGAAAAAATCCCGTGAGGTTGTCCGCTCGCCTGGCTCTGGCTTGGCCATGGCCGCTTGCTCACTCCTCTCGCGCGCGACCCTTAAATCCTTTCGCGACGACATAGATCTCGGGCGACCCGGCCCGGCTCGCGGCGGGCTTGATGTGTTTCACCGTCTGGAACCGATCTTTCAGGCGGTCGAGCATGTCTGCGGTGGCCCCGCCCTGAAACACTTTGGAACAGAATGCCCCCCCAGCGACGAGATGGGCTTCGGCGAAATCAAGGCCAAGGTCGGCGAGTGCCGAGGTTCGCAAATGGTCGGTCTGGCGATGGCCGGTCGTGTTCGCCGCCATATCCGACAGAACGAGATCTGGCGCGCGGGTCAGTCCGGCGAGCAGCGCCCCAACATGGTCAGCATTGTTGATGTCGCCTTCAATGATGTGAACGCCTGACAGGGGTTCGACGGGTAAGAGGTCAATCCCGGCGATCTCAGCTGCCTTTGTCTCCTGCAAGACCTGGAGCCAGCCGCCGGGCGCGCAGCCAAGATCGACCACGCAGATGCCCGCGCGCAGAAGCGAGGCTTTCTCATCAATCTCTTTCAATTTGTAGGCAGCCCGGGCGCGGTAGCCTTCTTTCTTGGCTTTCTGGACATAGGGATCGCTAAGCTGGCGCTCGATCCATCGCTTCGAGCTTTCCGAACTTGCATTGTAAGCGGTGACCTTGCGCTCTCCGACCCTGCGCCCGGATCCCTTTTTCTGAGACTTGCCGGGCCCTTTCCAGCGACGTTTTTCATCATTTGTCATGGCCGTTCGCCTCGCTCTTCGTGGCCGTGCCATTTGGCTTCTCGGTCTTTCGCCGCCGGGACCGTCTACCGTTCGGCTTCTTACGGTGCATCATGGACAGAAGGAGCCCTTCGCGCAGACCGCGATCGGCAACGCAAAGCTCGCTTGCTGGCCAGGTTTCGAATGCGGCCTGCAGGATCGCACAGCCCGACAACATCAAGCCAGCCCGCTCTTTGCCAATGGTTGGCATGGCTTCGCGGCCCTTTAAACCGGCGTCGCGAAGCTGTCCTATGACGCCGAAGGTCTCTTCGGGGCTCATCGTAATGCCGTCCACTGCATCACGGCGATACTTCGACAGTCCGCGCTGTACACCGGCAAGGCAGGTGACGGTGCCAGATGTTCCGATCAGCCGCGCGCCCGGACCTGCCATTGCCTCGGACAGGGCAAGCCCTTTGTCCCAAGACGCAAACGTCTTTCGCGCCTCGGCCAGCATCAATGGATAGGCACCTACTTCGTCGTACTCCGAGAATGCTTCGGTCAGGGTCACAACCCCCAGAGGAAATGACTCCCATGCCTTAATGGGAACCCGGCTGACGAGGGATTTCAGCGGCGCGTCGCCAATATCCGACACATCCAGGAAAGAGATCTCCGTTGACCCTCCTCCAATATCCAGAACCATAACCAGATCGGCTGCGTCATCGATCAGATCGTGGCAACCGATTGCCGCAAGGCGTACCTCTTCCAGCGGTTTGATGATCTTGAATGTCAGGCCGGTTTCTTCTCGCACCCGCGCCATGAACTCATCGCTGTTGCTCGCCTTCCGGCAAGCTTCGGTCGCGATGCAGCGGACATGTCCGACCTTATGGTGTTTTAGCTTGCGTTTGATCGCGGAGAGCGCCTTTACCGCCCTGTCCATTGCGTCGGCTGAGAGTTCGCCGGTTGTCACCAGCCCCTCGCCCAGGCGTGCGATCTGGGAATAGGAATCGACAACGACAAAGTGATCGCCTCTGCGCTGGGCGATCAGGAGTCGGCAATTGTTCGTCCCCAGGTCCACCGCAGCGTACAATTGCGGCTTTCCTTTGTGGCGCTGCGCTCGACCTTTTGGCTGACGCTGCGCATTTACTCTAGGCATTTGTGAGCCCAATCTGATATGCGTTACTGTCTGCTTAGCACAAGGCAACAAGATGACCGAAGGCCGAAAATTCTTCAGCAAACTCTTTGGTGTGAAAGAGGCCGAGGCTGAAGACGATCAGCCGGATGTTTTGGCTGATGCTGGCAATGACGCCGCCGCTCCGGACGAAAGTGCCAAGCCTGGCCGGCAGATCCGCCAAGCCAAGTTCCAGATCGGCCAGGTTGTTCGCCACAGAATGTTTCCATTTCGCGGTGTGATCTTCGATGTCGACCCGACCTATTCGAATTCTGAAGAATGGTACAATTCAATCCCAGAAGAAGTCCGCCCGCATCGCGATCAACCCTATTATCATTTGTTCGCCGAGAACGAGAAGACTCATTATATCGCCTATGTGTCGGAGCAGAACTTGCTCGTCGACGACAATCCTGATCCCGTGGATCATCCGGAAATCACAGATTTCTTCGACGTCCGTGACGGTGGATATGAGCTCAAGCAGCGTATCTCGAATTAGCTCTTTCTAGGGGCATCAGGCTGGTTTTCGGGCCCGGCTTTCTGGAACGCCGGCAATGCGAGGCAGGCGGTATCTACAGCCACCAATCGGGGATACGGACCCAAATCCAACCCGAACCTGCGCGCATTGTAGATTTGAGGTATGAGGCACACTTCCGCCAAACCTGGGGAACTCCCAAAGAGGAACGCGTTGTCTGCATTGGCTATCGCGACCGATTCCAGGGCCGTGAATCCGCGCCTTATCCAATCTGCATACCAGGTCGCCACCGCCGCATCATCGGCCCCAAGATCCTGGCGCAGCGCCTGGAGGACGGATAAATTGTTAAGGGGGTGCACATCGCAGGCGATCACATCCGCAAAGGCGCGTACCTGCTGACGGGCAACGGCATTGTCCGGCAGCAATGGGGGGGCTGGATAGGTCTCCTCTATCCACTCCAGAATGGCCATGGACTGGGCCATCCTGATACCCTCGGCCTCTAAAACCGGAACCCGCATTTGCGGGTTGATCTGCCGGAACTCACCGGTGACCTGTTCGCTCGCCGCCGGGGCGATATTCACGGCGACCGTCTCGTATTCCAGCCCTTTCAGCGCGAGCGCGATTCTTAGTCGATATGCGGCTGAGGACCGCCAATAGGAATATAGTTTCAGCGTCATGACTCTCTCCCAAGTGTCAAACAGGTGTGATCAGCGAAAGCTTGCCTTTTGGCCTGTTTTGGCGCATTTTCAAGAAAGTTTCAAATGAAACTAAATGTCGGATGATCGTCCGAATGCCGAGGCTCCCCCACCATGAAACAAACTGAAGAACTCACCGCAACCCAAGGAAAAGATTACACTATTCCGCAAAATTGGTCGGCCTATACGGCACAGGAACACGCGGTGTGGGATCTGCTGTTCGAGCGCCAGATGGACGTTTTGCGCGGCCGGGCAGCCGATGAGTTTCTCAGCGGTCTTGACGCGCTGGACTTGGGACGCGGGGGCATTCCCGATTTCGAGAAGATATCCGACGAACTCGAATCGCTCACCGGCTGGCGCGTGGTTGCTGTGCCAGGATTGGTGCCGGATGCGGTCTTCTTCGACCATTTGGCAAACCGGCGCTTCCCTTCCGGGAATTTCATCCGAAAGCGGGAAGAACTCGACTATCTCGAAGAACCGGATGTTTTCCATGATGTTTTCGGCCACGTCCCGATGCTGACCGATCCGGTGTTTGCCGATTATATGGAAGCCTATGGCAAGGGTGGTTTAAGATCGCTGAAGTATCGCAGTTTGAAAAATCTCGCGGCACTTTATTGGTACACGGTGGAGTTTGGCTTGATCAACACGCCGGATGGTATGCGGATTTATGGGGCTGGGATCGTCTCTTCACGCACCGAGAGCATCTTCGCGCTGGAAGCGCCATCGCCCAATCGAATCGGGTTCGACCTCACCCGTGTCATGGCAACCGACTATCGGATCGATGATTTCCAGCAAACCTATTTCGTGATCGACAGTTATAAACAGCTCTTTGACGCCACGGTCGGGACAGATTTTGCACCGCTCTATGAAACGCTTCATGGCGAGTTTGCCAACGCGCCCGGCGACGTGTTGGACAATGACCAGGTCATCACCAGGGGCACGCAAGCCTATTTTGACGCGGGGGGCCGTTTGGCGGACGCCTGAGTCCGGGGTCGGTCTAGAGAAGACCGTCCAGGCCCAAAACCTGAAGCAGACCGGCGCGGGCCAGCCGGCATTCTTCGGCAAATGCCGGGTCCGCAAGATCTGCTGGAGCTAATTCTTCGCGATAGGTTTTCCGCACAACCACCTGAAGTGCATCGATTTTTTCTTCATCCAGGAAAACACCTTGGTGCGCCGCCGCCATTTCGTCCTCGGTCATGACGACCCGAAGGCGCAAGCAGGCAGGGCCGCCGCCATTGCGCATGGATTGGCGCACATCGACATATTGGACGCGGCCGATCGGGCCGTTCCCTTCAACGAGGCGTTCGCAATAGCGCGCAGTGGATGGCGTGTCCCGGGTCTCTGTCGGTGCCAGCAGAACGAGGCGATCCTCGCCCGGCCACTGGAGAAGCTGAGAGTTGAACAGATAGGACGAGATCGCGTCGGCAAGGGGCACTTCCTCATCCGGCACCATGACAGGTTTCAGCTCGAAAAGGCCGTCGGCGGCGCGGCGAATGTCTTCCAGGGTTTGCTCTGTGTCTTCAAAGGCGAACTCGTGGAAGAACAGTGTCTCCAATGTTCCCACACAGACGACATCATTGTGAAACGCACCGGCTTCTATTGCTGTCTTCGCCTGGCGGGCGAAGACAGTGCGCTCAGGGCGAAGGCCATGGGCACGCGCAATGCACTCGGAGGCGAGCTTGGTCTGGCGCGCTGGAAAGCCTGTCGCACTCTCCCCCGCCTCACGTCCGTAAACGAACAGCTCGACGCCTTGTGCTCCGTGTTCAGAGCATAGGCGAACATGGTTGGCTGCGCCCTCATCGGAAAAGTCTGCGTGGGCGGGCAATGCATCTCTGACGAGAACGGCGTCTTCTTCGAATGTTCCGCCGGATAGGATACGCGCGAGCGCATAGGCCGTGTCTGTCGCTTCATGGCTGCGGTGAAGCATGGTGGAAAGATTGGCCGTGGTCAGACAAAGCCGATCCTCCACGCTGTCTGCGGAGGGCGAAACGGTTGCAGCGTTTGCAGACCACATATTGCTGGCGGAATAGGCAGCCTTTAGGAGATGCGGCGCATCCTTGGCTGCACGAGACAGGATGTCTTCATCCGATCCTTCGAAACCGGCATCAAACAAGAACTGAAAGTTCGGGCGCGCCAGGGGCGGCAATACGCCCTGTTTCAGACCGGCCCGCACCAACATGCGCATTTTCTCAAGGCCCTGCAGCGCAGCCTCCCGCGGGCGGGAGACATCGCCTGCATTGCTGGCGCTGGCGAGATTGCCGTCAGACAGACCACCATAATTATGGCTCGGGCCGATTAGGCCATCAAAATTGACTTCCCAGGCTTTGCTCATTTCGGAAATCCTTGCGCGGGCAAGCGTTCAGCTTTTGGAGCGATCTGGCTTGCCTGGGGCCATGCGCAGTAATCTGCCGCATAATACGCCCCCGGACGAAAATTACCTGAATGGCCGGGGCCACCGAACGGCATCGCCCCGCTGGCACCGGCGGTCGGGCGGTTGCGGTTGAGAATTCCGGCGCGAAGCCGCAGATGAGCCTCTTGCCAGAGATCATCATTATCGCTCACCAGGCCCGCCGAAAGACCATATTGGGTCGCGTTCGCCCGCTCAATGGCCGCATCAAAGGTCGGCACACGGTAAATCTGAAGCAGCGGCCCGAAAAGCTCTTCATCGGGAATATCCGACGCCTCGGTGACATCGATGACGCCAGCAGTGACAAAGCCGCCTCCCCGATCCATCCGCTTCAGTCTCCGTAGAGATTTGCCCCCCGCCTTGGACAGCATGGCCTGGAACTCGGTTGCGTTTTCAGCAGCCTGTTCTGAAACAAGGGGGCCCATGAAGATATCTTCTTCGTCAGACGCACCGATGCGAATGCTCTTTGCTCGATCAATGACAGCCTCGATGACCGCGTCGCCGAATGCCCCGTCTGGCAAGACCAGCCGCCGCGCACAGGAGCATCTTTGTCCCGTGGTGAAGAAGGCCGATTGCGCCGCTATATCAGCAGCGGCCTCCACATCGTCCGTGTCCCAGATGATGAGAGGATTGTTGCCCCCCATCTCTAGAGCCAGGATGATCTCGGGCCGGCCGGCAAAATGCCGATGGAAGAAGAGCCCCGTTGCAGCCGATCCGGTGAAGAGAAGACCATTGATGTCAGATTCCAAAAGCGCCGCCCCGGTATCGCGCGCGCCATGGACAATATTCAGACAACCGTCCGGCAGTCCGGCTTCAACGAACGCATCGGCCATCACCTCGGCAACCGATGGCGCGAGTTCGGAGGGTTTGAACACGCACGTATTGCCCGCGAGCAGCGCCGGCACGATATGACCATTCGGCAGATGTCCCGGAAAATTAAATGGACCAAAGACGGCCATCACACCATGAGGACGATGGCTGAGTTGAAGACCGCCAAACGCAGCGTCGGTATGGGTCTCGCCGGCTCGCTCGGCCTGCGCTCGGATGGATATGGCGACTTTGCCGACCATAGCCCCGACCTCAGCATTTGCTTCCCAGGCCGCCTTTCCCATATCGCGACTAATCGCGGCCGCAATCGCCCCGCGCCGCGTCTCCAGCCCTTCCGCGTATCGCGTCAGTATGTCGGTGCGGTCCTTTTGAGGGCGGCGCGCCCAATCTGCGAATGCTGCGCGCGCCGAGGCCACGGCAGCCTCCACCTGTGCCCCATCGGCGGCCCGGCCCGACCAGGATAGATCCCCTGTTGCCGGGCATGTCTTTTGAAATTCGGTGCCACCGCCCAGCTGCCAGGCCCCATCCATAAAAATATGTTTGTCTGTCATCGTCTGATCCAAGCGCGTGCCCTGTCGCCTGTCTTCAGGCGCAGGGCGTCCATAGTTTCCGCCGTAAGAATGAGTTCCTGATCGGTCCTAAGTTCGCCTTGAAGATGGGCACACCGAAAGTCTGCCAGCCGATCATTTGAGACGAGCCCTGATAAATCGCCTTCGACCGCTCCTGCCGATACGGAGACAATTTTGCTTTCTCTGATGGTTCGGATGTTCTCGCGGTCGACGGCCATCATGGGACCACCATCGAAGATGTCGACCGTGCGTTCGAACCGAAACCCTTCCCACTCCAGGAGCTTCATAGCCCCGACGCCATCGGAATGACATCGGCCGATCACTTCGCTCGCTTCGGCGGGCAAGAGGTCGATATAGACTGGGTATTTGGGCATCAGGTCTAGGATGAACTGATTGTCTGATACGGCGCTCAGATGATCGGCTTCTTGAAACGTCATTTGAAAGAAGTGTTTTCCGAGACAATCCCAAAAGGGTGTATGCCCGTCTTTGTCGACCACACCACGTAATTCCGCGAGCACGCGATCACCAAATCTGGTTTCGTCCGTGGCCATCAGCAAATAGCGCGATTGGGCGGCCAATCGACCCGCACCGCTGCCGCGATGCTCTTCTTTCAGAAACAGTGTTCCGACTTCGGTATATCCGACGAATTCGTTGGTCAGGACCAAGGCATCCATGTCGAAACGCTTGTCGGCCGCCTGGCTGGCCTGGGCGATGGTAATAATCCGATAATTGAAGAAGGGTTCGTGGATCCCGGTGCCAGCCTTAACGGCCGAACAGCCGGCCAGTTCGCCGGTCGGCACGTGCTCCATCATCATCAGATATTTGCCGTATTGGGGTTCGGCCAATGAGCCATCAAACGCTTTTGCCGAGTTTTCGAGACGCTGCGTCATGCGCCCAAGATCAATCGGTAGACTTGTAAACCCCGGACCCGACAATTCTGCCATTTCCATCAGCGCATCTAAGTCACCGAGGTGTGACGGCCGCATGACATAGTCCGTCATCGCATCTTGGCCTTGATGGCAGCGGCGTCGATGCGGCCATCCACAAGTCGGTTGAGCAAAAGCGCCGACAGCGCTGCGCGAACGGAGAAGCTCTCTTTGATGACGTACTCTTCATCGGAGTGGATCCGGCCGCCATGGACGCCGAGCGTATCCACGTTCGGTACGCCGGCGGCAAAAATATTGTTCCCCTCGCAAACGCCGCCCGTATCAATGAACTCAAGCGCGAGGCCCAATGCCTTGCCTGTGCCTTCGACCGCATCGAACAAAGCTTGCTGGGCCGCATTGCGCGGCTTTGGAGGACGATAAAACCCGCCATGGCGATGGGCGCTGATCCCGTCCCGCTTTGTTGCCTCCGCCACCAGACGCTCGACTTCTGCCGTCGCCCAGGCTGCTGCATCTGCATCGGGTGCACGCGCCCCAAAACGAACAATCGCAAGATCCGGCACGATGTTTACGGCATTACCGCCTTCAATCTTGCCCGTATTGAATGTGACCCCCTCGCGTCGACCGTTCAGGTTCTCCAAAGCTGCAACGAATTCTGCTGCCGCGGCGATGGCGCTGCGCCCTTCGTGGTGGGCGCGGCCGGCATGGGACGCCTTGCCCCGCATAACGACATCGAAAACCGCCGAGCCTTTTCGGGCACCGCTCATCGCCCCGTTCTCCATACAGGGCTCATAGGTCATACCGATTTGAGCACCGGAAGACGCCACTTCATGGAGCGCGCTTGCACTGGCGAAATTGCCAATTTCTTCGTCCGGGGTAATGACGATCTTGTATCCGAGGCGGTCTTTCAGCGGCCCTGCTTCAAACGTGGCCAGGGCTTCCAACATCAAGCAAAGGCCACCTTTCATATCGGCAAGACCTGGACCGTTCAGCCGGCCATCACCAAGATCGGTGATCGACTGAAACGCAGAATCCTTTGGAAAAACGGTATCATAGTGCCCACTCATGACGACCTGAACGGGCGCATCGGGACGCGCCTCGAGCCGGAGGAGCGGACCTGTATCTACGGCGGTCACGTCACCAGACGAATCCACCGTCTCGAACGGAACAGCGTCTTCCAGCAATAAATTGGCATCCAGGCGGCTAAACGCGTCGGCCAATGTTGGGGCAAATGATTTCAAGCCCGCCGTGTTGAAACTTCCGGTATTGATCTCGGCCCATGACACTGTCTGGTCGACCATATCGGATTGGCGGTCTTCAAGGCGTTCTATTGCCTGGCGATCTTCTCGGCTGAGGTCCTCTAAACGATCCATAGCCCCCTGTTCCATGGCTTTGCGAGCGAAGCAAGACCTGTGATTTCCAAGCGGCGTATATGCCCCAACGAAAAAGGCCCGACCATATGGCCGGGCCCATCTCAATAATGACGTCGCTGATCCTAGCGGACGAAGATCGTCACTTCGGAGCGGCGGTTCAGTGGCTCGCGTACCCCGTCGCGGGTGGCGCGGGCCAGCTCGGACTCACCTTTGCTGTCCGTACTGATCACCGCGGCATCAACGCCGCGCGTCGTCAGCGCATCGCTCACAATGGCCGCACGACGTGCCGACAGGCGCTGGTTATAGGCCGAAGCCCCCGAGGCGTCTGTGTGACCAACGATCGATACCGAGCCGACACCACAGTCGGTTCGGCTGCTGATGTTCGAAACAGCCTCGTCAATAACCGCTGTCGCAGCACTTGTGAGATCTGCGCCATCCCATTCGAAGTACACCACGAATTGCTGGTTGAGGGTTGAGCACTCGGCCAGGGTCGGCGCGACCTGCTCCACAGGTGGTGGAGGTGGCGGCGGCGGTGGAGGTGGAGGAGGTGGT
>JBCBUY010000102.1:0-12100 GCA_039817885.1 Pseudomonadota bacterium | reverse complement strand
TGACCGTTGGTCGGAGACCATGTCAGATTGCCGGAGATGCTTGGCACATTGCCCGTCGATTGCCCCTCTTCGGAGCGGACGTCGATGAGCTGTCCCATGCCGTCAAACACATTTTCGACACCTTTGGCACCGCCACGAAAGTTTTCCAATTCGACGCCCAGATTCCAGTCCAGGGCTCCGCGCTTTCCGGATATGGAGATTTCCCCTTCACCGAAATTTGGTTCCAGTCGGCGGCGAAAGGTTGCCCGGTACTCATAGGTTCCGGTCAACGCGGCCGCTTCAGCGACGACATTGGCGACCTGTCCGGACAAACCCGGTATGTCGAGACTGGCTCCGTCCAGCAATTCAATACGCTCAACGCTGGACGCTGCAATCCTGCCCAAGGCATCGGTGGCGCTATTGGACTTTCCAGAGATGCGCTGGCCATTGATCAGGACATTGCCGCTGGCCTGGCCAAATCCGCGCGAGGGTCCGTCGCCCTCATCTTCCTGTTCTATCACAAAGCCTGGCAATTCCTCGACCATGTCGAGGGCTGTCTGGGGGGCAAATCGCGCGAAGTATTCCGGCGTGAAGGTTTGCGTTTGTGAGGAGGAGATCGGTGTGGACTGGGCAAGGGCGGGAAGGGTTGCGCAAACAAAGCTGGCTCCAAACAGGAGTGACGGACCTAAATGCAAGTTAAACTCTCCCCGTAGGACGCCACGATATGGCATCCTCCGCACTGCTTTGGTGGCTGCATTTGCAGCGACCTGATGGTTATTGGTGAGCGCATCGCCATCGAGCCAAAGTGCTCCTCGAAACGCTCATCTAGAGTGATCGTCCAGCCGATCCCACCTTGCCGGCGACCTTGATGACTACAGTTGTAGGCACCAGTAATGCAGACTTAGCAAGTTACCGTTTTGTAATGCAGGTGCGGTGACCATTTCTGGCGGTTAAGGTCTTTGATCTCATTGGCTACTGTTTGCCACAGTGGGAGCGTAATCATCCATCAAGACCTCCGTGGGAAGAGGATATGGAAAGGATGATTCGATGAAGCGTGTCGCCGTCGTTCATGGTGGATTTTCGTCTGAAAGGGAGGTTTCGCTTTCTTCCGGGCGCGGTGTCATTCCTGCGGTGGAGGCGGCGGGGTATCAGGTCTTGTCGGTGGACGCAGGCGCTGATCTCGCGTCTGTGCTGCAGGCGGAAAACCCGGATGTGATCTTTAATGCCCTGCATGGTCCTTGGGGCGAAGATGGTTGCGTTCAGGGCATATTTGAATGGCTCCAGATACCCTATACACATTCAGGTGTGCTGGCCTCTGCGCTTGCGATGGATAAGCTGAAATCGAAATTGGCGTATCGTCAGGCGGGTCTCGATGTGGCGGCGGACAAGGCCGTGACGCGGGCCGAAGCAGCTTCCGGTCACCCGCTCGAGCCGCCTTATGTGATCAAGCCGGTGGCTGAGGGGTCGAGTTTCGGCATTGTGTTTGTGCGGGAAGGGGCAAATGGCCCGGCGCGCGAAGTGCTCTCAGAGAATTGGGCCTACTCCGACAATCTGATGGCGGAGGAGTTCATTCCTGGACGAGAATTAACGGTATCCGTGATGGGAGATCGGTCCTTAGCGGTCACAGAGATCACGACGTTAAGAGAGTATTACGATTTTGCCGCGAAATATGAACAAGGTGGATCGAAACATAAAGTTCCGGCCGACCTGCCTGAGGATGTAACGGCGCGCGCAATGGATGCTGCGCTTGTCGCCCATCGGGCGCTCGGCTGTCGCGGCGTGTCGCGATCGGATTTTCGTTATGACGAGGCAAAGGACCGACTTGTGATCCTGGAGACAAACACGCAGCCTGGTATGACGCCGACCTCGCTTGTACCAGAGCAGGCCGCCCATATCGGCATGTCGTTTTCAGATCTTGTTGCCTGGATGATCGAGGATGCATCATGTCTAAGATGAAGAACGGACGAGCCGGCAAAGGCCGCAAAGCGGTTGTTGAAATCGAGCCAACCGAACAGGTCAGCGTTTCGTCAATCCTATTTGGCCTGGCGATTCTAACAGCGCTGATCGTGGCCGCGGCCGCCTGGATGGGCGGATCTTTGTCGCAGCTGGAACGGCGGGCCGGCCATATGATGGATTCTGCGGCGCGGTCTCTGGGACTTGCGGTTCAATATGTTTCAGTTGAGGGAGTGACCGAGGAGATCGCTGATGAGCTTCGCCTCGCTGCCCTGGTCGAGCCGGGTGAGAATATGTTCCGGGCGGATCCACATAAAATTCGCGATCGCCTTGAAGATACCCGCCTTGTCGTCAACGTTCAGGTCCACCGTTTCTGGCCAGACCATGTTCTGATACTTGCCGACGCTGTCGAGCCGGTCGCGCTGTGGAATGATGGCGATGGCTGGCAACAGGTCGACACGCTTGGCCGCGTTGTGGCCGCTGATGCGGAACGGCGTGATGCTGACGGTTTGATCCGTGTGACGGGCCTTGGTGGCGATGTGGCAGCCCCAACTCTCGTAACGGCGCTTGGCGAATTTCCGCGGTTACGGCACCGTGTTCAACTGGCCCGCCGAGCAGCTGAAGAGCGCTGGGACCTTCACTTCGACAATGGGATTGTTGCGCACCTCCCGCGTGACGAGATCATGCCGGCTGCGATCCGCCGGCTTGCTTTCATGGACCGGGATTCTGCGATCCTCTCTCGCCCCATTGTGAGTATCGATATTCGTCACTCAGACCAGGTATTCTTGAAACCGAGTGATGCCGATACGGCATCGAGGGATCAGGAAGCAGGATAAATCATGAGCCGCGTTCAAAACAGATTGCCCGAAGGGCGGGGCACGGCGCGTCCCGGAGGGGTCATGGCCGCCCTCGATATTGGCTGTTCGAAGATCACCTGCCTGATCGCGCGGCGCGATTTGGAGCAACCATCCAAATTCAAGCTGCTTGGTGCAGGCCGGCAGCAGTCCCGCGGGTTCGAAGGCGGTGCCATTACCGATATGGAAGGTCTGGAGCGGGCCATTCGGCTTGCTGTCGAAGATGCTGAGCGGCAAGCTGGCGAGCGCATCGAGCGTGTGGTGTTGGGCGTTACCGGGCCCAAGCTCGTTTGCCGCCTCATCTCTGCGAGTATGTCGCTGGGGTCTGTGCCGGTTACGGCGAAAGATATCAAACGGGTTCAAGCGGCGGCGGTAGCGAAGGCCGTCACAAAGGACAAACATATATTGACGGCCCATCCGGTGGCTTACCGGTTGGATGATCAGGATGGCGTGCGCGATCCGCGGGGCATGCATGGCAGCCGGCTGGGTGTACTGCTCAGCGTTGTGTCGGCTCCTGAGAGCTTGCTGTTGAATCTTGTGGAGTGTGTCGGCCGGGCGCATCTTGATGTGGAACAGCTGGTGCCTGCCGCGATCGCCACGGGCATGGGCACGTTGATCGACGACGAACGGGACAATGGCGCAATCTGCATCGATCTTGGTGCCGGCGTTACCACAGCTGCTGTCTTTTTGAATGGTGTGCCCGCATGGCTTGGTCTTGTGCCAGCTGGGGGTGCCCATGTGACAAACGATGTGGCCCAGGGGCTGGGGACAACATTTGCGGCGGCCGAGCGACTAAAGACCGTGTACGGAAATACAGACCCTGAGGCACCGGGGTATGCAGAGCGCATCGATTGCCCGAAGCTTGGCGACGATGGCCGGCTACAAGCCTCACGCATGGAGCGCAAAGCGCTTTCGGAGATCATTGCGCCGCGTGTCGAAGAGACCCTTGAAATCATCCGTGATCAGATGGAGGGATCGCAGCTCAAAAAAGTGCTTCCCCGGCGCGGCGTTTTGACCGGTGGCGGAAGTCAGATCTCCGGTTTGAGGGATACGGCGTCTCGAATTCTTGGTATGCCGATCCGACTTGGCCGACCTGTCGCGGCCGACAGATTGGGCGAAACTTATGCCAATCCGGCTTTTTCTACAGCAGCGGGTCTGTTAACCTATAGGCTGGCAGCGCTCCCCAATGCCATCCACACGCATGCAGTGGGCAGCGGTGCCTTTGGTATGGTCGAAGGCGGCGTTGTGAATAGAGCTTTTTTCTGGATCAAAGAAAATTTCTGACAAGAGCTCTGCGTGCTTAACCGTCCTTTAGCCAGCGAGGTGCATTTTGCACCTATCAGGTTTGGTTTTGTAGAGTTTTAGGCGGGTCTCATGTCAGGTGCAGGTGAATTAAATCCACGAATAGTTGTTCTCGGCGTCGGTGGTGCCGGAGGAAATGCGGTCGATAATATGATCGCCTCCGAGTTGCGCGGCGTTGAGTTTATGGTTGCAAATACTGATGCGCAGGCGCTGCGTCGGTCATCGGCACCAACAACGATCCAGCTTGGACCGGATACAACCAAGGGGCTTGGCGCGGGCGCGAGACCGGAAGTCGGTGCCGCAGCGGCCGAGGAGTCCGTTGAAACCATCCGCACGCATCTTGAAGGTGCCAATATGGTGTTCATCGCCGCTGGTATGGGCGGTGGTACGGGGACTGGGGCTGCGCCGATTATTGCGCGTATTGCCCGGGACGTCGGAGCCTTGACCGTCGGCGTTGTCACCAAACCGTTCGGATTTGAGCATGCGCGGCGGATGACGATTGCCGACACGGGCGTCGAGGATATCCGCAAATGCGTTGATACGCTCATTGTTGTGCCCAATCAGAACCTGTTCCGGGTGGCCAATGAGCGCACACCGTTTTCCGAAGCGTTCCGGATGGTGGATGATGTTCTTTATTCCGGCGTTCGCGGCATTACCGATCTGATGGTCATGCCGGGGCTTATCAATCTCGACTTTGCCGATGTCCGCGCCGTTATGGCCGATATGGGGACGGCAATGATGGGTATTGGCGAAGCTGAAGGTGAGGGCCGGGCGCTTGCGGCTGCCCGTGCTGCCATCGAGAATCCGCTCTTGGACGATGTCTCAATGAAAGGCGCGAAAGGCGTTTTGATCAACATCACTGGCGGTTACGATATGACGCTTTTCGAGCTTGATGAGGCCGCGAACGAGATCCGCTCCGAGGTTGCCGAAGATGCGAATGTCATTCTCGGGTCCGCCTTCGATGATGCTCTGGAAGGCAAGCTCCGCATCTCTGTGGTTGCGGCCGGTGTCGGCATGCGCGCCGATGCAGGTCTTGTTCCTGCCGAACCAGAATCTGTCGATGTTCCTGAGATTGAGAGCTTCGTGGCACCGGTCGTTGTCACGTCGTATCAGGACTCCGATGACGGCGCGCGCGAGGTCGATGCGGAAGAGACGGCTTTGCCAGCTCCGCTAGCGGCGCAAGAGGTTGAGCAAGCTTTGGTTGGCACGCCAGACAGTTCTGAAAGTGCAAGTGTAGAGGAGAGTGCAATGGCAGAGGCCGATACCCCAACAGAACCTGCAGCCGAGGAGGCGTCCGCCGACCAACAGGCCGGGTTCAGCAATTTGTTTGGATGGCGACGGTCATCCGAGTCCGATCAGACCGAAGAAACCGAAGATGCGTCGACTGAAGATATCGTATCTTCGCCAGACGATCATCCTGAGCCTGCCCCCTTCGACGATGCAGATCTTGAGATCCCGGCCTTTTTGCGCCGCTCGGCCAATCACTGAAACAATACGAGTTTTAACCAAATAACCCCGTGATTTCGCGGATATTGTTGGGGGCTATGGCCCTCTGCAACACTGTGAAATAAAGCGTGTATTGAGACGTCGACTCACTGCCAGCAATGTGTAACCGGGCGGTAGTAGAGTTGGGAAGTTTCGTGGTGGTTCAAAAAACCCTTGGCGCGCGGACGCAATGCTCCGGGATTGGCGTTCACTCTGGATTGCCAGCAACACTTACACTTTTACCTGCGCCAGCAGATCACGGCATTCGCTTTAAGCGTATCGAGGATGGCGACAATACAAGCGAAATTCCTGCTCTGGCAGACCGCGTGACGGATGTCAGGCTGGCCACGCGCCTGTCCAATGAAACGCATTGTGTCGAGACGGTCGAACACTTGCTGGCCGCCCTCTACGCGCTCGGTGTCGACAATGCGCTTATCGAAATCGACGGCCCTGAAATTCCGATTATGGATGGATCTGCCGCTGTCTTTTGCAGACTTATTCGCTCCGTGGGTCTCGTTGACCAGGTTGCGCCGAGAAAAGTTTTGCGTCTTCTGGAGAGCGTACTCGTCTCTGATGGTGCCAAATGGGCGAGATTGTCGCCGCGTTTGGGAAATACGCTGGAGTTGCATACCGAGATTGATTTTCCCTGCGCGACGATTGGCGTTCAGGCGGCATCGTTCTGTGAAGACACAGATGATTTTGAGTCCAGCATTGCCTCTGCCCGAACCTTCGGGTTTGCTTGGGAGGTCGATGCTTTACGGCAAAGTGGCCTGGCGCGAGGCGGGTCGTTGGACAATGCCATTGTTGTCGACCGGGACGGCATCGTTAACCCAGAAGGCTTGCGGTTCAATAATGAGTTTGCCCGGCACAAGCTGCTTGATGCGATCGGCGATCTGTCACTAGCCGGCGTGCGAATTGCCGGCCGATACGAAGCCTATCAACCTGGGCATAAGCTGAACTACCAGCTTGTTTGTGCGCTGTTGGATTCGCCATCATCGTGGTATGTAGATAGCGCCCCTGCAGGCGACATGCTGCAAGGCGGGGCTCGGCGTGGTGCCGATCAGCGGATCGCATTCTAGGCGACATCTGCACCGTTGTGTAAGGCATCCATCGGATCCTGATCCGTCTCGGCAATCGATCTCACCAGCGCCATGATGCCAGCGCGTACTTTGTGGTTCTCAATGCTGGAGAACCTTCGAACAAGCTCTATGACGTGGCGAGGTGAGGCATTGTCCCTTTGCGAGCCAAGGCTGCCGCTCCCATTAGAAGGGTAGAACCAGCTAATATCTGTGTCGAGAAGGGTCGCGATTTCGTACAGTCTGCTTGCACTCACGCGGTTGGACCCTGTTTCGTATTTCTGGACCTGTTGATAGGAAATTCCGAGCGCATCAGCGATCTGGTCTTGCGTAAGACCCATCATGATGCGCCTCTGTCGGATCTGGGTACCGATCAAGCGATCGATTCCCTCTTCCGCGACGTATTCGTATGCCATGCGAGTAACTCCACTGCGATGTTAAGGGTTACTTGAGGACGGTCGGCTAGTTTGGCGACTGAACTTGCCCCCAAGAACAATCAACAGATTGTGAGGGGTGTGCTATCAGGTGTTGTTCATAGCTTGTCTTCTTGGCACCTTCTTCGCAGTATTGACCGGATAATCGCGGGATGAGGTCTATGAAACTAAATTCGAAGCTTCTTATGCTTGTCGGCTTGGGCGCAAGCCTGGCCTTGTCGGCCTGTCAGAGCAATTCGCGCAGAGCTGAGCGGGCCTATGTCGAACGGCCGGTGGAAGTGCTCTATAATGCAGCAGCCCGCGAGCTCGATCGCCGGGATTTCGAAGACGCTATTGAGCTGTTCAACGAGGTGGAACGTCAGCATCCCTATTCTGAGTGGGCACGGCGCTCGACGCTTATGAGCGCTTTTGCAGCGTATGAGTCCCGCCGATATGACGATGCGATCACAACGGCTCAGCGCTATATCGCGCTGAATCCTGGCAGCGATCACGCCCCTTATGCCTATCACCTGGTGGCCACGAGCTATTTCGAACAGATCACGGATGTGCAGCGGGATCAGCGAACGACGGAACTTGCGCGGGCCTCTTTGGACGAAATTTTAAGGCGGTATCCGGACTCCGAATATGCGCGCGATGCGCAGGTCAAGATGGATATGGTCAATGACCAGCTTGCCGGCAAAGAAATGGCGATTGGGCGTTGGTATCTTCGCCGCAATGAACATCTTCCGGCGATCAACAGGTTCCGGACCGTCGTGACCAATTACGACACGACAACGCATACGCCTGAGGCTCTTTATCGCCTGGTGGAGGCTTATCTGTCTTTGGGGCTGCATGGTGAAGCTTTGGCGGCGGCGTCGGTCCTCGGACATAACCATCCGGAGACGAATTGGTACCGCGACGCGTATCGGTTGATGGAGCCGTAGAAGCTGAGTTACCAGGCGGCTGACTCTTGCCGCTTGTTCTCTTTTTGTTCTAGTGCTAATGGAGGCGTATGATCAGTGCGCTTTCCATCTCCAATTTCGTCTTGATCAATCGTCTGGATCTGGAGACAGGGCCCGGGTTTACGGGCCTGACGGGTGAAACGGGGGCGGGGAAGTCGATTCTTCTCGACGCACTCAGCCTGATTGTGGGCGGACGACCTGAGAAGAGGTTTGTCAGGGCGGGGGCTGACCAGGCCACCATAATTGCGGTATTCGAACCGCCAGCGACCCATATCATCTGGCAAATGCTCGGACATGCTGGCATTGCGTGCGATCCTGCTGATGCCCTTATCGTTAAGCGGGTGATCCCGGCGACAGGCGCGGCCCGCGGGTATGTAAACGATCAACCTGTATCGAGTTCACTTTTGACTGCCCTTGGTGCATGTCTGGTCGAGATCTATGGGCAACATGCGTCAGCCCATCTGATGCGGCCATCTAGGCATCTCGAAATTCTCGACAGATATGCCGGTAATGAGCGCCTATTGGCCGTCTATGGCGTGGCGTGGGATCGCTTGAAGTCGGCGAAAGCAATGCGAGAGGCGATCGAGACTGAGACGGAAGCGGCCTTACTCGTACACGAAGACCTGATGCGGGACGCGGCTGATTTGACCGCGCTTGCGCCGGCGGTTGGGGAGACGGCGGAACTTGCGGTCAGGCGACAACAATTGTCGCAGTCGGGCAAAGTTCGTGATGCGGTGAATGACGTCACGGATATGTTCACCACTGCGGAATTGTTAGAGCGCGTGGGTTGGGCGTCCGGCGCGCTTCAGCGGCTAACACGATTGCAGGGGTTCGACCGGTCTGCATCTGCGGGCGGTGCGGGTTCATTGCTTCATGACACCATTGAGGCCTTTGAAAGAGCCTCGATCGAACTGACCGAGGCCGCGATGGCTCTGGAGCGGTTGGCCGCATCGGTTGAGGGGGATGATGACGAACTAGAACGGGTCGAGGGACGTCTATTCGCGCTGAGAGCTGCGGCGCGAAAACATGCTGTTCCGCCCGATGATCTGCCTGAGCTGCTGAAAACAATCGAACAAAGCCTTGCGCTGGCCCAAGCGGGCAGTGAGCGTTTGGAGGACGCCCGCCGCGAGGAAGCTGACGCCGCTGCCCAATGGCGGTCTGCTGCAGATAATCTGTCTCGAGCCCGCAAAGCCGCGGCAAAGCGCCTGGAAAAGGCGATCAAACGCGAGCTTGTTCCCTTGAAACTGGAGAAGGCTGCCCTGCGCTTCCGCTTCGAGATATTGCCTGAGACCGACGCCGATGGCCGCGGTCTCGACCATGTTATGATTGAGGTGGAAACCAATCCCGGTGCCGGTTTTGGACCATTGCATAAGATTGCATCGGGGGGCGAACTGGCGCGGGTGTCTCTTGCCCTCAAATGCGCCGCAGCGGAGGCGATGGAAAGCCCGGCCGTGCTTGTCTTTGACGAGGCTGATCACGGGGTTGGCGGGGCCGTTGCCGCGGCGATCGGCCAGCGATTCCAGGCTCTGGCCCGTCGTCATCAGGTTTTTGCGGTCACGCATAGCCCCCAAGTTGCCGCATCGGCAGAGGCACATTGGCGAATTGAGAAATTGAGCCGGGGCAAGTCCCTTGGACAGATGCGCGCCAGTGTTCTAGATCCCGATGAAAGAACCGAAGAAATCGCGCGCATGCTATCTGGGACCAAAATCACAAAGGAGGCACGCGCAGCGGCTCAGCGATTGCTGGAGGGATAATGTCAGAGACTGACCGGCCGGTGGAGGCGTTGAGCGAGGGTGAAGCGCGGATGGAGCTTGCACGGCTCGCAACGGAAATCGCCCTCGCCGATGCGGCTTATTATCAAGAAGATGCGCCATACCTGACGGATGCGGAGTATGACGCGCTTCGCCAGCGCAATCTGGCGATCGAAGCACGGTTTCCTGATCTGAAGCGAAAGGACAGTCCGACCGATAGGGTGGGGGCTCCGGCGTCGGATGGATTCGCGAAAGCTGAGCATGGCGAACCCATGCTCTCGCTCGGGAATGCATTCTCCGACGAGGATGTCGCCGATTTTGTTGATAAGATCCGCCGTTTTCTCGGTTTGTCCGAGGCTGAGACCGTCGAGTTGACGGCAGAGCCCAAGATTGACGGGTTGTCTTTGAGTCTTCTTTACCGGGAGGGTGAGCTGGTACGGGCGGCGACCCGCGGCGATGGCCGGATTGGCGAGGATGTGACGGCCAATGCCCGAACAATCGACAATATTCCGCATGCGCTAGATGGGACTGGTTGGCCATCTTCTATTGAGGTGCGCGGTGAAGTGTATCTCGGTCATGATGACTTTGATGCCCTCAATGCCAAGGAGGCCGAGGCGGGTCGCAAGACATTTGCCAATCCCCGCAACGCGGCGGCGGGAAGCCTGCGGCAACTCGATGTCTCGGTCACGGCAAGTCGCCCCCTGAAATTCTTCGCTTATGCGTGGGGGGCACCTTCGGAGCGCTTTGCCGAGACGCAATCTGCGGCCGTGCAGGCCTTTACGCGATGGGGATTTTCAACCAATCCCTATTTCAAGGTCCATGCCTCGGTTGCCGACCTGATCGCCTCATACAGAGAGATCGAAACGGCCCGGGCAGGGCTCGGCTATGATATTGATGGTGTTGTTTATAAGGTTGACCGGTTGGACTGGCAGGCCCGGCTCGGTTTTGTCAGTCGCGCGCCGCGCTGGGCTGTTGCCCATAAATTTCCGGCGGAGCAGGCCACCACCGTCCTCGAGGCTATTGATATTCAAGTCGGGCGGACCGGAACGCTGACACCGGTTGCCCGCCTTAAGCCGGTTACTGTTGGCGGCGTGGTCGTCTCCAATGCCACGCTCCACAATGAAGATGAGATTGCCCGCCGCGATGTGCGGCCCGGCGATACGGTGATCGTTCAGCGCGCGGGCGATGTTATTCCGCAAATTGTCAGCGTGGTTGATGTAGATCGGCCCGGGCGTTCGGAGCGGTGGCACATGCCGGACACCTGTCCAGAATGCGGTTCGGTCGCCATACGTGAGGTGGGCGAGGATGGCGAGGTGGATGTGCGTCGTCGCTGCACGGGCGGACTGACCTGTCCGGCGCAAGTGGTGGAACGGCTGAAGCATTTCGTGTCGCGCAAAGCGCTTGATATTGATGGTTTGGGTGCCAAACAGATTGCTCTGTTTTTTGAACGGGGCGTCGTGCGTGCGCCACAAGATATCTATCGGCTTGAAACTCGAATCTCCGAGGAAAGTCTAGATCAGCTTGCCGATTGGGACGGGTTCGGAGAAACATCTGCGGCCAAGCTGATCGCCGCGATCGATCAGCGTAGGCGAGTTCCTTTTGCACGATTTCTGAATGGCCTCGGCATTCGCCATGTCGGCGAAACGACGTCGGGTCTGTTTGCGCGCCATTTTGGCGAATGGCAGGCCTTTTGGTCCACGGTGGACGCGGCAGTGGGTGAAGGTGAGGCCTCCGAAGCCGCGGCAGCGGAACTCTCGGCGCTCGATGGTGTGGGTATGACGGCGGTGAACGCGCTGCGAGAGTTTGCCGGTGAGATCCATAATCAGGACATGTTGGCGGCCCTGTTGTCCGAGATCGAAATCGAGACGGCTGACGTCGCTGTCAGCGACAGCCCGGTTGCTGGAAAGATACTTGTCTTTACGGGCAGTTTGGAGCGCATGACCCGGGATGAGGCGAAGGCGCGTGCGACGGGCCTTGGTGCAAAAGTATCGGGATCTGTGTCTTCCAAGACGGATATGCTGATCGCAGGCCCTGGCGCAGGGTCCAAGTTGAAAAAGGCCGAGTCCTTTGGGGTTGAGGTCCTGAGCGAGGATGACTGGCTCCAGTTGATTGGCGAGCAATGAGGGGTCCGTCGCGGATGACAGCCACGCCCCCCGAAAAAAATCTATCCCCGCCCTTGGGTTCGGGGCCTATACTCGCGGTGATCTTTGTCATGGAAGCGGCGGGCGGGCCGTCCGTGCGCTGACAAAGATACGGGCGAACTTGGGCGGGCGGTGAGTAACGTGCTCCGGCCCCGTTAAAAGCGGTTCCCGCGGCAACCATGAC
>JBCBUY010000101.1:0-12187 GCA_039817885.1 Pseudomonadota bacterium | reverse complement strand
TGACGCTTGAGGAATACAATGCGCTGATCGATCAGGCCGCGGATTTCTTGCGGGGCAAATCAGCGGCGCTGCAAGATCAGCTGGCTCAAGAGATGGAAGCTGCATCCGATGCATTGGAGTTCGAGACCGCGGCCCGGCTTCGAGACCGTATTCGCGCGCTCGCCCACATTCGAGCCAGTCAAGATATCAATCCGGATGGCCTGGAAGAGGCTGATATCTTTGCTGTGGCTCTGGAGGGCGGGCAATCCTGCGTGCAGGTGTTCTTCATTCGAGCCGGGCAAAATTGGGGTACGATGGCCTATTATCCGCGCCATGAGCGAGATGCGACCGCCGAGGAGATTCTCGCCGCCTTTATCGTGCAGTTCTATGATGATCGCCCTGCCCCGCGGCATATTCTCTCAAGTCACAGACCGGATCAGGCGGAGCTCATCTCTGAAGCCCTGGAACTGCGCAGCGACCACAAGGTCGAGATACGCGCCCCGCAGCGAGGGTCCAAACGTGAGTTGGTGGTTCAAGCGTCCAGGAATGCTGAGGAGGCCCTTGGTCGAAAGCTTGCAGAAAGCGCGAGCCAACAACGGCTTTTGAAGGATTTGGCAAAGACCTTTGATCTGGACGAGCCGCCAAAGCGGATCGAGATCTACGACAACTCTCATATTCAAGGCTCGAATGCGGTCGGGGGTATGGTCGTAGCGGGACCGGAAGGTTTTATGAAAAACCAGTATCGCAAATTCAACATCAAAGACGAGGGTATCGAGCCGGGCGACGACTATGCCATGATGCGTGAAGTGATGCGGCGGCGGTTCTTGCGGCTTCTAAGAGAAGCAGATGAGGCAGGACGACCGATGCGCGAGCTTGAAACATATCCCGATCTCGTTCTGATTGATGGTGGGCTCGGTCAGCTGTCGGTGGTGCTGGACACATTGCACGAGCTTGAGCTTGGACCTGAGGACGTGACGCTTGTGTCGATTGCCAAAGGGCCGGATCGCAATGCCGGACGGGAGAAATTCTTTCGACCGGGAAAGGCTCCGTTCCAATTGCCTCAGAATGCGCCCGTGCTCTACTATCTGCAGCGCTTGCGCGACGAAGCCCATCGCTGGGCGATTGGGGCGCACCGCAACAAGCGCTCGGCAGCGATCAAAAAGAACCCGCTTGACGAAATTGACGGCATCGGTCCGACCCGCAAGAAAGCGCTGTTGCACAGATTTGGCTCGGCGCGAGGCGTGGCCCGGGCCAAACTCGCCGACATTGCCACTGTCGACGGAATCAATCAGGCGCTGGCCGAGCGTATCTATGGCCATTTCCACGGAGGCTGAACCATGGGGCGCACTTGGATTCCCAATGCGGTGACACTTCTTAGAATTGGCGCAGCTCCGATCGCAGGCGGGCTTGTTTGGTGGGCGACGGTGCCGGAAGGCGCAAGCTTGGGACAGGCCCAGCTGTTGTATCTGGCATTTTGGATCTTCGTCGTGGCCTCGCTGACAGATTGGCTCGATGGATACCTCGCCCGCGCCCTGAGTGCGACATCCGCGCTCGGCGCAAAACTTGATCTTTGGGCCGACAAGATTCTTGTTTTCAGCGTTCTTGTCGGCATGCTGCCGGACAATTGGGTGACCGGCACGCTTGGCCTCGTCTGTTTAACGGGTCGTGACATCTATATTATGAGGTTAAGGGCCAATCGTCCCGATGTGAGCCTGAAGGCAAGCCTCCTGGCCAAGACCAAGACGGCTATCGTCATGGTTGGACTGGCCGGCATTCTGCTCGGCACGGCTCAGATCTTTGAAGATATCGCGCAGCTCGGCGATGTGCAGACCAATGCATCGCTTATTTTGATGGCGGGCTTCTTATTGTTTGCGATTGGCTGCCTTCTGTCTCTTTATACGGGTTGGCAGTATGTTGCGGCGGCGCGCCGTACCCCCCGCCCAACATAAAGAAACGGCCGCTCCGAAACACGAAGCGACCGTTAGCTCTACTACTCTACACATTCGCGAAGGGGAGACGCGAAGTTCGTAAATTGTGCCCAAACGGACTTAATCACCGGTTAATGCATTTCATTTTGATGCCTACTGGACGGCCCATGTTCGTCACAATTCCCCGCCATCTTGGTCGCATGGGATCGAATCATCAGCCTTCTCGCACACGGCCTATGCTCACTTTGGTTGGCTTCCTGGGCTTTATGTTATTGCCTGCCTTGTTTGCTTTTGCAGAGGCACAAATCCTCTGATCACCAGTAAAAAGACGGGGGCGTGCCAGCGTACACCTCCAAAAGCCGACGCTTTGTTCCTGGTGTGGTGTCTTCTGGCGGGTTATGCGGATCGACCCACAGGATTTCGGCAATCTCTCCGCGGTCAATGATCGGCACAGACGTCCAGTGCCGCACCCTGTAAAGCACGACGTGATCATTGGGCATGTTGGCGTGATTGGAGAAAATGCCTATCATTTCAGCGCTTGAGCCAAGTTGAACGCCGGCCTCCTCGACCAGCTCGCGCTCTATCGCTGTGTGGGTGGTTTCTGCTTTCTCGACCCCGCCTCCGGGAAAATAGAGCCCTGGTGTATAGGTGTGACGCACGAGGACGACCTCATGTCTTTCGTTCTCTACAATTGCGCGCACCCCAAGCGTCATCGGGCGGGACAGCCGAAACCAGGCGTGGAAAAGCCTTTGCCGAGCTAACTGCAATATACTCACAATGCTGTAATAATTCGCATGAAAGACCTCGCCAATGTCCAAGTGACACGCTAGGTAACGCCGAAGTCGAAAAAGGGAAATACAGGCGATATGGCTGCACTCATTGCGATTGGCATCACGTTTGCCGTTTTCGGGCTTCTGAATTTCATTGACTTTAGACGCATCGACTAGGAATCCTGCGCCGTGAGCTGCGCGACCCCACTCCCTGATGCCTGAGCCTAGTCTGATCGTCTCGCTGGTAGGCGGGCTGGTATTGCTTGCGCTTGCGGGCGATTTTCTGGTTCGCGGTGCGGTTACCGTAGGCGCACGTTTGGGGTTCTCCCCCCTCGTCGCCGGGATTTTCATTGTCGGGTTTGGGACCTCGGCTCCTGAAATGCTGGTTGCATTTGACGCTGCCCAAAGTGGTTATCCAAATCTGGCGCTTGGGAATATCGTCGGCTCGAACATCGCAAATGTTCTTCTTGTGCTGGCCTTACCGGCGATCATTACCCCGGTGTCGACCGGCAATTGGGGTCAAGGCATGGCTTGGGCCGCGATGGCACTGGCGACAGCGGCGTGGATCGGGTTTCTGTCCACGATGGGGCTTAACGCTTCGGTTGCTGGCCTGTTTCTGATCGCCCTCTTCGGATATGCCATTTTTACATTTGTCGCGGCAAAGGCAGCAGCGCGGGCCGGTGTGGATACAGGCGTTGAGGTCTCCCGTGCACCCTCTTCGGGATTTTTCCGCGCGATCGGTTTAACAATTGTTGGGATCATTGGATTGCCGCTTGGCGCACAACTGATTGTCGATGGCGGCGTAGAGATCGCCCGCTATTATGGGGTGCCTCAGCAATATATCGGCCTGACTCTTCTCGCGGTCGGGACATCGCTGCCCGAGATTGGCGCCGGTGTGGCATCGGCACTCCGCTCAAAGACAGACGTGCTTGTTGGGAATGTTCTTGGGTCAAATATCTTCAATATTCTAGGGGCCGGCGGTCTGATCTCATTTGTCGGGATCTCAGAGCTCGCGCCATCGTTCCAAAACTATGATCACTGGGCGATGGCGTTTGCAGCTCTTTTGCTCGGTGTGTTGATTTTCCTCCGCTTGCGGATCGGCCGATTGGCGGGCATTGCAATGCTTCTTCTCTATGCGACCTATATTTATGGTCTGATCAATGGCTGGAATATAAGGGCGTCGATTGGTGTCTGAACGTGGAATAGCATTGGTGACAGGTGCGGGGGCACGGCTGGGCAAGGCCATGGCAGAGGCACTGGGCGAAGATGGTTGGGCCGTTGGCGTTCACTATCGTTCGTCGTCAGCCGGGGCGGATGACACTGTTGCCAATATCGAAGCAGCTGGCGGACGCGCTGCCACCGTAAAGGCAGATCTGGCTGATGCCGACAGTCGTGCCGCCTTGATCGAGATGACGGGGGCGGCGCTGGGGGGGCCAGTCACCCTGCTGATCAACTCTGCGTCGACCTTCGAAAAAGATACAGCCCAGACCTATGGGCAGAAAGACTGGGACTTTCATTTCAACGTGAATCTCCGTGCGCCGGTAGACCTGGCGCAAGCCTTCGCAGCTCAACTTCCTGATGATATGGACGGCGTCATTATCAATCTGATCGATCAGCGGGTCTGGAAGCTGAACCCAACTTTCTTTACCTACACGCTGTCGAAATCGGCCCTTTGGACGGCAACGCGGACGCTGGCCCAGGCGCTTGCGCCAAAGGTTCGTGTGAATGCGATTGGGCCTGGCCCTACCCTTGCGAGCATTCACCAAAGCGGTGATGTTTTTGCTGAGGAAGCCAAGAATACGCTGACGCAAAGAGGCTCTAGCCCCGAGGAAATCGTTCGGGCGATGCGATACCTGATCGATGCGACGGCGGTTACCGGCCAGATGATTGCCGCCGATGGTGGACAGCATCTGATGTGGCAAACCCCTGACGTCAAACACACCTGATGGACTTTTCTTCAGATACCTCAGCTCCAGCGCACCCTTCGGTCATTGACGCGCTCGCTCGGGCCAATTCGGGCATGGAAGGGTCTTACGGAAACGACGGTGTTAGCGCGCAGGTTCGTTCCTTACTCAAAGACACGCTTGAGACAGATGATTTCGATTTCTGGATCTGCGCGAGTGGCACGGCGTCGAATGCGCTCGCCCTCTCGCTCATTTGTCCACCGACGGGGTCGATCCTCTGTCACGAAGAAGCGCATATCGAGCGGGACGAGCGCGGCGCGCCGGAGTTCTTTACAGGCGGCGGCAAGCTTGCACTCCTGCCGGGAGATGCCGCGCAAATAGATGAGGCAGCCTTGCGGGACGCGCTGAGCGGCATTCAGCGAGAGTTTGTTCACGAAACACCGGCCCATGCTCTGTCTCTTACGAATTTGACGGAAAGCGGTGCCGCTTATCCGGCTGAGCAGATTGCTCATTATGCTGCGCTTGCGCGAAGCGCCGATTTGAGCGTCCACCTTGATGGTGCCCGCCTTGGCAATGCCCTCATCTCCACCGGGGCGTCACCTGCGGAGATGAGCTGGAAGGCGGGCGTCGATATTCTGACTTTGGGCCTGACAAAGACGGGTGCCATGGGGTGCGAGATCATCCTTCTCTTTGGAGAGATGCGGGCGAAGTTTGCCGAGCTTCAGGCGCGGGCAAAACGCTCCGGTCACATGCCGCCAAAGATGCGCTATCTCGCGGCACAGGCAGACGCTCTGCTGACGGACGGGCTTTGGCTGGCGCTTTCAGAACAGGCCAACACCCAAGCCAGACGGCTGGCTGATGCGCTATGCACGCTGCCGGGTGTTGATCTTAAATATGCGATGGATGGTAATGAGGTGTTTGCCAAACTCCCCGAAGCGTTGGCAGCGCAGTTGCAATCTTCCGGAGCCAAATTCTATCCTTGGCCGGGGGACTGCTACCGTTTTGTCTGCGCCTGGTCGACGACAGATGCCGAGGTGGACGCGCTGGTCGAGGTTTTGGCCGCAGCCTGAATTGACGTCTGCACCGGCACCAGCACATTGGCTCTGCGAAAAGGAGGGGCTTAGGGATGATGGATACGCCAGCTGTCAAACTGGTCGGGCTTATATTGCTTCTGATCATCGCTTACGTGTTTCGCAGTGTCCTCGCCCAACCTCCCGCCGTTGACACGGCTCACCCCTTCCAGACCGATCGCGCTTTCGAACGTCTTGAACGCATTCTTGGCGACGAAACCCCTCACCCAGTTGATACGGATGCCAATGACGCGGTCCGCGATCGCCTGATCACTGAGATCGAAGCACTTGGTTTCGACCCCTTCCTAAAGGACAAATTTCATTGCCGCTCATTCAGCCGGCAGGCCCGGTGTATGCGGCTACAGAATATCGGGTTCTGGGTAACAGAGCCGGGGCCGAATGCCGTGATGATCGCCTCGCATTATGATAGTGTGCCGGCAGGACCCGGCGCGTCCGACGACGGTGCCGGCTATGCGTCGAGCCTTGAAATTGCAGCGGTCCTGAAAGACCGCGCGTTTCCACGCCCGCTATTCGTGCTCATCACGGATGGCGAGGAAACCGGACTTATGGGCGCTCATATGTTCGCACATGAAGACCCGCTGGCGCAGCAGATCGGTGCCGTCGTTAATATGGAAGCACGGGGCGTGCGTGGTTTGGCATCGGTCATCCAGACAAGTCGTCCGAATGGACGGGATATCGCCGCGCTGATCAGCGAAACACGTTTGCCCGTGTCAAACTCTCTAAACGCAGACATTTATGAACTGCTGCCCAATGATACGGACATGACGGAGTTTCTGACACTTCCGATTGATGCGGCAAACCTCGCTTATGCAGGCGGTGTTTCGTTCTACCATACGCCAGGCGACAATCTCGAAAACATGGACAAACGCGCCCTGTTCAATCTCGGGGCAAATGCGCTGTCGATCACTGAGGCGTTTCTAAACGGCGGAGATATTGCCGATGAACCGGAAGAGCAGTTGCTCTATGCCGATATTGTCGGCCGGATCCTTCTTGTCATCCCGGTTTGGTTGGGGCGTGTCTTTCTTGCGCTCGGTGTGCTCGCGCCGTTGGCACTGTTGGTCCTTCGTCACTCGAGACCGAATGCGATCCGGGCGACTGCAGCGCCCTTACTCGCTTTGATCCTGGGGCTTGTTCTGGCCATCGCGTCGACGATGTTGGTCGGTGCTATTCGCGCTGAGCAGCTCTTCGGCTCGGCCTATCCCATAGGGTTACGTGGACTGCACGGTGCCGCCATGGTGTTCGGCTGCGTGATACCGTACGTTCTTATTGCGAGAGGCGTTCCTAAAGCGGCTCTATATGCGAGCGGCTGGTTCTGGTTCAGTGCCTTTGGCGGGCTCGCCTTCCTCGTCGTTGCCGGATCTGCCAGCAGTTTCGCCTTTACCTCCCTTCTGTTTGCCGGGGCATCTCTCCTCTTTCTCATGGACCGTCAGAAGTCTGCAGAGATCGTTGCAGGCATCGGTTTTGTTGTGTTTGTCACCATCACTTTCCCCACAACAGCTGTGGGAGAAACGGGATTGCTGATCGAGGCGTCAGCGCCGTTCGCATTTGTCCTCGGGGCGGCGTTTGTCACTCTGGTGCCCGTCATTTGGCCAGAGGATGGGGTGACCGAGACAAGAGATCAACGCGTTGTATTGGCCGTACCGGGCGTGTTGGTGGCGCTCTTCTTCACTGGCAGCATGCTCGTGCCAGGCTATACGCCCGACGCTCCCCGAGGCTTCAACATTCTCCATATCCAGGATGAGGTCAGCAATGGCGCGCCGGTGTGGTCGCTCCCCGCAAACGAGCCGCTTCCGGATACAATGGCACAGATTGCGGACTTCGAACGCCATGCGCGTCGAGGGGGGGCGCGGGAGACATTCATTGCCCCAGCCCCGAGATTAGACCATGCGCTGCACATCACTCTTGAAAGCGATGTGTCCACTCCGAATGTTCGAAGGATTGCCGTTCAGATTGACGCCCCAGATGCCAACGATACGAGGATCAGCTGGCCGTCTGAGATCAATCCCGTTGAAGCCAGGGTGAATGGCGAGGATATCGACTTAACAGACACCGTGCTTCAAAGTGTCGGATGCTTCGGTCGATCCTGCAGAACGATTTCGCTGGAGCTGACGTTCCCGGCTGGAACGAATTTTCCGGGCGTGAATGTTTCGAGTTACACTTACGGGCTGCCCCCGTCGGCCGATTTTCTCACTGCCGCCCGTCCAGAGAATACTATGCCGGTTCATTATGGCGATTCTCAACTTTTGAGGACACGCTTTGCTGTCGACGGCTTCGAAGCAGCGAATGAATAGGCCAGACGGTCTGTAAGCCGGGTTCTGTTCCCCCTTTCGGGTTCGGCAGCCATTCCTCTGGGACGACGGTTGCCCGTCGCCTCACGCGACACACCCAGGGCGCGGGCTGAAAACGGCCCATGCGCGCCCCCTATTCGGTCTTGCTCCAGGTGGGGTTTACCTTGCCGCTTGCCTCTCGGTTCGCGCGGTGCGCTCTTACCGCACCCTTTCACCCTTACCCGCGTCAGACGCGGGCGGTCTGCTCTCTGTGGCACTTTCCCTCGGCTTACGCCGGGCGGACGTTATCCGCCACCTTGCTTCCATGGAGCCCGGACTTTCCTCCAGCGTGCTAAAAGCACGCCAGCGACTGCCCGACCGTCTGGCCAAGCGCGCTATATAGCTGTTTCGAAGCGGTTCCGCTAGAACTGTGTCGCAAGCCACGGCATGCCGACCGCCAGAACAACACTAACCACAAGTCCGATGAACGCACGGCCGGCATCCCAGGCCACATCGATCAGCGCTTCGCTCCGCGCGCGTAGGCTCGCCATGTAGGCGATCGCTAGCTCACGCCCGGCAATCACACCCAGGAAGACCCAGGTCGTGCTCATCGGGATATTGCTCTGCTCTTTGAAGATGTAGAGGATGATCGCGTAGATGAGGTCGATCAATGTGGCAGCGCGGATGTCCGTCGTATTGGTCTTGGACAAAACGATCTTCTGGATCTGGCCCCCGCGGGTCGCGAAGATATACCCTTGCATGGCGACAAGGACGATGGCTCCGCCAATAATCGTAACTGGATCAAAAAGGGCTGTTTCTCCAACAGCTTCCTGTGTGCGCGGGAGGAATACGAAGATGTTCGCGAAGTCCTGTTTCAGCCACGTCCACCAGAGAAATGCGGTTGTCGCCCACTGAAATCCGACCCAGTAAATCGCTGGCTCATGATCTCTCGTATCTGCGACCCAGCGCTCAAATGCGCGAGAAATGGCGACATAGATGACAACCGCCGCGCCAAAGGCGACGAGGTACCCGAGCGCTGACTTGATCAGCATGCTTTGCATCACGCCTTCGGTGGCGCTGCCGCCTGTCAGTGCAAAGATCGTGAGCACAAGGAAGGTTGTGGACACCGGGATCGAAAACCGGGTCATGAACAACAGCGCGAGGGGCGGCAGGGCGTGCCACCATTGAATGCCGCCGTCTGGATAGGGCAGGAAATTCAGTTTCCCGTCGGCAATATCCCCGTCTTGAAAAAAATAGGCATGGGCGAGCGCCGCGACCATGATGCCCGATGCATACACCCAAAGCACCCACCAGGGACGTTTCGCGTTCGATGCGAGGAATGTTCCGAGGGTCTGAATGGAGTCATTGGCGACGACCGAATAGGCGGCGAACAAAAATCCAATCAGGGCAAAGAGCTCGTATCCGCCAAGTTCCATCAGGCCATCCACCATCGCTTATGAACTTGCATCGAAATCTGTGTATTAGGACCACAGCCAACCGCACAAGACTTGCGGATCAGGTTGCAAGAAATGCCCATAAATATTACAGATTCAATACGTTCTCGAGTTCCCACTTATCGACCCATCGAATATTATGAGTAGCGACAGCTCACCAGAGAAAATGTCTCAATTTCTCATCTTTTTGCAGTCACTCAGCGCTGCAACGGCTTCGATTAACGCGATGGTCTTCCATCCCGCCTGCCCGGTCACACGTTCTGATAGCCATCTTCGTTGAAACGCTTCAACCACCATTTCTGTCCTTTTATCGTAGTGTTCCGTCAGTTCGAGGCCATAGCCGATGCGCAAGAGTGATTCTTGAAGGCGTATGACGGGCTTGCCCTGATCCCGCGAGCCAAGGCCGGCCCCCATAAGTTCATCTCCGCTTGGGTGCTTGGGCCATAGGCCGAGCCCCGCTCCTGACAATCGCTCCCATGGAAAATGCTCTCCCGGGTCGATTTTCCGACCGGGGGCGGCATCGGAGTGGCCGATGATGCGAGTTTGATGAATGGCGTGGCGGCCGACTATGTCTTTGGAGAGCGCAATCAAAGCGGCGATTTGAGCATCGGGATATGGGGGCAATGTGCCATCTGACAGGGGCACATTGTGCCCGCCATTGACGATCTCGATGCCGATGGCGTGGGAATTCAGATCCGTATCCCCCTGCCAGGAGCCAACCCCCGCGTGCCAGGCCCGGTTCTCTTCCTCCACAAGTTGCGTGATGCGACCATCGTCCCAGACCATGTAGTGAGCCGATACGGACGCTTCTGGATCGCATAGGCGCTCCAATGCCGCCTCACCCGTTTCCATGCCCGTATAGTGCAGCATGAGCATATCTATTGGGGTCCTGCGCTCATTCCAATTGGGGCTTTCAACACGCTGGAGTTTCATGATGCGCCGCTCCCGAGCTTCTTGCCGAGCGCTGCCTCCGGCATTTTCCGATTGGCGCGAACGGCAATGACAAAGACACCGCCCAAAGACACGATCGCCCCGAAAACAAGTTGCAACGTCAGTGGCTCGGAAAGGAGAAGAATACTGAGTACGACCCCCCAGATCGGCGTCATCAACGTCAATGGAGAGAGAAGCGAAATGTCGTATTTCTTGATCAGGACATAAAATCCGCCATGACCGAAGATCGACACCCCGATCACGGCAAATAGGGTCGCCAGGATCACAAGGGGCCCACCGCCGGAATAGGCTTGCCACTGGTCGGTTTCGACAAACATCGACAGGCCAAATAGTGGTGCGAATGAGAACATGCCAATCCATGCCTGGAGCTGCAGCGCCGGGATGGGTTGCATACGCTTCATGAGAATACCGCCAATCGATCCAATAAAGGCGGACGCTGCGATATAGAGCAGACCGATTGATACATGAAAGCTATCGGGATCGACGGCGATGATCATCACTCCCGCAAAAGCGAGACCAATGCCCGCCGCGCGTCGCCATCCGACCTTTTCACCCAAAAACACCATGCTCATCAGGGTCGAAAATGGAACCCCAAGTTGACCGACAATGGCCGCAGCACTCGCCTCGGCATTCGCTAGGCCGACAAAAAGGAGCGCAAAATGTCCCGACCCGATGAAGAGCGAGACCAAAAATAGCGTTCGAATGTCTTTTGGAATGGGCCGCAGAAACGGGATCAGGAACAATCCAACCAACAAAAACCGGATCGCCGCAAAGAAGATGGGCGGAACTGCAGCGTCGAATACGACCCACCGCGTGATGACGACATTGAGCCCCCAAACGAAGCAGACGGCGAACAGAAGGAGGAAATCCCGAAGTCCCATAGGTCACGACTTAGCAGGATTTTATGTCAGGCAAATCGATGTTTTACGGTCAATTGTTCTGGAGCAATGGTTTTTGTACCGCGACGCTTACGCAGCACGACCAGCCCCTTGAAAAGATTAGCTTATTTACTCGACCGTCCAGCCACGGGCTGTGCGGCGTGCTTCCAGTGTGAAACCGGTCTCGCCGGTCGACTGAGATCTTCTGCGCCGGCGAAAGGTTGCTTCGCCTGCGCGGGTGAACCGCAATATGATCGCCGCAAATGCGATCAGCAGTCCAAGCACAGCGGTTGCGAGTGCCACAATCCCTGCACCAATGATGAACAAGCCTCCAAGCATCAGGCGACCCATCAATCTCCAGCCACGCTGCAAGAATGCTATCAGATTAGCAAATAGGATTGGCGCGGGTCCTGCGGTTCCATTGGCGGTCATAAATCATCCTCTCAGACTCATAATGTGGGGGGTTCGGCCCCATCCGTCAATCAGGTCTCACAAGCAATCCTCGTTCCACGCGAATTTTTGCATAAGCTGAGGTGATCGCTGCTGCTTTATCGTGCGCGGCTGCCTCGAATTCTCGAGGAGCTCCATTGGTGACGATACGATCAGGGTGATTATCGGCCATCAAGCGCCGATAGGCGACGCGAATCGTGTCGAAATCTGCGTCATGGGGAACGCCCAGAATGGCATATGGGTCGCCGGGTTCCGGCCCCAAATGGATGGCCCGAATTCGACGAAAGTCTGCCTCTGAGAAGCCAAATGCCTGCGATACGGTCTCAAGA
This sequence comes from Pseudomonadota bacterium, assembly GCA_039817885.1. Lineage (GTDB taxonomy): Bacteria > Pseudomonadota > Alphaproteobacteria > Caulobacterales > Hyphomonadaceae > CALLCD01. Next base: position 186 of record JBCBUY010000101.1, on the reverse strand, counting down.
TAGTCCATCTCGTCCGCGGTCACGACGCCATCGGCACCGGCGATCAAGAACAGACCATCGAGCACGCTTTCCAGGAGACAGGGTCGGTTTCGGTATTTGCGGCCGATCTTTCGGGCATATCCTTCATATCCTCTGACGGTCTGGCGTGCGAGATCGAAGACGCGGCGGACGGATGGGGCATCCTCC
>JBCBUY010000100.1:0-12431 GCA_039817885.1 Pseudomonadota bacterium | reverse complement strand
CGGGCGACGCGCTGGCGCGGAGACCCGGGACCACAAGTCAAGAAGAGGAGATATTGGTATCGGCGGAGATTAGAATTGGAGATGAGATGGAGCCCTAGTCAACCTTACTCATATAGGTCGGCAACCAGCCCTCATGGGCCTCGCGGAGGGTGGAGAGAGGGAGTTCGAAACGAGCAAAGTGGTCATGGCCGTTTGCGCTCTCGTCGGTCATTACGAAATGCGGCTGGGTGAGGAATGAACGAAAGTTTCCGGCACCGCCTAAGATTTTCCAGTTTACTCCTTCGCCTTCGGCGAATATCTCCGTGAACTCGTCGTTGATTCTCTTTCCTTGATTAATGCTTACTAGGTAGCGAGCTTGCGTCTCGCCAAATAGTGCTTGCGCCGACAATTCGTCGTTCGAGCCTAGATTTAACCAGGTTGAGATTCCACTCGCCAGCGCCATCTCCGCTGCCGCGCAGGCAATCCCCCCATCGCTGACATCATGCACGGCATTCACAAGACCTTGCTCAATCAGGGAACGGACGAAATCCGCGTTGCGCTTTTCGATATCTAGATCCACCGGCGGCGGCGGGCCGAGGGCTTCCCCTTCCAAGCCCAAAATCTCGCGCGCATAGAGCGACGCTCCCAAATGTCCCTTCGTCTCGCCAATCAGAACAAGCACATCCCCCGGCTGCGCGCCTTTCAGGGTGCGGATCTTCGAGAGGTCCTCGATCAGGCCGACACCGCCCACAACCGGGGTTGGCGGTATGCCCACCCCGTCGGTCTCGTTATAGAGCGACACATTGCCCGAGACGACCGGGAAATCGAGCGCTTTACACGCCTCGGCCATGCCCTCTACCGCGCGAACAAATTGGCCCATCACTTCCGGGCGCTCCGGGTTCCCGAAGTTCAGATTGTCCGTGATCGCGATGGGCTTCGCGCCGACAGCGGACAGGTTGCGATAGGCTTCGGCCACCGCCGCCTTACCGCCCTCATAGGGATCGGCGGCAACATAGTGCGGGTTGCAGTCGGAGGTGATGGCGAGGGCTTTGTTTGTGCCGTGGATACGGACGATGGCGGCGTTGCCCATGCTTTGAGAGCTATCGATCGTGTCGCCCATAACATGGCGGTCATACTGCTCCCAGATCCATCGTTTCGACGCCATGTCCGGAGACGACATCAGCTTAAGGAGGACGTCTCCATAATCCTCCGGCTCCGGAATGCTTGAAGGGTCCAGCGGCTTACGGGGCTTTGGTTCGACCCACGGCCGATCATAATTCGGTGCATCGTCCGCCAAGGGAGCAACCGGAATATCGCAGACGGTTTCACCGAATTGTGTGAGCACCAAGTGTCCGGTATCGGTCGTCTCACCGATAACTTCCGCATTGAGATCATATTTGTCGAAGATCGCCTTTGCGACGTCGATCTTGTCCGGATAGAGCACCATCAGCATACGCTCCTGGCTCTCCGAGAGCATGATCTCGTATGCGGACATACCCTCTTCGCGCTGGGGCACCTTGTCGAGGTCCATCATGACGCCGATACCTTCGCCATTCTCGCCGCCACTATCCGCCATTTCGACGGATGAGGAGGTGAGGCCCGCTGCGCCCATATCCTGGATCGCCTGGATGGCGTCGGTGGCCATCAGTTCGAGACAGGCTTCAATCAGCAGCTTTTCGGTGAAGGGATCGCCGACCTGCACTGTGGGACGCTTTTCCTCATCGCCCTCTGAGAACTCGGCCGACGCCATGGTCGCGCCGTGAATGCCGTCGCGGCCGGTCTTGGAGCCGACATAGAAGATCGGGTTTCCGGGTGTCGCGCCGCGGGCATAGAAAATCTTGTCCTGGTCCGCGAGGCCCACTGCCATGGCATTCACCAGAATGTTGCCGTTGTATCCTTTGTCGAACTGGGTCTCGCCCGCAACGGTCGGCACGCCGACGCAATTGCCATAGCCGCCAATCCCGGCCACGACACCGGCGACGAGCTCGCGCGTTTTCGGGTGATCCGGTTCACCAAACCGCAGCGCATTCACGAGCGCGATGGGGCGCGCGCCCATCGTAAAGACATCGCGCAAGATGCCACCAACGCCCGTCGCCGCGCCTTGATAGGGTTCGATGTACGAGGGGTGATTGTGGCTCTCCATTTTGAAGATCGCGGCTTGCCCATCGCCGATATCGATGACGCCGGCATTCTCGCCGGGTCCCTGAATGACATGCGCATTCTTGGTCGGGAACTTGGAAAGATGCCGCCGCGAGGATTTGTAGGAACAGTGCTCGGACCACATCACCGAATAGATGCCGAGTTCCACAAGGTTCGGCTTGCGGCCCAAGCGGGTTATAAGACGATCCCATTCCTCGGCATTGATGCCGTGACTGTGGCCGTCTTCGTTGCTCTGTTCAGTGCGCAGATGGGCGAGAATCGCTGCGGTATCGGTCATGGCAGCGCTTTAGCGCCGAAAGGCCAAAAGCGCCAGTTCGGACTGGCAGATTGCGACTTTCAGCAATCGCCGGACGCTAATCCTCGGGTCAGCTGCCGGCAAATGCTCAAACTATCAAGACGTTGGATAGATCATCCGCTCTTTCAGTTCGACACCTCCCGTGCCGACGGTAAACTTCACGTCTTGGAAGGTTGGTGCGCCCCTTAGGTTTGCCGCATTGGATGCAGTCCAGCCGTCCGCTGGCATGCCGTTTTCGTCAAAGTCGAATTCGTCATTGCCATTGTGATCGTGCCAGACGGACACGGCATAATCGCCAAGGGGCAAATCGAAGTCGAATTCCATTGTGCCGGCAGTGGGTCCCCGAATGATGTCCCCAGCAACGCCGGCCTGCTGCTGATACTGCTCCTCAGTTTGGACACTGATATAGAGCGTGCCGCCGCGGTCTTCGACGCCTTCTAACGTGAAAGAGACCGGCTCTGCGGTGGCGACGGCGGAGACGCCCAAAGCGAGGGCGGTGGCGAAGAGGAGTTTTCGAAGTGACATGGTACAGCCTTTCTGTTGAAAGAGTACTTTGTTTATCAAAGTTCAATACAGGAGTCTATAGAGTACTTTGAAAAATAAAGTTTAAGCTGGAAAGCTTCGTGACCGCTCAGCCGATGGTGGTTGAGATGAACCAAGGTGTGCAGAGAGGACGTCGTAGCGGCGCTGTCGATGGAGAGGCTCGGACAGTCTGCATGTCAGACCGGTGGCGTTGACATTAAGCTGTTTTGTCTATATTCAACCATATAGTTGAATATTTGGTGAGACCGTTCGAATGCCCTCGATAGATCACACGCTGAGCGCGCTTGCCGACTCAACGCGGCGGCAAATCATCGCCCAGCTCAGCATGGGGGAACAGCGTGTCAGCGATATTGCTGAACCGCATCAGATGTCACTGAACGCGGTGTCGAAGCATATCAAAGTGCTGGAAGGGGCCGGGTTATTGATCCGGCGGAAGGAGGGGCGCACGTACTATCTTTCCTTCAATCCTGCTGGCCTCGCGCCAGCTGCAGAGTGGATCGAGCGGACACGGGCCATGTGGACGAAACGGCTCGATGCGCTGGAAACAGCGCTCATGGCCGATGAGGCTGATAAGCAAGAAGGAGAGCGTGGTGGCTGATAAATGCGAACGCCTAGACGAAAAGACGGTCCGCATTGTCCGGATGTTTCCGGGGCCCATTGAGCGGGTTTGGGCCTTTCTGACCGAGTCGGAGAAGCGGGCGATGTGGCTTTGCGCCGGAGATTGGGATTTGCGCGAAGGCGGGGCGGCGCGCATGGCGTTCAAGAATTCAGATCTGTGCCATCTCGATGATTTACCCCCCGCGCGGTATGCCGATGATGATGACGAGACGTCTTATGATGGCGTGATTAAAGCGATCGATGCGCCGAACAGCCTCGTTCTCCTATGGATAGAGCATGATGGTTCGCGGTCCGAAGTGACGTTTGAGCTAGCAACTGTGGGCGACAAAGTTCGCCTGACGCTTACGCACACCGATCTTGTCTCTGAGGATATACTGACCGGGGTGTCTTCCGGTTGGCATGCGCATCTCGACATTTGGCTCGCGGTGGCCGAGGGGCGGGAGCCGCCATCGTTTTGGACGCATTTTAATGCGCTGGCCGCTGAGGTTTATGGTCACCGACTGGTGGCGGATTGAGGGGGGTGTGGACGTCCCCAATAGGTCCAACGACGCAGCAGAATCTCCATAGGTCCGCGGCCAAATGTGCTCCGCCATAGGCTTGTGAAAATGATTGAGCTTGCGCCGATACCAAGGCCAATGGCTATGCAGGCGGCGGCTCCGAGACTTCCATAGAGCCCCAGGCCGTATCCGCAGAAGATGAAGGACATCATCAAGCTCTGCAGAAGATAAGCGCTCAAGGAGGCCGTGCCGCCCCTGGCGAGAAAGAGCTTTAGTCCCCGTTTGGGGCTTTGCGCCCATTTCGCGATGAGACCGAGATACCCAGCTGTTGAGAAGGGGCTGAACAGCATGATGAGGAACAATCCCAACATCGTCCGGGGATCCATAAAGGATGTGCCTTGCAACATGATATGGGCGCTCCAGAGACTGCCCAGCAGTCCAATCGGCAAGTAGACTTGGCGGCACTGACGCCAGATCCGGGCGTTGGGTTGGGCGATTGTGTTTAACTGCACGGCAGCGAAGCCAAACAGAAAGAAGGAGAGTGCGCCGATCCCTTGCATCATGTTCCCGAAGGTCAGCATCTGGATCCACTCCGCAAAGCGCAAGCTTGATACGTCTAGAAAGGATCCGTTTCGGTAAATCGCGAAGGTCCTGGCAGCATCCTCGTTCATCCTTTGGAGATCGCTCGCCATTCCGTCCGGCTCAAATGCCGATCCGAGCGCCATGAGGCTGGCCAGTCCACCAATGACGAGGAGTTGAAGCAGATAAAGGGAGATCGCGGCACGGATGAGGGTCTGGGTCTTAGCGTTGCGAAACAGAAACAGGATGGCTCCGAGCATGGCGTAGATCGCCAAAATATCTCCGGGAAAGAAGAAGGTTCCATGGATGGTGCCGAGGATAAAGAGCCCTGCAATACGTCGCCAGTATAGGTTTCCAAAGGCTGCACCGCGGCGTTCGGCAGCTCGCATTTGATAGGCGAAGCCAACACCAAACATGAAGGAAAACAGCGTGTAGGACTTCATCATCGCAAGCGCCGTCACCATGAAGACAGCACTGTGGTCGGACCGCGTGCTTAACGCTCCGTCGGAATAGCCAGTCATAAAAGGATAGGCGAACACGCCGACATTGACGACAGCGATGCCGATCAAAGCGATGGCGCGGGCAAGATCCGGGAAAACATGGCGGCCAGCGGCGGAGGATTGTTCGAGATAAGTCATGGTCGTCCGACGACATCGATCTGTTTTGTGGGAGCGCATGGACGCTCGTTAGGGGGCTGTAATCGCGTCAATGGCGTCGATATGGGCGCGCTTCTCTGATGGGGTGAGAAAGCTGCCTTCAAAACTGTTCTTGGCCAACCGAATGAGATCCGCATCGGAAAGGGCCAGGCTCTTTGCGACCGCTTCAAAATTCTGATTCACATACCCACCGAAATAGGCTGGATCATCGGAATTGACGGTGACCAGAAGCTCAGCGTCCAGCATCGCTTTGACGGGGCTCTGTCTCACATCATCGATAACGCAGAGGGCGAGATTCGATAGCGGGCAAGATGTGATCGGCGTCTGCCGCTCTTTGAGCGCCCTGATCAAGGCTGGGTCCTCCATCGCCCGATTGCCATGATCGATGCGGTCGGCGCGGATGTCGAACAGGGCTTCGTGGATATATTCCGGCGGCCCCTCTTCGCCGGCGTGCAGGCAGAGCTGAAAGCCCATCTCGTCGCATTGTTTGAAGAGGCGGGCGAATTTCGATGGCGGGTGGCCGACTTCAGAGGAGTCCAAACCAACGCCCACGAAGTGCTGATGCCAGGGAGCGCTTTCTTCAAGGAGGGCAAATCCGTCTTCCTCGGACAGGTGGCGGAGGAAGCTCATAATGAGTTTGGACGTGATGCCGAAATCGGCCTCGCCGTCTTTTAGCGCGGCGAGTATTCCATCGGTAACGGCTCCGAACGGGACGCCCCGGCTTGTATGGGCCTGGGGGTCGAAGAAGATTTCGACATGGCGGACATTGTCGGCCTCGACCCGATCCAAATAGGCGTAGGTCAGGTCATAGAAATCGTCCTCGGTGCGGAGGACGTTCATGCCTTTATAATAGAGGTCGAGGAATTCCTGGAGATTGTCGAAATTATAGGCTGCTTTTGCCTCTTCCAGCGTTTGCCAGGGCAGCTTTATTTCATTGCGTTCGGCGATGGCGAGCATTTGCTCTGGTTCGAAAGATCCCTCGATATGAAGGTGAAGTTCTGCTTTCGGCAGGGAGGCGATGAGGTCTGAATGAGACATGGACAATCCCTAAGCCGCCGCCATCAAACTCTCAAACAGTTTCAACCCGTCATCGCCGCCCTCATGGCCACCAATGGCGCGTTCGGGGTGGGGCATCATGCCGAGGATCCGGCCATTTTCCGAGAGTATGCCGGCGATGTCGTGCGCTGAACCATTGGGATTGCCATCATAGCGGAAGGCAACGTGGCCTTCGCCCTCGAGTCTGCTCAGGGTTTCATCGTCTGCGATGTAGTTTCCATCGTGGTGGGCGATGGGAATGGTGATTTGAGATGTGTCTGCATAGGCACTGGTGAAGGCTGTGTTGGCGCTTTCGACGGTCAGAGCTTGAGGTTTACAGACGAAATCGAGTGAGGCGTTGCGGAGAAGCGCGCCGGGGAGGAGGCCGGTTTCGGTCAGGATCTGAAATCCATTGCAGATGCCGAGAATGTAGCCGCCGCGCTCGGCGTGATCGTGCATTTGACGGATGACGGCAGAGTTCGCCGCCATCGCGCCGCACCGAAGGTAATCGCCATAGGAAAACCCGCCGGGGATCATGACGATATCTGTCCCGTTCGGGATGTCCCCATCCTTATGCCAGACCATGGCGGGCTCCGTCCCTGTGGTCTGACGCAACGCGACTTGTGCGTCGCGGTCGCAATTAGACCCGGGAAACACGATAATGGCTGTTTTCATGGCCTTCGTTTAACAGCGAGTCGGATGAATAGGGAGAGTGTAACTGCCTAATTCGTTTCGCTTTCTGCAAGCATAAAGGCGTTGCCGTCGGGATCGTAAAAGGTTGCCAGTTTGACCATGCCGTCGATATGGATTGTGTCTCCGTCGAACTTGGTCTTAGCCGCCTCGAGACTTGCGCGTGCAGCCGCGATGTCGGTGACCCCGAATACGGGTACGCAATTGCCTGTCTGAACCTCCATGCCTTCCCCAAGACCCAGAGTGACGCCTGGCGTGTCGGTGGAAATTTCGGTCCAGCCCTGGTCGTCCATAGAGAAGACTTTTTCAAAACCAAAATGGGTTTTGAACCAGGCGGCGGAGGCGGCCCGGTCTTTCACATTCAGAGCGATGGTGATCTCTCCGTTTGTTGTAATTGTTGGCATTGAGCGTCCCCTTGCGTGTGATCTAAAACAATAGTAAATATAAAAAATGGACAATGCGCAATTTGTCAAGCTCTGTTCGAAAGCCTGGAGCATTCAGGTATTGGCTGCACTTGATGGACGGCGGGGCGGGAGGATTGCGCCCATAGCCGCCGAGATTGGGGCTGGCCGCTCAAGTGTGACGGCGACGTTTCAACATTTGCTTGAGTTGGAATTGCTTGTGCGCAATCCGGGGCATGGTCATCCCCTGCGTCCGGAATTTGTTCTGACCCGTAGAGGGATGGCCTGCGCAAATTGGGCGAGCCGTGTGGGCAATGTAACGTCAGAAGGCGAGTGGAAGATTCTTCGCAAGCAATGGTCTTTGCCCGTGCTTCGTCTCTTTGATCGCCCTCGCCGATATCGTGACCTGAGAGATTTGTTGCGCCCGGTTACCGATCGAGCATTATCCTTGGCGCTTAAGGAGATGGTGGCCCGCGATTGGGTCGTGCGACGGGTCGAAGATGCGCACAGCCCGCCGCAAGTGTCATATGGACCGGCACGGTATGCCTTGCGGCTTCAGCCCGCTTTGGCGTCGAGCTTTGCCCTATAATTATTAATCAGTGTTCGGATATCGTGTTGGCGGGACGCCATACCAGTTCTTGAAAGCTCGAGTGAAGGCGCTGTGTTCGCTATATCCGAGCAGCAGAGCAAGGTCGGCCACCGAACGCTTTCCTTCGCTGAGATAGAGATCGCAGATATCCTTACGGGCCCGCTCGAGAATGTCTCGAAAATTCGTGTTCTCTTCGTTCAACCGTCGACGAAGCGTGCGCTCGGTCGTCCCGAGTGTTTCTGCGACGCGGATGATTGTCGGCGTTCCGTCGCGCAGGATCGACTGAATACATACAAAGGTCTGCGCTTCCATGGTCTGCGGTTGACCGAGGGCTTCCAAAGATCGGTCCAGCCTTTCTGCCAGTATCTTGACCAATTCGGGATTGGCTTGCGGCAGGGGTTTGCGAAAGAGTTCCGTCGGTGCCACGACCATATTCCGCTCAGCTTCGAAGACCACCTTATGGGGAAATGCCTGTTCGTAGACTGACATATCTTTCGGCTGCTTATGGCACATGTGCATTTCTTCGATTTGGAGATCTGGATCCCAGGTTACCCATCGACCAAAAAATGCATACCCAGCTAAGGTCCCTTCAGTGGTCGGGCGCTGATATTCAGCATCGTCATTGTTAAGAGGGGTCCAAATGAGTTTCGACACTTTGGGACCGATTTCGAGATGGCCCGTTGCAATTTGCTGGGTCAGACGTTGATATCTGCCATTGAAGGCAATCATATCGGCAAGATTATCGCACGACAGCAGCGCATAGCCGATATCCATCAAGGTCGACGGGCGTATGTTCTGACCGAAATGTATGCCCATGCCAGTGATGCCGGTTTGTCTTTCAGCTTCAAACAAGCAATCGATGATGACATGGTTCGGAAAACGCGCTGTGGGATTATCAAGCACCTGCGGTGCCCCTGGAATCAGGACGTTCAAGGGCTCTGCTGGACAGCCATGGGCTATGCAAGCGGTGTAGGCGCTCTTTAGATAGGCTGATGATACGGTGGGCTGTGATGCCAGATCACCGATTGTTGCATTATCGGCCATTGTGGTCGTTTGCTCCGTTTGTCGCCAAGCTTAGCCAGAGTGAAAGAAGGCGATCTTATCCAAATTAGTGGCCGTATTTGTCAAGTCACTGCACGCGGTAAGAGCTCTGCTTTGCTCGAGCGCGCGTGATAAATCGGTGTGCTTACACTGCTGAATTTCCCCCAGTTGTCATTGAAGCGTCTCACTTCAAGCCTATGCGGGACAGATAAGGAGAAATCCAACGGAGTCGCATAAAGTATTTGAAATCATATGATTTATTTGGCCTCTTTTGTCATGCGCAGTGACCGATCAGGTCAAGACAATACAGTGTATTTGGGTGCATACACTAAATACTGAATCTGGGTGGGACGCACGCGGGTGGCACTCACTCTTCAGGGGACACACCAGTCGCTCCGGACCCATTCTACCAAGAATGGTCCGGAGCTTTTTTTGTTTTATGGCGTGCCGGAATCTTGCCATGTTCGTGGGTCATCTAGGGACATCTTCCGGGTGCCCACGAACGAGGCTAAGTGGCTGTAAACAATTTGACAGTTCAGGCAATAAGGGGTTGCCTCCCAGGCCAATATGAAAGATAGCGCCCTCAAACAATGACAGGAACAAGTCAATGAAAACCGCGTTCAAACTCATTCTAGCGACCAGCACGCTCTCAATTTTCGCTGCCTGCAATACCGTGCAAGGGATCGGCGAAGACATCACGGCGGCCAGCAAGGGTGTTGAAGATGAAATCACACGTGACCGCGACGACGATAGCTAAATCCGAGAAGGAATAGTTTATGAAAAAGATAATTGTAGCATTTGGAGCCCTGGCCGCTCTCACCGTGCTTTCCGCATGCAACACGTTTTATGGGCTGGGCGAGGATATTGAAGCAGCGGGTAAAGGTCTGCAGTCTGGATCCGAAGCTGTCGAAGACGAGCTGACAGGCGGCCTCTAAACGATCTTCTTGTTACCAATCACAAAGAGAGCCCCGCATCGTGAGATCGCGGGGCTTTTTGTGTCAGCCGTCTGCTCGTTTGAGACGTCTTATGATGTGAGCTCGATCCGGTAGGACTCGATGACAGTATTGGCCAGGAGCTTCTCGCACATTTCCATAATGCGCGCCTCGGCATCTTTCTCGGACAGACTATCGTCCAAGTCCAACTCGATGACTTTGCCGATGCTGGCAGCTTTTACCTCTGCGTAGCCCATCCGGCCGAGCGTATCGGCGACGGCCTTGCCCTGGGGATCCAAGACGCCCTGTTTCAGTCCAACATGGACAATGGCTTTCATTTCGCGGCCCCTTTTAAATCGACGACTTCAGCAGCGTCTCCGGAATCGCGGATGATGCCAAGGCGTCGTGCGACTTCAGAATAGGCTTCTGTCACGCCGCCGAGGTCGCGGCGAAACCGATCCTTGTCGAGCTTTTCGTTGGTTTCAATGTCCCAAAGCCGGCAGCTATCTGGACTGATCTCATCGGCTAGGATGGTTCTGACAAGATCACCTTCATAATAGCGGCCGAACTCCAGTTTGAAGTCGACGAGACGTATGCCGACGCCCGCGAAGAGTCCGCTCATGAAATCATTGGTCCGCAGAGCGAGAGAGATCATATCGTCCATTTCCGGCGGCGAGGCCCACCCAAAGGCCGAGATATGTTCTTCGGCGACGAGTGGATCGCCCAGTTCGTCATTCTTGTAACAGAACTCGACAATGGCTCTTGGCAGCGGGTCTCCCTCTTCGAGTCCCAGTCGCTTGGCCATGGTGCCGGCTGCAATATTGCGGACAATGACTTCGAGCGGGATGATCTCGACTTTCTTGATCAGTTGCTCACGCATATTGAGGCGTTTGATGAAATGGTTGGGAACGCCCACCGAAGAGAGGCGGGTCATAATGAATTCCGAAATCCGGTTGTTCAGGACCCCTTTGCCATCAAGGATGGCACGTTTTTCAGCATTAAAGGCCGTAGCGTCGTCCTTAAAGTACTGAACCAGTGTGCCAGGCTCGGGGCCTTCATAGAGGATCTTGGCTTTGCCCTCATAGATCATTCTTCGGCGCGACATGGATTATGCTCCGGGTAAAAATGTGGGCGGAATCCCCGCTCGGCCCACCAGCGACGCGGACCCTACAGCGGGCACTCACGCGCGACAAATGCTGAATCCAGTAGGCCGGGGCAAACCTGCATATTGATTCTGCATATCTCTGATGACTATATCCGCTGTATTCGGGTAGCAGGAGCCACCATATGTCCCAATTCGACGATCGCGAGCGCGCGGAAGAAGCCAAATTCGCCATGGATGAGGCCTTGCAGTTCAAGGTTATGGCGCGCCGAAATAAGCTTTTAGGGCTTTGGGCGGCCGACCTTCTTGGACTGATGGGAGATGAGGCGGAGACCTATGCCAAATCAGTTGTCATGGCGGATCTCGAGGAGCCCGGGGACGAGGATGTCTTTCGAAAAGTGCGAAAAGACTTCGATGATCGCGGTGTTGATCGCTCCGATGCGCGCATTCGGGAACATATGGCGGAGCTGATTCCGATCGCGAGACAGCAGATCGAGACAGAAGCAGATTGAGTGTCTGCCCGTTGGACAGCCAATCGGCGTCAAAGGCTCAATAGAGTCATATCATGGCTGGTCGGAAAGGATGGCTGTGCGCCAGGCCTCGTTGCGGTCAGCGCACCGGCGGCGCAGGCATAGTCTAATGCATGAGCCTCTTTCATGCCCCTACAAAGGGCGACAACAAGCGCCGCGCTGAATGTATCTCCGGCACCAGTGGTATCTGCGACGGTGATCCTTGGCGGCGTGGCGGCAGCGATTTTTTTGCCGTTTTTGAACAAGGCGGCCCCGCGTGCCCCATAAGTGACCGCTACCATGCCTTTGCAGTGGTGCAGCTGGTCGCCATAAGTGTCTGCTTCCCCTTCATTGACAATGATGAGGTCAGACAAGGCGATCAGCTCGTCAGGAACGGGTAGGGCGGGCGCGAGATTGGCTGCGAAGATGCCGCTGGTGTTCTGCGCGGCGCGAAGAACGGTTTCTACGGGAACTTCGAGTACGGACAAAGTGGCATCTGTCTTGATATCTGGAACATCGCTTGGCTGTAATCTGTCATTGGCCCCCGGCGCGACAATGATCTGATTTTCGCCATCCGCCGAAACGGCGATGAGCGCGACGCCGGTGGCCTCGCCCGGCAGTTCCAAGCAATGGTTGAGGTCGACGCCATCCTTACGCAAAAGGGAGAGTGCGGCTTTTGCGTTGGCGTCCGCTCCAGTCCGGCCAATCAAGCGCTGGCCGCGCGTCGGCTCGGCGCGGAGGTTGCGCTGATCGGCCGGACTGGAGCGGACGCCAACGCAAAAGCCGCACTCTCCCTTTTGCGTAA
>JBCBUY010000099.1:0-12509 GCA_039817885.1 Pseudomonadota bacterium | reverse complement strand
CCGGCCTTATCGCCCGTGAAAAGCCCGATAAAGCCGGTTTTCGCACCGTTCGACGGTGATGCCGTATTTGTACTTTCGACGGGAGACGCGCCGCTGCCGGAACCTGAACCGCTTAATCTGGCCCGCCTTGGTGAGCTGGCGGCATCGACGCTCGCACGCGCAATCACCCGCGGCGTATTTGAAAGCACCTCCAACAGCGACAGAGACTCGACAAGTCCGATCAATTAGGCACATAATTAAATCGCGAGAAATTGGGAGGAAATTCAACCTCCCGGAGAGAGCGAGGGATGGTTTCAGAGCTTGAAGATCGGCTCTTCATCAAAATACAGCCCGAGGACCAAGACGCCTATGAGCAGGCGGTTCAGCGGGGCAGTATTGCTGAACTCAAATCTGCACTTCTCGCATCGGCCAGTAGCGCCGAGCAGATAGAACTTATCGATCAGTTATTGCCGCCTGACTTGGTCATCTCCGAAGACGGTGACGTCTGATCCGAAAGCCGCGCTACAAAGCGAAAATTAATCCTGACGTTGCCCGTCGTATAGCTCGCTTTGCTCAAATGGGTCTGCCTATGGAACGAAATGCTGAGGCCGGGATCAACCCAGCAAATTTGGTGAGTCCGAACAATCCGGAGAACGGGCCTACCCTTTCCGGGTCAAGCGAACAGAGGTCTGCCTCCGTTTTGGAGAACACTGGCGGTCCGGGGAGGATTCGAACCCCCGACCCCTTGATTCGTAGTCAAGTACTCTATCCAACTGAGCTACCGGACCGCGCCAATGAGCGGCGACACATAGCGCCGCGGTGGTTCCGTTGCAAGACGTGTTATCAACACAGGCCGACTTTCTCGCAGCCAAGCAGATCCTTCGGCCCTGAATGCCCAAAGTGCACCAAATAAAAAGGATGGCATAACGATTGCACCCCACTTTACACGAAAAAAATCAACAGAAATCGGATTGGATTGTGCTGTGAGCCGACAGCGTGTCATCGCCATTTGTCTGGACGCGTTCGATGTAGAATTCAGCAACGCAATGATCGAACGCGGCTTGCTGCCGGGTCTCGCCAAATGCCGCGATGTCGCGGCTAGATTTAAATTGCAACACGGCGACCGCAACACCGCACGCGACTCCGGCCTCACCGGAGAACATGTTGCAACTGGGCTGAGCCCGGAAACGACAGGCAGGTGGTCGCCGCTCCTTTTTGACACGGAAACCTATACCGTTCGCCAGAAGTTCACCCAGGAAGTCCCCTATTTTGCACAAATTGGCGCGAAATGCGTGGTCCTCGATGCGACATATTTTGACCTGAAGAAAGCTCCAAACTGCCAAGGCCTTGTCGGTTGGAGTGGCCACGATCCAGGCATCCTTCCTTACGCACGACCAGAGGGATTGCGAAACGAAGTAGATGACATGTTTGGTGATCCGGTCGACACAGAGCTTCTTAATCAGAACGTCTATTCCGACACCGAAAGTGTGCGCCTGTTTTCCGCCGCTGTGGAAAAAGCCGCCCGTCAACGCACTGATGTCGCCAAATGGTTATTAACCGAACGGTTTCAGGATTGGGATGTCGCCCTTATTGCGTTCAGCGAAGGCCATGATGGCATTGAGCAACTCTATCATGGGGTGGCCCCTGACCACCATCTGTCGAGCATCGATAGCGCACAAGCAGCAAAGGACGGCTTGGAAGCGATTTACACAGCCATCAGCGAGGGCATCGAAACACTGATGGAGACCCTACCGGATGCAACATTCGCCGTCTTCACAATGCACGGGATGGGGGAGAACCAAACGGACATACCATCGATGCTGTTATTACCAGAGCTGATGTATCGTCTTGAATTTGGCAGACCTTATTTCCGGTCTCGCAAAGACTGGGCCGACGCCAGCGCAGCCCAGTTGGCCAAGGGCGAGGACTGGACCACAGCCATTACCAATGCCCAAAACCATCCGATCCCACATTATCTTGCCAAATTGCCTGGAAAACTAGCGGGCAAAGTTCGGCGCAAGTCCCAGCGATTATTGTCAAAGGTCGGCCTCTGCGATGCGCCTGATATCAATCTCGCCGAAGACGAGTTCGACGTCGATTGGATTCCGGCGATCAAGTACCGAGAATACTGGCCGAAAATGCAGGCGTTTGGAATGCCGGGTCTGTTCGACGGGCGTGTGCGGGTGAATCTCAAGAACCGTGAACGTCAGGGGATCGTCGAGCGACACGATTACCATCGCCTATTGGACAACCTGGAGGCGACACTTAAAGCTTGCAGAGATCCCAAAACCGGCGAGCCGGTCGTGGCCCACATTGACCGTCCAGGCGAACAAGATCCCTTCGCATTAAACGAAAGTCAGTCGGATCTACATGTCACCTGGAAAGGTAACCCCCTTGCCTTTTCTCACCCAGATCTTGGCGTGATCGGCCCAGCGCCCTTGCGCCGTGTCGGCGGGCATACGGGTCAGTTCGGGGCGCTTTATCTGATCGGCAAGGATATTCCCGACGGAGATTACGGCATCCGTTCATCTTTTGATATCGCCCCAACAATCGTCGATCTTGTTGGCGCAGTACAACCAAACAGGTTGGACGGTAAAAGCGTCTTGCAAGCGATGTTCGGCCCGGATTTGATGCCGAGCATGTAACGGCAGCGCCGCATGAAAGGTAAGCCTGTTGCTCACAGCTAAACTCACTGCTGGAGCCGGCATGATGCTCATAGCTCGCATTTCGAGCAACGCTTTGGGCCTCGTCGGACTCCTGATCGTCGCGCGACTATTGTCGCCGGATGATATGGGGCTGTTTGCGATCGCCTTCAGCGCAACTGTTCTGATTGCAGCAACGCTCGAACTCCCGACCTCGCTGGCGCTCATTCAGATGGAGGATCCGAACGAAGATGACTTCAACACCGTCTTCTCTATCAATTGCCTGAGGGGCATCATCCTCTTTGCATTGGTTTGTGCGTTCTCGATCCCCATAGCAAAGATATATGCAGACGCGCGCCTGGTCCCGCTCTTGCTGGCATTGGCCCTCTTTCCGCTGACCCTGAGCTTGCGAAATCCATATTTCGAACAGTACTCAAGGGACGTCGACTTCTCCCCGGCCAGCTTTCTCGAAATCGGTGCCAAAGTCGCGGCTTTTGTCGGAAGCGTTGGGTTTGCGCTTGTTTATCAATCGTACTGGGCCCTGGTCGCAGGCCAGCTTTTGTCCGCCGCCACCTCGGTTGCGATCACATTCTGGTTGCCAGACCACCGCCCGCGCTTCTCACTCAAATCTTTCAACAAGCTCTGGTCATTCTCAATCTGGCTGGGCTTGAGCGGTGTGGTCAATCAATTGAACCTCCACTCCGATCGATTCATTTTGGCGGGTTTTTTCAGCAAAGCCCTACTCGGCTTTTACGCCGTTGCCGCTCAAATTGTTGAACAGATGTTGCAGGCCATGCTGCACCCCATCAATTGGGTGCTGTATTCGGGCTTCAGCAAGATCAGCGCGGACAAACTACGCTTGAAAAACGCTTATGCACTCGCCCAACAATCTATCATCTCGGTTATGCTGCCGGTATCAATTGGAATTGCATTGGTCGCCGAAACATTCGTGCCACTCTTACTGGGCGACAAATGGGGCCCCTCCGTCATGTTCGTACAATTTGCAGCCCCCTCCTTCGCCTTTGGGCTTTTTGCAGCCGCCTCATGGGCGCTTGCCATGTCCCTTGCCAGAACACGGCTCCTTTTTGTCCGAAACTTCTGGTCGATGGCCGTCCGCGTGGTTGGTCAAATTCTGGGCCTGGTCTGGGGCGGACTGATCGGCTTGCTCATCGCCCGCCTCGTGACCGCAGCAATCACCGTGCTGATTTCGATGTTTATGGTGCGCCGCTTGGTGGGCATCAGCATCATCCAGCAAATCGCCATCTGCCAACGCGCTGTGATCGCAACAGCCTGCATGGCTTTGGCGGTTATTTATCTCTCACCAAACCATGCCGTATCCGACCATATGATGGACCAGGTGATCTACCTCGCGATCCAAATAAGCATCGGAGCAGCGACCTATTTTGCAACTCTACTAGGCCTATGGAAGCTGACCGGCGCGCCGGATGGGCCTGAAGCGAAAGCGTTCGCAACCCTTCACCATATAAATCACGCACGGTGATGGACCGTCGGAGTTTCAGCCCATGACACGCCCGCGAGGCCATTTCGTGACTGGCTTGCACATCGGACACTTTTCCAGATAACACATTGATAAAGTTGATAAAATAAACTAACCGCCCCAACAAAACGAACACATTTTCCGCATCGAATGCGCAACCTGACCTCAACTCACCCCTCCATCCAGCGCTGCCCAATGGCAGAACCTTCACGACCAGAAAGCTCGCTTAAACCCTTTTCGAGTGATATGTTGGTACAGCTGTCATTGTGCTGCCGGCATCGTCATCATTCAGGGCTGAAATAGTCTTTGAATTTGAACGTATTTCGCATAAGTAGACTGTGCGGAAGTCAGCATCGACCTGCACGCCCTTCGGGGATGCACACACCAAAATGGCGATATCGAGCCATTCGCTGGTCACAGCGTTTGCCGCTAGATCGCCGCCGCGGTGGGCCAATTATGGTCACATATGTCAGCTGCGCGTAAATAGCCGCCATGGATGGCCATGGTGAGAAGAGGAAGGTCGGGACGAAATTGGAAGGTTTGAAGGACAGTCTTCTGTATGATCCGGAACGGGAGCACAGCTCCTGCGGTGTCGGATTCCTGACACGCAAAGACAGCGTGCAGTCCCATGACGTTCTGAAAAAGGCCCATGAAGCTCTTTGCGCTGTGCCCCATCGTGGCGGCATGTCCTCTGAAGGGGTCGGCGATGGCGCCGGGATCTCAATCGATGTCTCTGTCGCCTTCTTTTCCAAGCTCGTCGAAAAACCCCTGAAACAGGGTGCCTTTGGCGTAGGCAATTTCTTTCTGCCGGAAGACGAAACGCATCGAGCGCAAGCCATTACGCTCATCGAATGGTGTCTTGAGAAGGCAGGAATGCGTGTCCTCCTGCGCCGCGAAGTCCCCGTCGATTTGAGCGCGATCGAACCTCGCGGCATCAAGTTGCAACTCCCGATCATGCAATGGGTCTTTGAATTTTCGAAGACCCCAAAAGCCGGTTTGCGGTTCGACAAAGCCATCTACAAACTACTCCTCGCAATCGAGGCAAAGGCCTATCCGGACCCTGATATGGCTGGGCTGTATCCTTTGTCCTTGTCCGCGCATATGCAGGTCCTTAAGGGGCGGCTAAACTCCTGGGAAATCATCCCCTATTACAAGGATCTAAATGATCCGGACCACGCCATTCACACGGTGTACTTCCACACCCGGTTCTCCACAAATACCGACCCCCACCCGTCCATGGCACAGCCCTTCCGGCTCATGGCTCATAATGGCGAGCTAAACACCGACAAGAAGAACCGGCTATCGGAAGCCGCCGTCGCCCTTGCCAGAAACAATGCGATAATACGCCCAAAAGGCCAATCCGATAGCTGCCGCCTGGACCAGACGCTGAACTCCAGGGTCTACCAGGATGATCTCGATCTCGTCACGGCGGTTGTCTCGATGATGCCGCCGGCTTGGGAAAACGACCACACATTGTCGCCATCGGTCCGAGCAATGCTCGAATACTTCTCCCTCTATGAGGAGAAAAACGATGGCCCCGCCGCCCTGATCTTTGGCAATGGCCGCATCATCGGAGCACGGCTTGATCGCCTGGGTCTACGCCCGCTGCGCTCGGTCGAAACCGATGAATATCTCGCTGTCACCTCTGAAGCCGGACAGATCGCCTTTCCGCCAGAAACGGTGCTCCGCCGCGGCCGCATCGAATCCGGTGGAATGTTGTTCTACGACCACAAGAAACAACGCGCCTACAACACCGAACAAGCGCTCGAAATGCTCGCCAAGCACGCCGACTACCCGGCGCTCCTGGATCAAGCTCGCGTGCATATCAGTGATCTCGGCGAAACAGGCGACGGAGACATTCTGAGCCACACCACCGAATACAATGGCGATCTCAACACGCCGGCGATGTACGTTGCCTATAACCACAATCAGGAAAGCTTCAAATTCCTGATGGACCCCATGCTGGCCAGCGGGAGCGAGAAAGTCTCGGCCATGGGCTATGGCAACGCCATCAATGCCTTGTCAGACAATGAAGGCGGCGTCGCCAAATATTTCAGCCAACGTTTCGCCCAGGTGACAAACCCACCCCTCGATTCCATCCGGGAAGCCGATGGGATGACCCTCCGCGTCGCCCTTGGGGAAAAACCCCATCAAGGCCTCACCGGATCGAAGCAGATCGTTGTCGACTCCCCTATTCTGCGGATCGCAGACATTCTCAAAATAAAGGGTCAAACCGAAACGCCTTGGGCGGCCTTCGACGCGCTCTACGAACCGATGTTCGGCGACCCGGCCGGAAACGAGACAGCACTGGTCAACGCCATCGACGCCATCGCCAATCGTGTTGTGGAATTTGCGCGGGCGTCTGGCGGCATAGCCATCGTCACCGACCGCCATGTCAGCAGTCGTTACGCCGCCATTCCAATGACCATCATCGTATCGGCGATAAATCAGCGATTGATCGAGGAAGGCCTCCGCTTAAAGGTCTCGCTCATCGTCGAAAGCGGCCAGATCAGCTCATCCCACCACATCGCCTGTGCTCTCGGCTTTGGGGCAAGCGCGATCTATCCCCTCGCTGTTCGCATGCGCGCCGAAGGGAAATTCGGAGACGACGCACCTACCGCCTTTGGAAAATTCAAAAAGGCAGCCGAAAAATCCCTTATGAAAACAATGGGAAAAGTGGGCCTCTGCACGGTTGAGAGCTATTCCGGCGGTGAATTCTTCGAGCCCAATTTCCTCGATACGAACGACCCCGTCTTCGCAAAATATCTACCCAATATGCGCTCACCCGTTGGCGGCGTGCAGTTCTCCACCATCGCTCAATCTGTCGCCGACTGGCATGAGCGAGCACTCGCCGTTCAGCAGGAATCGGACATTCCTATGCTCGGCCTGTTTAAGGAACGCGCCGAAGGGGCCGGGCACTCTTATGGAGTTACCGCTGTCCGCGGCTTCGTCGATCTAACCGAAGAAAAAGTCCGCTTTGCCCCCGAAAGCGAAGAGGTTGAGGACTTTCGCCTGCTCACTTTGGGCCAGATGGAAGACGCCTTTGGAGCAACAGGCTCGGCATTTGAACAAACGAGCTTTGATCGCCTAACGCCAGAACAGATCGACAATTTCGAGATTACAGAAGGCTACCGCGCCTTTTCGCGCATGATGGCGGAGGAACGACATCGCCGCCCAGCCGCTCTGCGTGATGTCCTGCACTTCCCTGCCGACATCACCTTTCTAACGAGCCCGGAAGACATCAAGCGCGAGATGATGCTCTTCAACCGCGCCGGCAATCGAGATTTCACAATCCGTGGACTGAAAGTGGAGCAGCTTGAGTCGGGAACCTATCGGATCACGCTGACAGGCCCCAAAGCCGAAGATATCAGTCGTCTGGATGCCCTGCGACAGACCCTTGTCGAGCGCTTCGGCGACGATGTGGAAAATCACTGGATCGAGGGCGGTGCGCTCCATGTGGAAACCAAGGGATGGGCCGAAGACTATGTCAGCCGGATTCGACCAGCCCCAGATCCCGTCCCGCTTGAAAAGGTCCAGCCCGCATCAGAGATTACGCCGTGCCTGACCTCTGGGGCCATGTCCCACGGTGCGCTCGTCGCCCCCGCTCACGAAGCCGTTGCCCATGGCACGAATATGGCAGGCGGTCTGTCAAACTCTGGTGAAGGCGGCGAAAACATTTCTCGCTACGGCACCATCAGGGCAAGTCGCATCAAACAGTTTGCCTCAGGGCGTTTTGGCGTCTGGGTCGGCTATCTCGCCGACTCCAACCTCGAAGAGATCGAGATCAAGATCGGCCAGGGAGCGAAGCCAGGCGAAGGCGGACAGCTTCCTGCCCACAAAGTGACCGTCGCAATCGCAGCCGCACGCGGCGGCACACCTGGCGTTGAGCTGATCAGCCCACCACCACACCACGATACCTACTCGATCGAAGATTTGGGACAACTCATCCACGACGCCAAAGCCGCTCGCGTGCGCGTCGTCGTCAAGCTGGTCAGCTCCGAAGGGATCGGCACGATTGCCGTCGGCGTCGCAAAAGCTGGTGCCGATGTGATCAATGTCGCAGGCGGCACCGGTGGCACGGGGGCAGCATCGGTGACCTCCCTCAAATACACAGGGCGCGCCGCCGAGCTGGGGATCGCAGAAGTTCACCAGGCGCTCTGCCTGAACGGCATCCGCCAAAAAGTCGTTCTGCGCTGCTCTGGGGCAATGCAGACGGGCTCGGACGTGGTTAAAGCGGCCCTCCTGGGGGGGGACAGTTTCGAGTTCGGCACAACAGCGCTGATGATGCTGAAATGCGTCATGGCAAAGAACTGCAACATCAAATGCCCGGCTGGATTAACCACCAATGCTGAGCTTTTCGATGGCGACCCAAGAGCCCTCGCACAGTATCTTGTGAACCTCTCCCACGAAGTCCGCGAGATCCTCGCCTCCATTGGCCTTCGGTCACTGAAAGAAGCACGCGGGCGCGCGGATCTTCTTCACTTGCTGGATCACCCCTCCTCCGTGGGTCAATTGAATCTGCGCGGCATGCTGATTGACGTTCCCACGATCGAGATAAAGAATCCAACTTATCTTGAGCGCGACTATGCGGTGGATGAGAAGCTGATGAAATCCGTCAAGGATCGGTTGATCAAGCGAGGTCAATCCCAGACCAAACTTGGCAAAGGTATTATCCTCAACAACCGCAACAAATCCGTTGGCGGACAGCTTGCAGTCGATATTGAGCGTATGCTGAATTACGAGTTGGACGACATTTCCCACTACCCCGCAATTCTGGAAGACGACCGTGGACGGCGTTATCTTGGGCCCCGGTCCGTATGTGTGCACACAGAGGGCTCTGCCGGGCAAAGCTATGGTGCATTCTGCAATGATGGAATGCTGTTGGAGCACTCCGGCTCCTGCAATGACGGTGTTGGCAAGGGCGCTTGCGGCGGAGAGATCATTGTCCGGTCTCCCGCTGGCGGCGGGTCTGAAGACGGCGAAAATGTTCTTATCGGAAACTTCGCTTTGTTTGGCGCAACAGGTGGCCGCACATTCATCCAGGGACAAGCCGGCGACCGGTTCGCCGTCCGCAACTCCGGAGCTGTCGCCGTCGTCGAGGGCGTCGGTGATTTCTGTTGTGAATATATGACCAATGGAGCAGTACTGAATATCGGCGGCGTATCTAAAGGCTTTGGCAATGGCATGTCAGGGGGATTTGCCTATCAATATGATCCGGACAAAAAGTTTGATGGATTTGTTAGTCACGACTCGGTCCTGGTCCACACTCTTGGCGACGACCATCCCCAGGCTGATATTCATCGCACCATGGTCCGCCAGCTGCTCGAATGGCATCTGGAGGCAACAGGCTCGCCTCGCGCCAAAGCCCTTCTTGATAATTTTGAAGCAGAGATGCAGCACATTCGCTGGGTCATGCCCCGGGCGCTTCTTCAATATCAGGATGCGGAGGCCATTCTTGAGAAGAAATCCCGCAAAGAACTTACCGAAGAACTGACAACAGCTCTATCCGCTCATCAGATCACAAGACTGAAAGAGTCCTGGAAAGATGGTGCGCCCGTGCTCGGCGGCGACGTTCCGGATCAAGGCGAAACGGACTCAGAGAGCATGTTCCGTCTCCTGAACACGTGGACCGTTCTCGAAACGGCCCAGGCCATTGCCCGCAAGCGTATCGGCGGCTCCGATCAGGATCCACGCAACATGAAAGCTGTTCGTAACCTGGTTTTGACAGAAGATTTCTCACTGATGAGCGACCTTGCAAAACATGCTCGCGCTGCCTTGGCAGACTATGAAGACGCAGATCTTGCGGCGCTCGTCGCCAACAAGCGCGTCGAAGACTTCAAACGCGCCCTCGCCCAGCGCGATGTCCGGTCGATGGACTGTCCAGCAACCTATGGCTGGATCCTGTACCAAAGCGAGAAAAATCGTGAGCAGCTCGGGCGCATCCCGAGCTTTGAGGAGCTCTTCGCGAAAAACGCCCTGTCCGACATGGCCGCGCGGGTTGCAGCAGAGTAACGGCCATGAATGCTCCCTTCATCCCAAAGGATGCCCCTTTTTCTGGTGACCAGCGCGCCTGGCTCTCAGGGTTTATTGCCGGCGTGCGTTCGCAAGCTGCTCTGGCTGAGCCAAGAGATCAGCAGCACGTCGCCACACCGGTTGATATCCTGTTCGGCACCCAGACCGGTAATGCCGAAAGCGTCGCCAATGATGCCGCCGCACTGGCAAAAGCCAACGGATTGGACCCGCGGGTCAATGAACTCAACGCGATAGAAATGGAGCAATTTGCCGAGATGAAGAACGTCTTCATTGCGGTATCCACCTATGGCGAAGGCGAAATGCCCGACAATGCTGACATCTTTTGGGAAGCATTGTCCTCAACCACGGCTCCGCGTCTCGAAGGTCTGAAGTTCACCATACTAGCCCTTGGTGACACCAGCTACGACCAGTTCTGCCAGGCTGGAAAATTACTCGACATGCGGCTGGAGCAGCTCGGTGCAACGCGCCTGTCAGCCCGTGTCGATTGTGATGTCGATTATGAAGATGAAGCAGAATCCTGGATGGCCGAGGCCGTCCCTCTGGTTAAAGTGGAAGACGGCAGCGCCGCAGCTCCAGCCGCTCCAATCAAGATCGCAGAAAAGACCGGTTGGACTCGGAAAAACCCATACCCCGCAAACGTCATCGAAAACCGGCTCCTGTCAGGACCAAAATCCGCGAAGGAAATTCGCCATTTCTCATTCGATCTCGGCGATAGTAAAATGGACTATGCGGCGGGAGACGCGCTTGGCGTCATGCCGACCAATAATGCCGCGCTGGTTCAGGCCTTCCTAGACAGGCTCGATGCCAAGGCCGACACCAAGATTCCAGATCATGATGCCGGTCTTGATGAGCTGCTCACCCATAAACTCGAGATCAGAACGCCGCCGCGCAGCTTACTCGCCGAAATCGAAAAACGTGCCGGCCATGATGAACTCAGTCACGTGCTGAACAATGGCGACAAGGAAGCCTTGGAGGCTTTCCTGTGGGGCCGCGATACGCTGGACCTGTTAAACCTCAACCCAGATCTCAAGCTAAGCGCAGCAGAAGTCATCAGCTGGCTAAAACCGCTACAGCACCGTGCCTACTCGATTTCGTCGAGCCCGAAAGCCCATGCAGGCGAAGTTCACCTCACAGTGGCAGCCGTGAGATGGACCACCGATAGCAGGGACTATGGCGGCGTCGCGTCGACCTTCTTGTCAGATCTGTGCGACGAGGGAACGAAGACCCCTATATTTATGTCGCCGAACAAATCCTTCCGTATACCAGCAGATAATGACGCCCCGATGATCATGGTCGGTCCCGGCACGGGAATAGCGCCATTTCGCGCTTTCCTGGAAGAACGGCGCGAAATCGGTGCAAGCGGCAAGAACTGGCTTTTCTTCGGCGATCAGCATCGGGAGAGCGATTTTATCTATGACGATGAAATCGGAGAGATGTCGCGCAACGGTGTCTTGAAGCGCCTCGACCTTGCCTTCTCACGAGATCAAGCGGAGAAAATTTATGTCCAGGATCGCATGCGGGAGAACAGCAAAGCCCTATTCGCTTGGCTGGAAGATGGCGGGCACTTCTATGTCTGCGGCGACGCCACCCGCATGGCGAAGGATGTAGATGCGGCCCTCACCGAAATCATCGCAAAGGAAGGCGGCATGTCGGACGATCAAACGGCCGACTATATCAGCCAACTAAAGCGTGAAAAGCGGTATCTAAGAGACGTCTATTAGGCGCGGCGCTGACAGCCCCTATCAACAGGTCTTTGATTTTGTGCAGACCGTCGTGATTATGAGATCGGCCAACGGGTTTTGGGGGCAAACATGATTGATCGATACATTTGTTTGGAGGCAGACGACACAAGCCTGATCCTCGATTGCCAAATCGGCGGGCGACCGAATATTGTCTATTGGGGAAGAAGGCTAAACAATATCGATCCCGGTCTCCTCAAACAGCTGGCGACCCGCCAGCACGCCCCAGGCGGGACCGATATCGACCTTGAAAGTTCTCTTCTAAATGAAACGGGAACGGGGTTCGCAGGGTTATCCGGTCTTTCCGCCCATCGCGCCGGGCGTGATTGGGCAAGCCTCTTTATCGTCAAGAACGTCGAACAGCACAGCGAGCATGACGCTACGATCACCTGCCACTCTGAGAATTCGCACATCGAGGCAACGCACACGATAAAGATAAATCCAGACAGCGGTGTGGTGACTTTTGAAACCGAAATTGCCAATCAGGGCAAAGACGATTTACACCTCGACTGGTGCACGCCCGCCTGCCTGCCTCTCGCAGCCACAGAAAACCGACGACTGGGGTTCACTGGCAAATGGGCCAACGAATTCCAGGTTGAGGAGATTCCGGAATTCACC
>JBCBUY010000098.1:0-12553 GCA_039817885.1 Pseudomonadota bacterium | reverse complement strand
ATCAGAGTGCGGAGAGAGGTTAACAATGGCTGGATCATTGTTAAAGCTTTCCAGTGAATGGGTTAACAGAACCTTTACGTCGAGCTCCGATGGAACGTTTGTAATGAAATCTGCTCTTATTCCCTGCGTTCGGACGCGACATGACCTACGGA
The DNA here is from genome assembly GCA_039817885.1 of Pseudomonadota bacterium. Taxonomy (GTDB): domain Bacteria; phylum Pseudomonadota; class Alphaproteobacteria; order Caulobacterales; family Hyphomonadaceae; genus CALLCD01. Next base: position 12,401 of record JBCBUY010000098.1, on the reverse strand, counting down.
AAACCGTCAGAGCCTGGCGGGCTGACAGGTTGCGGGTCGGCTTTGTGCCAACCATGGGCGCGTTGCATGAGGGGCATTTGTCTCTTGTAACAACCGCGCTGCAGACCTGTGACCGCGTTGTGGCGAGCATCTTTGTGAATCCCGCGCAGTTCGCGGAGGGCGAGGATCTGGATGTATATCCGCGAGACGAGCAGGCCGACTGCGCGAAGCTGGCCTCGGTGGGATGTCACCTCGCCTACTGCCCAGACCTTGAGGAGATGTACCCATCAGGATCACTGACAAATGTCGGCGTGGAGGCGCTGTCCGATCTTTTGGACGGGGGCCCGCGCCCTCACTTCTTCTATGGCGTCGCGACGGTGGTGGCGCGGCTCTTCATTCATGTTGAACCTCATATGGCCATCTTCGGCGAGAAGGACTTCCAGCAACTCCAGATCATCCGGCGCATGACCCGAGACTTGGGATTCGATATAGAAATCGTCGGCGCACCGACGGTGCGGGATGCCGACGGCCTCGCCCAATCGTCTCGTAATCTCTACCTTGATCCCAGCCAACGCCGCCGGGCGGGCGGACTGTTTGCGGCGCTACACAGAACCCGGTGCCGAATAGAAGCCGGCGTCCCTATTGCGGACTGTTTGGCGGAAGCACGCGCGCATCTTGATGCCTGCGGGTTTGATCAGATTGATTATGTGAAGGCTGTGGATCCGGACACGCTTCAGGACTTGAATACTGTCACAGCAGATGTCGGCTTTGTCGGCAGACTGCTCGGAGCTGGATGGGTCGGCAAGACACGTCTGATAGATAATATCGGGTTTGTCCGGCACCTCTGAAGACCCTTCCCCTTAGGGCAATACCATAGGAGTGGTATGACAGTGTGTTATGCTGTATTTTAGGTAACACGCGTTCAGGGAGAACAGGGCTCACCCATCGGCAACGGCGCAACAGCCACCTAAGGTGTTGCTGTCGCTGGAAACTATAGCAGGAGCCCAGTTCTTGAAGCGTACAAAGCTGGACGAGGAAATCTTCGATCTGATCTATGCTGGGGTGACCGGTGGGAACGATATGGAGAAGGCGCTGCGCCTTTGTATCGATCGGCTGGGGGCAAGCGGCGGCAATATTCAGGTCACAAGCAAAACCGACTTTAAGCCACTTTACTTTCTCGGGTTTGGCGACGGCTACAATGAAGAGACGATCGCTGAATATCTCGATCATTGGCAGTATGCGAACGCGCATCGAGATGCCATGCGCAGGGCCTATGAGGATAATCCGGGTGCGGCCTTCCTTTGCCATGAACACATCTCGGACCAGGATTTTCGGACCGGGGCTTACTTCCAAGAGTTCTTCGCGCGGATCGGCCAGCGGTGGCTCGCTGGCGGTCTTGCTCGTGATGCGCGCGGCACGGAGGTCTCCATGGCGTTTAGCCGTCCATTGGGGAGCGAGCAGTTTGGGGCTGGGGATGCCGAATTTATTGAAGATCTCCTGCCCCATGTTCGCCGGGCAACGGGCATCGCCATTGAGCTGGGCCTTCCCGTGGGCACGCCGCCAACAATGTTGGGCCGTAGTCTCATGGCTGCCGGCACAGCCGCTTTTCTGATCGATACCGATCGCAAAGTGCACTGGCAGAATGGTGCCGGGTCCGACCTGCTCAAAGATCATATCGGCCTTGATGCGCAGAGTGGCTATTTGAGTGTTCAAGAGACAACCGCCGATGCACGGCTCGCTGACGCGGCGCGGGATGTTCTGGATCGCAAGCTTGCGACGACCCCGTCGCGGTTCATTACGTTTCGAGCCGAGAATCAAACACTCGAGCTCGAAGTTGTTCCAGCCACGATGCCCCGCGGATCACTTATCGGAGCAGTGGCCTTGGTGCTTGTTATGGTTCGCCGTCGAGGCTTGTCCGATGCGGTATCGAAACGTTTGCGGAATGAATATGGCCTGACCGAAGCAGAGAGTTCGCTCGCCGTCATGATGGCAGAGGGCATTGGAATTGATGAAGCGGCGGAGCGCCGCGAGCTGAGCCCTCATACGGTCCGTACTCAGCTGAGGAGCATCTTTTCCAAGACCGGTGTAAGCAAGCAGACAGCGCTTACCGCATTGGTTTGGCGCTCGTCTTAGATCTCCCCGAAGAGAAAAAGTGCGGCGGGCCAGGCGGGAGTGTGTGTGTGCCTGACCCGCCCAGGGGTCACTGCCGCTGAACAGAAGAAAGGGGCTCAGTATCCCTTCCGGCCAGGTTGACAGTGTCCATGTCTCGTCCGGTTTCCGCTTCGTGCAGTGCTACGATTTCCGGCGAGTTCATTTTCATCACGACGCGATCCAGCAATTGGTCGCGGCATTGTTTTTCGAGCTGCACTTTGGCGACACCTTGCAGGCCGCGGTATTGTGCGCGGCAGGCGCGGCGCGCTGTGCCCTCGAAGTCCTCATAGATTTCATCCACGGCAGCGTATTTGCTGTATGTAAATCCGACCTCGAATTCATCCACCTCGCCCGCCGAGACGGGAGCCACTAGACTGAGCGCAAGGCAAGATGCTCCGAGACATTTGGTAATGGTATTCATCAGAATATCCCCTGACTGTGTGTGCGAGCTCCCAGACCCTGCTGTCTGATCACCCGGTTAATGGCCACACCCGAACAGGATTGTTCGCTACCCCGGCACATGAGAACCTTATCGATAAACGATTATGCTCGTCATGCCTCAGATGAGGTATATAAACAGAAATTTTTGGAAAAGTCTTGCGTCATGATCGGTCGAACCCACCGATATGGGCATATTTCGCCGCCAGAAACGATTCTATGGAATAAACTCGGCGCTACAGAGTCACCAAACCATCGCGGTTTTCAACGCCTCGTCGAGATCTGCGGGAATGTCCGCCGCTGTGTTCCCGGATTTCAAATCTGCCGGTGCATCCGAAGGCTTCAGATAGCGCCATCCTTGAAATGGACGTTTAGGCTGCGCGTAGGTTTGAACGAGTTCCGGATCGAAATGGAGTTCGCATAGGGAGCGGCCTTCCTCATCGTCTACTTTGCGGACTTCGATAATGCGCTGACGCACGCGGATGGCTCTGCGCACGACCCAGTAGATCGAGCCACCGCGCAGGAGCTCGTCGGCCCGTTTCGGAAACATGCGCGTATGGTGCACGGGGTTTGGTAGCGTCCGCATCAACCGGTTCTGCCAAGCCACCAGGTCATCAATGCTATCCGCCCCGACACAGAGCTTCACCATGTGAATTGTCATGGCGGTGAAATTAGCGTGTTCGTCGCAGAAAGAAATGCAGCCTCGTCAGCCGGCGTTGCGAAAAACACCTCAGCTCTGAGTATTCTTGAGGAATAGTTGCGGCGGATGGTTCTGAAGCCGCCTCGGGCTTCGAACGCCACCGTGATGGAGGTGATCAAGCTGAAGCCGAATACGGGATCTGGTTCCAGAAGATAAGACTGGTCGAACTTCAACAGACGCCCCCCCTCCGGGCCACTGACCGGGCGCGGCAATTCGTAGTCGATACGGAGGAAGCGTTCGCTGATGGGCGAGAGCCACGCTGTTGCTTGCAAGCGTTCAGCCGCCCAAACATCGAACTCTCCATCATTGGCCGATGGTGCGTGGCGAAAGGTGAATCGCCAGGCATCGCCAATCTCGGTGATGCGGGGAGCTTCGCCCATGCTGGCGCGAAGATCGTCCGGCAGGAGACGGCCGTCGGGTGCCGCTTCTGCGCCCCATGTGGCCGCAACTTCGTCCAGAAAGGCATCTTCGCCCTCGTCTGCCGTCAAGCGCCATTGGTTGCCTTCCGGCCAGCGGGGATCGAAGCTGAAAACCCGGCGGCCGGAATCGCTCTTCAGTTCGACATCAAAGGCGATGCGCAGGGCGATCGGTGCCTCGGTCGCTTTCAGGGCGGCCTCAAGGGCCTGCGATTGGGCGCTAAGATCGGCTGCAAACAGAATGAGCGGGAGGAAACTCATGTGTTTGGGCATGGTCGAGAATTGGGGCGATCATGGGGCGGGCGGTGTTAGATAGCGTCACGACGGCTCGTGATTGGCATCGCATCCGAAAAGATGAGGGTTGCGTGAGTCGTCAATGAACATGACGCTTCGTCCGCTTTAATCTCTCCTCAGCCACCGAGAACGGACGAAAGCCGCTTACTCTTCCTCGACCAGTTTTGCGATAACCGCCCCTTCGGTCAGCTGTTTACCGGCGGTGACGGATACTGCTTCAATTCTGCCATCGCGTGGGGCGGTGAGCGTATGCTCCATTTTCATGGCTTCCATGACGGCGACGGCATCGCCTTTTGCCACTTCGTCTCCGACCTTCACGGCGACGCTGATCAGTTTGCCGGGCATAGGTGCAACGATCTGATCTCCGCCGGCAAGCGCTTCGGCCTCCGCGTCAAAATCGGGCACCAGAACGAGGGTTGAGTCGCCCCCGGTCGTCGCCCCATAGCGGCGCGGCGAGAGATCCGTAATCAGCGGGAGCGGTGTTCCCTCAGATACCGGATGCGCGTCTGGGTCGAGGACATCCGCATCGTCAGCGACGGCGACCGCAGCGGTGGTCCGCAGCGGTGCATTCATCCGCCAGCCATCGCGGCGCGCCCAAGGGTCAGGATGGCCGCTGTCTTCCAACTGAACGTCGCACACGGCCATGACAGAGGCATGCTGATGGTCCCCCGGAGCCTTGGCAAGCGCGTCGCCCTGCTCGGCGATCCAATTTACGTGGTGTGTGCCATCCGCGAACTCAGCAGACGCTGCGCACCGAGCGAGGAAACCAATATTGCCGGGCACCCCGATCAATTGCGTATGGTGGAGCGTTTCTATGGTCCGATCGATACAGGCGTCTCGGCTGTCCGCCCAGAGGACGAGCTTGGCGATCATGGAATCATAAGACGGCGGCACGCGGTCACCTGTTTCGAAGCCCGTTTCCCACCGAAGTGTTTCATCATCAATGCTGGCGAGGAGACCGAACTCCTCGATCACGCCGGCGCCGGGGCGGAAGTCTTCAGCTGGATCCTCAGCGCAGATCCGGCACTCGATCGCATGACCGATCATTTCGATCTCATCTTGAATGGCAGGAAGCGGCTCACCGGAGGCCACTCTTAGCTGCCACTCCACAAGATCCGTGCCTGTAATCATCTCCGTGACGGGATGCTCGACCTGAAGCCGCGTGTTCATCTCGAGGAACCAGAAACTGTCGAGGGTGAGCGGGCCATCGCCATCGACGATGAACTCCACAGTACCAGCCCCGGCATAGTCCACCGCTTTTGCCAAAGCGACTGCCGCGTCGGTCATGGCCGCTCTGACCTCATCCGGCATGTTGGGGGCAGGCGCTTCCTCGATCACTTTTTGGCGGCGACGCTGGAGCGAGCAATCTCGTTCGAACAGATGGACCGCACCGCCCTTCCCGTCGCCAAAGACTTGCACCTCGATATGGCGAGGTGTTTGCACAAGTTTTTCAAGCATCACCTGACCATTGCCGAATGCGCTCTCCGCCTCGCGCACAGCGCTTTCCAGATTGGACTTCAGCTCGCCGGCCTTATCCACCTGCCGGATGCCCCGGCCGCCGCCGCCCGCGACAGCTTTGATGAGAAGCGGATAGCCGATCTCTTTGGCAGCGGCTTTCAGCGTGTCGAGGTCTTGTGCTTCACCGCGATAGCCCGGAAGCACAGGCACGCCCGCCTCCTCGGCAATCCGTTTGGCCTCGTCTTTTGGGCCCATGGCCCGGATGGTCTCAGCGCGGGGGCCGACCCAGATCAGGCCGGCTTTTTCCACAGCGTCAGCAAAGTCTGCATTCTCGGAGAGAAAGCCATAGCCGGGATGAATGGCCTCGGCACCGCTCATCTTTGCCGCTTCGATGAGACGGTCGATGGCAAGATAGCTTTCGGTCGCCGGAGCCGCGCCGATGTGGACGGCTTCATCGGCCTCGCGCACATGTTTGGCGCGCGCGTCCGCGTCAGAATATACGGCGATCGTCCGGATACTGAGGGCTCTACAGGTCCGCATGATCCGGCAGGCAATTTCGCCGCGGTTGGCGATGAGAAGTGATTTGATCATCTAGACATCCTCCGCCCAGCTGGGTTTGCGTTTTTCGAGGAAGGCAGACAGCCCCTCCCGGCCTTCATCAGAGGCCCGGCGTGCGGCGATGCGTTTTGCTGTCTCGTGGCCCAGATGGGCATTGATCTCCTTACCGGTGACCTCCCGAATAAGAGCTTTGGAGGCATCAATCGCCCCAGGCGCGGCAGCGAAGGCGAGACTGGCGATATATTCCTCAAGCTCGAGAAGTTCTTCGGTATTGGCTGCGGTGTAGTGGACGAGCCCGATTTTCTCCGCATACGTTGCATCGAACATCTCAGCCGTCGCAAAGAGCGCCCGCGCCCAACTTGGGCCGATCGCTTCAATCACAAAAGGACTGATGGTGGCGGGCGTCAGTCCGAGACGCACCTCGGAAAACCGAAATTTTGTCCCTGTCATCGCAATGGCCACATCGCAGGCCGCGACAAGGCCTGCCCCACCGCCCATGGCTGCGCCCTGAACGAGGGCAAGTGTCAGCTGAGGTAATTCGTAGAGTTTTCGGAGCATCGCGGCGAGCGCGACAGCGTCTTCTTCGTTTTCCTCGCGCGTATAATCTGCGGCGGCCTTCATCCATTCAAGATCGGCTCCGGCCGAGAAGGACTTCCCCGCTCCGCGGATGATCACCATGCGAACGCCATCCTGACCCTTCAGCGCATCAAACACATCGCTCAGCTCAGAGATCACAACCGCATTGAAGGCATTATGCTTGTCCGGACGGTTAAGCGTTACCACCGCGATGCCGGCGCGTGTCGCCTCAAGCTCGATCGTTTCGTAAGCACCATCCATGTCTGCCTCCAAGCCTGATAAGCGTCAGTTATCTGCTCGCAAAGAAGGGGGCAAGACGAAGCGAGGCTGCGCGGCGGCACAAAAAGTCCCCCGTCTCAGCAGAAACGGGGGCAAGGGCCGGATCGAGAATTGTGTAGATCGCTGTTCGGGGGCCCGTTTAAGAGCGCCCAGATGCTGGGTCGCCGGAGGTATCATCCGGCAACACGGCCTCGAATTCTGCAAGGCTTAGAACGCCGTCATTTCCAGCCATGGAGGCAAACTTCGCGCTGGCTTCATCCAGCGTGTATCCTTCCTGAGTGGTGGCATAGGTAACAAACTCAGCTTCGGATACGAGACCGTCCGTGTTCGCGTCCATAGTGGCAAAGGTCTCTGTCATGGTCTCAGCTATCGCCGTGCCGCATGCCAAGGTAAGCGTTAGCGCGGCGATGAGACGTGCGTGTTTCAGATAGGTCATGGATGACCTCCTCTTTCAACTCGCCCCGATAGATGCCCCTAAAGGGAGTCATCGACGGACAGTGTTCGCCGATGACGAAAGAAAGAGGACACAAAACGCGCCTTTTGGCGACTTAAGCTTCGGTCATGCTGTTGAGATCTGAGGGTTGGTCAGGCCCTCAGGACCCAAATCCACCCGTGCTGCGGGGCGGTGGCGGCGCGGACCGCTGGGAATTGCGCCCCGAACTTGCAGACCGCCGGACGGGTTGCCTCACAGCACGTTGGATCGGATCATTGCTCTTCAAGCTTGCCAGGGGGCCACCGCGAAATTCGGTGAGTGTGATGCGCTCATCGCTTCCGCGGAAATTATCAAATGCGAAATTCGCCTGCCGGTCGGATTTGCCCGCTGCGGTTTGGCTGTTCACAAACTCTTCTCGGGAGATCTGTCCGTCGCGATTCCTGTCCATCGAAAAGAACTGATCCTCCACCTCTCCTGCGAAGGCTGGCACAGCGAAGGCCGATACAAGTAAGGTGATGCCCAGGACTCGTTTCATTTCTCTCTCCCGCGTGGATTTTAAGACGCCGCCAGATGCCCCAGCGATTTCGCCTATAGAAACATGGTTTTCGATCACATAGTCCTGACAAGGTTGTGAGTTAGCTGCAAACTCGCGACAGTTGTACGGCATCATGGGCCCAGTTTTGAACGCGCTTCATGTGACCGCGGGTCACGGACGCAAAAAGAGAATCATTCACCGCCATGAGCCCATCTCATGTGAGCAGCGGAGCTGCGATACGGAGATAGCGGGAACTCATTTCGCGCGGGATTTGATCCACCGGATCAAATCTCGGTCGCGAAATGGTGCCGCGAGGGAGAATTGAACTCCCGACCTCATCATTACCAATGATGCGCTCTACCACTGAGCTACCGCGGCTTGGCCTTGTGATCGGCAGCCATTAGCTTAAGCGGTAAGAGATGAAAAGACCATTATCACCAGTGAGGTGCAGGCGGTGACCGAGAAAATCGAAAAGGAACTCGCGGCCGAGCGTAAAGCCGCTGCGCTGAGGGCGAATCTGCGCCGGCGCAAAGCCGCAGCCCGAAAGGACAGTCCAAGCGCGTCGTCTTCACCTTCCAAGGCCCGGACGGAGGACTAAACAGCTTTGAGCGATGTACCAAAGCGCTACTCGCTTCGGAGCGATGGACCACTATCGGCGACCATATCGGCACAGGGGGCTGCTCTTGTCGGCCTTGTTTGGTCGAGTACAGCCGAGACGCGAGAGCTGGTGCTTGATCCCGATATGGATGGATATGACCGACGCGAGGATTCTGCCTATGTCGGGGCGGTTTGTGGACGTGTGTGCGGGCGCATCGCAAACGGGCGCTATCGGCGCGCTGATGGCTCGGTCGTTCAACTCGCGCGCAATGAGGGAGACCATCATCTCCATGGCGGCGGCGATGGCGCTCTGAACCGATTGATCTGGGCGCCTGCAAGGCCAGGAGCTGTGGAGGATGCGTCTTCCCTCAGGCTCAAGGCGATATCGCCAGAGGGGGCGGAAGGATATCCCGGTACGCTCGAAGCTGAGATTATCTATAAGCTGGATGGACCCCGGCTCGATGTTTGGATGCAGGCTGTGTGCGATACGCCCTGCCCGATCAATCTGACGCTGCACCCCTATTTCAATCTTGCGCGCGACAAAGCCGCGGCGATTGGAAACCATGAGCTTATGGTCGCCGCCACAGAGATCTGCGCTTTGGACCAGGCTCTGGCTGCGACGGGCGAGGTCCACACAATTGCCGGGACTGGGGACGATTTTCGATCGCGCCGAAAGATTGGCTCTCACAGCCTGGATACGATCTTTCGGTTGAACGGCGCTTTGCCTGCTGCATCGCTGACTTCGCCTGAAGGAGATCTGACCCTGACCGTTGAGGCCCAGACAGACGCTTTGGTCGTTTATGATGGGTCAGGGCTAGCTGAGGTGCTGCGAGCCCAAGGGGGAGGCATATGCCTCGAGCCGCAGGATTTGCCGCTCGCATTCAAACTGCCTGACCTTGAACATCCCGCCGGGCAACCGTGGACAAGCCATATAAGGTACACCCTTTCTGAGATTGCCGATTAATCTACCAGGGTTGCCCGCACCGCCTTCTGCCACCCCTTAATCAGGTCTGATCGGACACCGGCATCCATCGCTGGGTCAAACCGCGTCACAGAGCGCTGACGACTTGCCCAATCAGCGGGGCTTGTCCAACCAAGCTCCATGCCTGCCAGCGCTGCTGCACCGAGGGCCGTCATTTCCATATAGTCGGGACGCTCCACTGGCACGTCGCAAATATCGGCGATGAATTGCATGAGCCAATCATTCGCCGCCATACCGCCATCAACGCGGAGCAGCGAGACCTCGGCACCGTCTGAGGCAAAGGCATTCAGCAAATCGAGTGTTTGATACGCGGCGGCTTCAAGGCCCGCCCGCACAATGTGTTGCGAGCGGGTGCCACGAGACAGGCCGGTGATCTGACCGCGCGCTTCCGCGTTCCAATGAGGTGCACCAAGCCCTGTGAAAGCTGGCACGAAATAGACACCGCCGGCGTCGGGTAGACTTGCTGCTTGAGCTTCTGATTCAGCCGCGTTGGATATGAGGCCAAGCTCATCACGTAACCATTTGATGACCGTGCCGGCGTTGAAAATCGATCCTTCCAGCGCAAGGGCACCCGCCCCACCGAGATCAACACCGATCGTGCCAAGCAACCGGTTTTCGGATCGCGGCCGCACGTCTCCTGTGTTTACAACAAGAAACGCGCCCGTGCCGTAGGTGACCTTGGCCTGACCAGGAGACAAACACCCTTGGCCGACGAGGGCGGCTTGTTGGTCACCTATGGCCGAAAGTATCGGCAAGGATTGTCCAAAGAGTGCTGGGTCGGTTTGTCCGAAATCGCCGCGGCTTGGACGAATATCCGGAAGAACCGCCTTCGGGACGTCGAGCATCGCCAACATTGCCTCATCCCAACCAGCCTCCGCTCCGAGCCCTAAACGCGCCAGCAGTGTCCGTGATGCATTCGTCGCATCGGTAGCATGAACGTTCCCACCGGTGAGTTTTGCAATCAAGAAGGTCTCGACGGTGCCAAAGGCCAAAGCTCCGGACTCTGCGCGCGGTCGAGCGCCCTCAACATTCTCCAGCAGCCAATCGATCTTGGTCCCGGAAAAGTAAGGATCGAGCAGCAACCCTGTCGTTTCTGAAACAGCATCTTCATGCCCAGCAGACTTCAGTGCTTCGCACTTGGCGGCTGTTCGACGGTCCTGCCAGATGATGGCCGGAGCGATGGGTTCGAGTGTTTCTCGATCCCAGATCAGCGTGGTTTCGCGCTGATTTGTAATGCCAATCCCGGCGACGGTTTCGGCACCACCAATCTCCGCCACGACCGTTTGGCAGACCTCAAGTGTTTTTGACCAGATCTCTGCGCCATCTTGCTCGACCCATCCATCGGCTGGGTATTGAAGCGGTACTTCCTGTTGCGCGACAGCAATCTGTTGAAACGACCGATCGAAGGCGATGGCTCTTGTCGACGTGGTGCCCTCGTCAATCACCAGAATATGGTCTGACATCCCTGTCTCACTCCCATAATTGTTGGCTCTACTGGGTCGGAAGTAAGCAGAGGCCGATCACCTCGTCTACTTCCGGAGGACAATCCGGAGCTCTTCCGGTCCGACTTCCTGGCCGGTTTCGTTGACGAACCCTGTCCGCACGGCGCCGCCGGCCTTCTCCGTAAAACTGATCGGCGCATCGCCATCGGCCAGCCAACGATCTCCCCATTGGGTCAGGGCAATCAAAATGCCTCGTAGATCTTGTCCGCGATCCGTCAGCACATATTCCTGTCGGCTTCGTCGGCCTGGCTCTTTATAGGTCTGACCCATCAGCAAACCGTTATCCACCAATGCCTTCAGCCGGCCGCTTAAGACAGTTCTCGGCACCCCCAGCTCAGCATGAAAGTCTTCAAATCGCCTGACGCCATAGAGCGCGGAGCGCAGGATCATCAAATTCCATTTGTCGCCAATCAACTCGATGGCGCGGGCCAGATTGCATTGCTCCAGAGGCACCGGAGAACGTCGTGTGCGAGGCGGTGTCATGCTGTTGGATTAATATGGGTTCGCAATAGAAATCCAGCCCGGAAGCTGGATTTTTAAAAAGCTCGCGAAACTGGGAAAGGGTTTGGATTGCACTCGCCGAACACGTCGGCTACCAGTCGCCCCAGAAATCGATCGCATAACAGGAGTTTCCCCATGGCCCGAAAGAAGATTGCCCTCATTGGCGCAGGTATGATTGGCGGCACACTTGCCCATGTCTGCGCCCGCGAGGAACTTGGCGATGTCGTGTTGTTTGATATCGCTGAAGGCCTCCCCCAGGGCAAAGGTCTAGATATCGCGGAAGCCACGCCCGTATTCGGAAGCGATGTGACCCTTAAGGGCACCCAGGATTATGCGGATATCGCTGGAGCTGATGTCTGCATCATTACCGCCGGCGTCGCGCGGAAACCCGGCATGAGCCGAGATGATCTTCTGGGGATCAATTTGAAAGTCATGAAATCTGTCGGCGAGGGCATCGCAGCACATGCTCCGAATGCGTTCGTTATTTGTATTACCAATCCACTCGATGCCATGGTTTGGGCGTTGCAGAAGTTCTCTGGATTGCCGACGAATATGGTGGTCGGCATGGCCGGCGTGCTGGATGCGGCGCGGTTCCGCCACTTCTTGTGCGATGAGTTTGGCGCATCAGCCGAAGACGTGACCGCATTTGTCATGGGCGGTCACGGGGATACGATGGTCCCCCTCCTCCGCTATTCCACCGTCGCAGGCATCCCAGTACCGGATCTCATTGCGATGGGGTGGTCCACTCAAGACAAAATGGATGCTATTATTGAGCGGACCCGTAAAGGCGGCGGCGAAATTGTCGGCTTGCTGAAGACGGGTTCTGCTTACTATGCCCCCGCCGAGAGCGCGGTGGCGATGGCAAAGTCCTATCTGAAAGATAAGAAACGTCTTTTGCCCTGTGCCGCCTATCTTAATGGCGAGTTTGGTCTCTCCAATATGTATGTCGGTGTTCCCATCATGATTGGTGCCATCGAGTTTGATGCAGTCTTCCATCAGGCC
>JBCBUY010000097.1:0-12619 GCA_039817885.1 Pseudomonadota bacterium | reverse complement strand
GGGTGTCCCTTATCGAATTGAAACAGAAGACACATACGCCATCGTGACGGACAAGGTGGCTGACGGCAAAACGTATTGCGCTATGTGTTCACGCCTACGCCGAGGCATACTCTACCGCGTGGCCAGGGAAGAAGGGTGCGATGCCATCGTGCTCGGCCATCATCGCGAGGACGCATTGGCGACGTTCATGATGAACATCGCCCATGGAGGCCGCCTTGCAGCCATGCCAGCAAAACTGTTGAACGATGCTGGTGACGTAACGGTGTTAAGGCCGCTGATCCAGTGCCATGAGCGGGATCTTGCCCGGTATGCCGCAGCACTGGCCTGCCCGATTATTCCCTGTAATCTTTGCGGCTCGCAGGATGGGCTGCAGAGAAAGCTGATGGCGGAAAAGCTGGAGCAATGGGATCTGGAGATGCCTGGGACCAAGGCATCGATTGCCAAGGCCCTTACCAATGTTCGCGTGACGCATCTACAAGATACCGACGTGTTCGACTTTGCCTCGCTCGCCCCGCGCGGGCAGGATCCTGACCTTCCATAGGCCGACCAGGTCCTGCCCCAGATGCACCAGCGGTGATCTTTAAGCCGATCTATTCAGATAGGCATTGGCTGCCGCTAGAATAAGAAATAGGCTGGCAATGATAAAAAGCGAGGGACCGCTGTCGGCCGTGAAATGCGACGCTTCAAAACCGCCACCAGACGCGAGCGCGGCGCTCAACCCTTCTGATCCTTCGGCATAGCCGTTTGGAGTGATCACACCCAACAGCGGCGAAAGGTGAAAAACGACGGCACCGAGAAACGGTACAACCGCCAGTGTTGCACCGAATGTGCGCCGCGTTGCAGGGTAAATGACCAATGCGCCCGCGACGATCTCAAGCGCGCCGACCAAATAGTTCACCAGCGGAAAAAACAGATCTGCCAGCGGGAAACCGACAGTGCTGGCTTTCAGTTCGATTAGCGGGAAGATATGCGCCCCACCTGTAAACTTCGTGATGCCGAACAGGATTAGAAGACCTCCGACGGCCAGGGACAGTATCCATCTTGCAATATTCATTCTGTGCTCCATTCATTTGGATGACGGTATCCATGAACGGACACACGCCGGTGGGTGTTGGATGCGTCTAGGATGGGGACTATTTTTCATAGCGAAAGACATGGCAAGCGAACGTGAGCTTATGTGTATAGCTCGCGAGGCGGGTGTGATTTCACCGTGAGTGGAATCACTTGTAGGTTCATTTATGGATCGGGCGCTGGCATTTCTCGAATTCTTCTCCGGTGGCGGCATGGCGAGGTTGGCGCTTGGCCCTGAGTTCAGGTGTATCTTCGCCAATGATCATGATCGCCAAAAGACTGCGGCGTATCGCGACAATTTCGGCGGACATCACCTCATAGAGCGGGATATTGCGGCTCTGACCACCGGGGATATTCCTAGAGCAGATCTTGCTTGGGCCAGTTCGCCCTGCCAGGATTTGTCCCTCGCTGGCAATCGGGCAGGGCTGCGAACCGCGAGAAGTGGAGCGCTTTGGCAGTTTTGGTCACTGATGCGCGATTTGGAGGGCGTTGGCCGCGCTCCGGGCGCGATCGTCATCGAGAACGTCCCGGGGCTGTTGACATCGTCGGGCGGTAGAGACTTCAGCGAGATCGTTACGGCATTCGCCGATATCGGCTATCGATCGGGCGTCCTCGAGCTCGATGCCGCAGATTTTGTACCTCAATCGCGACGGCGGATCTTTATGGTCTGCACGCGTAGGTCACCGCCGCAAGCCCTGCTCGCGACGGAGACTGGCTATGGCAGCAGTGACTCAAGCCATCGCGCTTTGGCAACCCTTCCGGCCCATATCAGATCATCCTGTGTCAAATGGCATCTGCCCAAGCCACCGAGCCGGCGTTTGCGCCTGGTAGACTGTCTGGATCGCGATGTGCCAGCCTCGGCCTGGCGCAGCGATGCGGCATGCACTGCGCTGCTGAGCCAAATGGCTCCTCTTCATATCACCCGCGTTGAAGCGGCGAAGCGTCGAGGGTCCATGCAAGTTGGGGCGGTCTACCGACGGGTCCGAAACGGCACATCGCAGGCTGAGGTCAGATATGATGGCCTGGCCGGTTGCATCAGAACTCTGAAAGGCGGATCCTCCAGACAATTATTGCTGATCTCCGAGAATGGCGGCATTCGTCTGCGAGGGTTGACCGGTCGGGAAGCTGGCCGGCTGATGGGGCTTCCGGAGGAGTATAAGCTGCCCCCGACCCTTACGGCCGCAACGAATCTGGCAGGAGATGGTGTTTGCGTGCCGCTTGTGAGATGGCTGGCGAAACATCTGCTGGTCCCTCTCTGCCACGGGAATGAAACAAAAGATTTTGCCAAAACAGTTCTGAAAACCGGTAGTTAACTGTGATTTCATTATTTCGGCTCGTGAAAGCCGTTTGAAAACTTAACCATCCAGGCTTAATAAGGCTGGTGAATCGAAACAGAGTTCAAAACAAGAACACAGATGCTGCATCCTTCTACGAAAAAACTGATCGACCGGCTCGCCCAGATGACCGCCCAGCAAAAGATCAGCTGGGCCCTCGGCGATAGCGAGAATTCGATTGCATATGAGACCGAAGGATACCGTGTTCTGCTTGAGGGCAGTTCCCCCTGTCTGCGGTTGACCGACGCGCTCGGCACGGAACTTGAGACGGCTGCTCCTGATGTGCTTGCGGATACGCCGCATGCGGATGGCGGAACCTATGCAGACGTTATTGACGATTTGTTCTCCGAAGCCTTCCGCATCGCTCGCGGCACCGAAACAGCCATTTCTGCTGTCCTCCAAGGTTTGGCCGATACGGCGAACAAAACCGATGCCGATGCCCTTCCCGCCGAAGATTTGCTGCCGAGCCCGCAAGAGACCGTTTCGGTGACCGAAGCGCCCGACACGGTTGAAGATATTGCGGACGAAGCCGGGATGCCATCGTCTGGTATCGAGCCTGCCATACCGGACGTTGGCAAGGCCGTTGCGACGCTCGCCGACGAAGTGAACAAGGGAGCTGTCGCCCCGAACGAGACAAAGCCAGAGACGCCAGACCACTCATTTGCTCCAGAGGTGCCGGAGCCGACAGAAGCGGCCACAGATGCGGTGGAGGAAATTGAGCGGGTAGAAACCGCGCCCCCCCCAGCGATCGACCTACCTCTTGAACGCCCCCTCGATCCTCTTCCACCATCACCTCCGGCGGAAGAAGAGGCTTTGCCTCAGACCAGCACTCAAAGTCCCGATATCAAAGCAGACCCCACACCACCGCCGCCAGAGACAAAGGTTGACACTGCGCAAGACGTCCAACCAAAGCGGAATATTGGCTCGATGGGCGGGTTTGGTGACCTGTCGGCCTATCGAAAAAGTACGACCCCTGCAGGAGCTGTCGCTGACGACGCGCCGGCACCCCTCCAAAAGCAGCAACCGGCCGACGCCCCATCCGCTGATATCCCTGAGACACCAAGTCTTGATCCCGGGCCACCGCCCGCCGGCCCCGTCGAAACCGTTAGAACAAATAGCTTGCCACCCAATGTCAGAGCGGTGTTGGACGATGTAACAGCAACACCGCCAGACGGTCCGCCTCAGCCCCCCCAACGGACAGTTGCGGATCCCCCATCGCAAGGCGAGACCCTGTCATTAAGCGGCATAACGGCGGGCCTTGGCTTAGGATCGATCAAATCGGCGGAGCCCGTAACCGAACAGACATCGACGGACCCCGAACGCCCACCGATGCGGGCATCGCCGCCACCGGAACAGCCTGCCCCCCAACAACCTCCGGCAGACCAGCAACGGAGTGATGCGGCAGAAGATGACGAAGCGAGCTCCGAAGATCAGTCGGGAGATACGCCCGGCTCGCGGTTTAATCCCTGGATGTAGGGGTTATGCCAGGCGCAGCTTGAAATTCCTGCGCTCGAGCCTCGGATAATCCAGATCAAGCAGTGCGTCTCCACCAAGATCTTGCATCAGAGCCACCGCTGCTGCGCTCTCCGCGTCACCCCTGAGAGATTTGACATGGTCTACGGGGCGTTGGAGCATCCATAGATTGAACGGGAAAATCAAACGATTGCCCGAAGCCCCGCCGATCGTGAATTCATGGGGCCCGAGCGCTCTTGGAATCTCCTCGCCGCTGTCCTTGTCCTTTGCCCATTCTGTCAGAGCAGCAGCTGTAGACACCATAACCGGAACAAAATCTCGGAATTGTTCGCGCAATATGGCCTTTGCTGTTTCCGGAACGGCGTCATCTGCGAGAAACTCACCGGGCGTCGCTTCGGCGTCTCGCATCCGCTCGACCCAGCGCGCGACGGCAGGTGCCTTTTCTTTCATCAACGCGCCAGAGGCCGGGTCTAAATATTGATGTGCGTACAACGGGCCATAGAGTCCAAAATCGCCAATCGATGGCCGGGAGCCCAGCAGCATATCATGGGATTTGAAGTGTTCGGTCAGTTGATCAAGCAAACGAAGGTAAGCGCTTTCAACCGCTGGAGCCGTGTCCGGGGTGATCCCTAGAAACGGTAGAGATCCCTCGAAACGAACGGCCATCTGCCGGCCAATCTCGAGCTGCTCTTCTGCGCTCTTGTCCGGTGCCGATACTTCACCAAATTTTTGATAGGCATAGTCACGGTTATGCGCCCAACGATAGTGCATCGCCGGAATCACAAGCCATTCGTCACCAATGACTTCGAACAGAAGCGCAGCCAGCTTTTGCAAGGGACCGTCCGGATACACCGACGGACCTCCATGGCGAGCGTCGAGCGTGTCTATGATATCGGACGTGTCCTGGAGGGTTTCATCGCCGGGCCCAACCATGACGGGGATTACGGGCCAGCCAACGCGGGGAAGAATCACCTTCTCGTAAATGTCTCGATTTGCGCGGACCTCTTCATAGTCGATCCCCTTCCAGTCGAGATAGGCCCGGGCCTTTCCCGAGAAATAGCTGATATCAGCGCCATAGAGCGTGTACATTTGCTGCTTCCAATCATCATCTTACCGGTTGGGCCTTTCGTAGTGCCGACGGGCGCAATTTGTCCATTCAGAACCGTGTGAAATGCGGTTTCTGGCTTTCAACTTATCTGGAGTTGCCATGGGGGCGATTGCGTCCTAGCCTCTAAGATGGGTTGTGAGAGAGAGGGTGAATTATGCGCAGGTTTGCGGTCATAATCTGGACACTGATTTTTTTCGCGGGGACTGGGTTTTCCCAGTCGCGGCCTCCGATTGAGGCCTATGGTGAACTTCCATCCATGTCTTTTGCGAGATTGTCCCCGGATGGACAAAAGCTTGCCTTTGTAGGGCGTGATGCGGAGAGAAATATTCTCGTCGTACTTGATCTCGAAACCAATGAGTCCATTGGAATCAACATTAACGAGCTGAGAACCGAAAAGGTGGAATGGTCGGACTCCAAGCACATCGTCTTTCAGGCGTTCGACAATACCAGGTTGACGGGCTATCGCGGAAAATTCCGATATTCAGCGGCGTTTGCCATCAATGTTGAAACCGGCAAAGCTCGGCAACTTCTTCGGAATACCGAAGGCTTGTACCCTGCTCAATCTGGTCTGGGTCATATCGTGGGGCGGCTCGAAGACTCCGGACGCCTATTGATGCCAGCCTTTATGGGAACAGGCAGAAACCCAAGCTATGATCTCTTACGCGTTGATCCTGATCGGGGTCGGGGGGCCAACCATACGCGCGGAACAACCGACACGATCGATTGGTTTGTCGATAGGGATGGTACGGTCTTAGCGCAGGAGAATTATGACAATAAGTCCAATAGGTATTGGGTCCGTACACGGGCAACCGAAAACGGAAGTTGGAAGACCGTTCTTGATCAGAGAGATGTCTCGCGCCCTCGTGGTTTGGCCGGCGTCTCACCTGACAGGGACGCTCTGCTCTTCCTCTGGACGGGTGAAAATGGGTTCACCGAGCTCAGAGGTATCTCGATGGATGGCGAGGCGCTCGGACTTATGATTGGGCGGCAAGATGCCGATATCAACAGTGTTGTTTCAGACATCAACCGGGTCGTTTATGGCGTAGAGTATGGCGGACTTCAGCCAACCTATGAGTTCTTCGATCAAGACCTGCAGAACGACGTAGACAGCGTTCAAGCGACATTCCCAGAAACGTCGACGCAATTGTTTTCCTGGACCGATGACTGGTCCAAACTCCTATTCTTCGTCGCCGGTACAGGCCAGGTTGGCAATTACTACATTTTTGATCGACGTGAGAAACAGCTTACATTCGTATCTTCATCTCGATCGGGCATCCCCCAAGATGCAGTCGCGGATGTGCTGACCGTCGAGTACAGGGCAAGTGACGGCCTTACGATACCCGGTGTTCTGACCGTGCCGGCAGGCGTCGAAATGGATCGTCTTCCTCTCATAGTGATGCCCCACGGTGGTCCAGAAAGTCACGATCAAGTCGGTTTTCATTGGATGGCGCAGTATTTCGCCAATCGCGGCTTTCTCGTGCTGCAACCGAATTTCCGCGGCTCAGATGGGTTTGGCACGAAATTCATCCAGGCGGGCCATGGCGAATGGGGTGGTGCCATGCAGCAAGACATCACGGATGGTGTGCAAGCTCTGATTAGAGGTGGCCAGGCCGATCCCGACAGAATTTGTATCGTTGGCTGGAGCTATGGCGGCTATGCGGCACTTGCAGGTGGCGCGTTTACCCCAGATCTTTACAAATGTGTTGCTGCGATAGCGCCGGTATCGGACCTGGCGCGCATGCTTTCAGATGAAAAAAGCGACCACGGCAAAGATCACTGGGTCGTAGGATACTGGGAAAGGGCGATGGCCGATGGGGATGCGACCAGAGACGTTCTACGTGAACGCTCGCCCGCTATGTATGCAGATGCCTTCCAAGCACCCGTCTTGCTTATCCATGGAAAGGACGATTTGATCGTTCCGGCGGCCCAGAGTCGGCGCATGCGAAACGCCCTGCGGGATGCCGGCAAGAGTGTGCGTCTTGTAGAGTATCGGGGCGAGGATCACAGCCTGTTGTCTCCCGGTGCCAGATTGAAGCTGTTGCAGGAGCTGGACACTTTCGTCCATGAGCACATCGGTGGTGAAACCGGCTAGTCCTCACGGCATAACATCACTTCGATGCTTTTGTCCGACCGGTTGCCATGAAACGGGCACAGAATCGCTCGATTATAGTCTCATGCCGATGTTGGAAGCACGGCGAATACGTTGAGAATGGGAAAGGACTTGGACCATGAAGAAGCTTTTGATGGGGAGCGTTGCCATCGCAATGATTGCCGCCTGTACAACTGACCCGATTACAGGCGAGCGCCGTATTTCCAGAACGGGTGCGGGAGCGGGCGTCGGGGCTGCTGCTGGAGCGGGCGTCGGTGTTCTGTTTGGCGGCAATGATGCCCGGAATGCAGCGATCGGGGCGGCCGTCGGTGCAATTGCTGGCGCGGGGGTCGGAGCCTATATGGACCGCCAACAGCGCAAGCTTGAAGAGCAAACTGCCGGCACCGGAATCGATGTGGTCAGAAATGGCGATCAATTGCAGCTGAATATGCCGTCCGATGTCACCTTTGCCAGCGGGCAGTCGTCTATTGAGTCGGGGTTTTATGGCCCGCTCAACGATGTGGCAGCGACCTTGAATGAATTTCCATCGACGGCGGTTGATATTATTGGTCATGCTGACAGTCAGGGAGCCGAGGATTTCAATCAGACTCTCTCTGAGCAGCGCGCTGCATCGGTACGCACCTATCTGCAGAGCCAAGGTGTCGACGCCGTTCGCATGGCGTCGATCGGATATGGCGAGACACGCCCCATCGCCGACAACGCGACCGCTGCGGGGCGATCTCAAAATCGCCGTGTAGAGATCATCCTGACACCGATTGTTGAAGAGCAACAAATCTAAGCCGTCAACGATACGTCTTTGCTAGGGCCGAAACAGAGATGTTTCGGCCCTTCCCTTTTGGGGCGTGAGGCCAGATGCGTTTATTCGGTTCCGTCGATCTCGAAATCTGACGGCCGGTAACCGGGATCAGGATACTCTGGCGCGAGATCTTCCAGCGCACCTCTGACCAATCGGGCGATCATGGCGTTCCGACGTGTCCGACTGTCTGACGGAACGACATACCAAGGGGCGTGCTTCGTCGAGCATTTTCGGACCGCTGTTTCATAGGCATCCATGAAATCCGGCCATAGTTTTCTATCCTCCAGATCACCCGGATTGAACTTCCATCTTTTATGGGGCTCCTCCAGGCGCTGTAGCAATCGCTTGGCCTGAACCTCATGGGAGATGTTGAGCATGCACTTCAAAATGACCACGCCGTTTTCTGTCAGCATGCGTTCAAAGTCATTGATCTGATCGTAGCGTTTCTTGATCGCGTCGTCGGGGGCGAACTCACGAACCTTTACGACGAGGACGTCTTCATAATGCGATCGGTCAAAAATCCCGATGAACCCCTTTCGAGGAACCGCCTCGTGAACCCGCCACAAATAGTCATGGGCGAGTTCTGTCTTCGAGGGAGCCTTAAAGGCCCGAACCTGCATTCCAAGCGGTGATGTATCCGCAAAGACATTGCGTATCACACCCGATTTTCCTGATGTGTCCATGCCTTGCAGGACGACAAGCAGTGCGTGCTTGCCCTCCGCATACAGCATGTCCTGTAGCTCATCGATATGAGCGGCGTCTTCTCTCAGGCTGGCGCGCGCATCTTCCTTATTGTCAAACAGATCAGGATGCCGCGTGGGTCGGTCAGACAGATCAAAGGATTTACCCGGAGGAGCGACAAGGTGTTCCCGTACGGACTTTATGGTGGGTTGGGACATTTGAAGCCTTTTCTTTCACCTAAATTGCACAAGATGCACAATGATCCAGATTGCCAGTTTGATCCATCGAGGACAGAAACAATCGTCATCGTGCCTCAAGCCTTGTTCGTCCAGCCAAAATTTCATTCAAATTTCAAGGACCAACCAACAGGATTGTAAACGAGTAGGGCTTAGCTTTCACCTATTAGGTAGAATTTGTCTTGCAATGTGCTGGACTGGCGAGGCTTGGATCGTGCGCTTGAAGGACATCGATCAATCGAAACAAAGCGCGGGTGCGAGCCAGGCCACCCGGCAAACGCTGGAACGCGTTTACGAACAGACATCTATCGGCATCTACCGGACCAGTATTGAAGGCAAGCCCGTCTTTGTAAGCCCAGCCTTGATCCGCATGATGGGTTATCAGACTGAAGACGAATGGATGGCCTCCGTTTCGCGGATGGATGCCGGTTGGTATGTCGAAACTGGCCGCCGGGACGACTTCATCAAAGCGATCACCCAAGATGGCAATGTCGTCAATTTCGAGTCTGAGATTTACGTCCACAAAAATGGCGAGAAGATCTGGGTCACCGAAACTGCCACGGTGATTTATGATGATGATGGCAAGCCGGCCTTTTTCGAGGGCACGATTGAAGACATCACTGATCGCAAACTTCTCGAGTTTGCACTGGAGTCCGCGCGGCAGAGAGCGGAGCGGCTTTCACATGAAGATGCTGAAACCGGCCTTCCCAATCGCCGTGCTCTAGAATTCCTGCTCATGCAAAACCGTTGGAGCAATGATAAGGGCGGTATCGCTTCATTTGTCATTCGTCGGTTTACAGACATTCAGAGTGCTGTTGGTTATGCAGAGGCGAACCAATTGGTGAATGAAGTCGCTGCACGGATCTCTCAATTGTTCCCGGAAGGGCTTGTTGCACGGATCGACGAACGCACGCTCGCCATGCCGATAGACGTTGCAGATCTGGACGCGACATTGGAGAGCCTCTCGGCGATTGTGCTTGCTTGTGCGCGTCCAGTTATTCTGTCGCGCGGTGCGATCGATGTTCAGTTGGTTGGCGGACTTGCCGTGACCGATGAGAGGTCACCCATCAATATTATCGACCGAGCCCGGATCGCTGTGGACCAAGCCATCGAGTGCGAACGGGACGTTGGCCTTTTCGATTCAGAGGATTATGGCGATCCCACCGAAACATTGTCGCTGATGACAGAGATGATCGCCGCCATGGATTCCGGTGATTTCTACGTCGTCTATCAGCCGAAGTACGATATCAAATCTGGCGAGATAAATGGTCTTGAGGCCCTTGCACGCTGGAACCACTACATCAAAGGCCCCATCTCGCCTGCTGTCTTTATTCCGGCTGCAGAGGCAACGGGCCGGATCGCCGTGATGACCGAATGGGTCATTCGGAAGATCCTTGAAGAACAGCAAACCATGCGCGCCTGCGGGATCAATGCCCGCATCTCGATCAACATCTCTGGCCGGCTCCTGAACGACAAACGGTTCGTATCCCGTGCCCTGGATCTTCTGAAACGCACCGATGCCCCGCTCTGTTTCGAGGTGACGGAGACCATGGTGATCCAGAACCCGAAGCAGGCCCTGGAGACCATCGGCAAGTTTCGAGACCACGGTGTTTCGATATCGATCGATGATTATGGCACCGGATTGTCTTCCCTCTCCTACCTGAAACAGATCCCGGCTCATGAACTGAAGATTGATCGGACCTTCGTGAAGGATCTTCTGAAAACCTCGTCGGATCGTTTGTTGGTGAAGTCGACCATCGATCTTGCCCATGCCCTTGGCATGACTGTCGTTGCCGAAGGTATCGAAGACTTTGGCACGCTCCGCGCGCTTGCTGGACTGGGTGCGGATGAAGCCCAGGGCTTCTGCATCTCTCATCCGCATCGGCTGGACCATTGGGTCGACAATGTCGGCGTCTTTCCTCAGAAGGCCAAAGAGGTGAGCCGCGAAATCGCCAAGGCCTCGGACGCGGCCTAGATAGATTTCCCCAGATAAAACAAAGCCCCCGCTCTGCGGAGGCTTCGCATTTCTGTCTTTATAGCGACCCTGACAGGATTAGGAGGAGTAGTATTCCACCACCTGGGAGGGCTCCATTTTCACCGCATATGGCACGTCGACCAGTTCCGGCACCCGTACATAAGTCGCTGTCATCGCTTTCGGATCGACCTCGATATATTCCGGCAAATCGCGCTCGGGGGATCCCAGGGCTTCGAGAACCAGTGCCATATTGCGGGACTTCTCGCGCACTTGCACGACATCACCGGGCTTGAGGCGATAGGAGGCGATATTGACCTTTGAGCCGTTCACGAGCACATGGCCGTGGTTCACGAACTGGCGGGCTGCAAAAATGGTCGGCACAAATTTTGACCGGTAAACAAACGCGTCGAGGCGCGATTCCAAGAGGCCGATCAGATTCTCAGCCGTGTTGCCCTTGCGACGAACGGCTTCATCATAGGTCTTGCGGAACTGTTTTTCCGTGATGTCACCATAGTGGAATTTCAGCTTCTGCTTGGCGAGGAGCTGAAGACCGTAATCAGAGACCTTGGCGCGACGGCCCTGGCCATGCTGACCGGGTTTGGTTGGGCGCTTGTTGACTGGAGATTTGGGGCGACCCCAGATGTTTTCACCGACCCGGCGGTCGATCTTGTACTTCGCGCTGTGGCGACGTGACATAGTGAACCTCATTTTCGACGCGGGCCGGTGGGCGGCACTCATTTGCGCCCACGATTTCAACGGCGGCTCCGCACCACCCGTCCTGGAGCGCGGCTTAAAGCGGAAACGCGTGCTCAGGTCAAGGACCATGATCACTCCATAGATCATCGCGTGACACTGCTCTGATCTGCAGATTACACTGCCCGGAATACAGGGAGGATAGATTTTGACAGATTTTGATGGGGGCGTCGCTATTGTCACCGGCGCAGCAAGCGGGATCGGGCGATCTGCCGCGGAGAAACTGGCCGCTGCGGGCGCGATGGTTATCGGCACCGATATTGATGTCGCCGGCCTGCAGGAGACGGCGTCCAATATTGTGAGCAAGGGCGGCACGTGCGAGACCTTTACGCAAGATGTCACCGAAGAGAGCTTGTGGGATACGATCTTCGACGAAGCGAAAGCTCTGGGACCGGTGTCAGCGCTTGTGAACAATGCCGGCATTGCTGTCTCCGGGCCGACCGAAGACCTATCGCTCGCAGACTGGCAGCGGCAGATGGCGGTCAATCTCGATAGCGTCTTTCTCGGCACGCGGGCGGCCATCCGTGCGATGAAAGAGACAGGCGGTGGTTCCATCATCAATATCTCCTCCGTGGCAGGATTGCGCGGGGCAATGGGGCTCAGTGCTTATTGTGCCTCCAAAGGGGGCGTGCGGCTGTTTTCCAAAGCGGCGGCGGTGGAAGCCGCACAACTCGGTTACAATATCCGCGTCAACTCCGTGCATCCCGGCATTATCGATACGCCGATCTGGCAGAAATCCATCTCCAGCATCACGGACGCCATGCCCAATGAGGACCAGTTGAAGGCGATTACGGGCGGGGTTGGTGCCGGCGCGAATGCCATAGACGCCGCCGCCCTTGGGGCTCTCTCAGCGCCGATGCAACGGGCCGGACATCCAGATGAGGTGGGCGATCTCATCGTGTTTCTGGCCTCGCCTGCGTCGAGTTACATTACCGGGCAGGAGTTCGTCATCGATGGCGGGATGACCGCGGGGGGGTGAGTGTCCTTGATCTGCGTCCGTATCGCGCCTTTGGCGCTCACATGAGGCGGGAGTTTTTGTTTTGCCTCCGGTCGTCCTGCGGACGCCCATGAGGCGCGCTCAA
>JBCBUY010000096.1:0-12644 GCA_039817885.1 Pseudomonadota bacterium | reverse complement strand
CAAAAGGATGTTGCAACATCCTTTTGCAAGTCATGGACAACGGAACCCTGACCGACTCCAACGGTCGGAAAGTGGACTTCCGAAATGTCATTCTCATTATGACGACGAATGCAGGCGCTTCAGACGCAGCCAAAAATTCCATCGGGTTTGGACGCGGCAAACGGGAAGACGAAACCGAAGAAGCGCTCAAGAGGCTCTTCACGCCGGAGTTCCGAAATCGCCTCGATAGCGTGATACCCTTTGGGGGACTCACGCCGGAGATCATCGAGCGTGTGGTTGAGAAATTTGTTCTTCAACTCGAAGCACAACTGGCCGATCGTAACGTGACGATCGACATGAGTGACGCCGCGCGGAATTGGCTGGCAAACAAAGGGTTCGATTCTGAGTTCGGGGCGCGGCCGCTGTCCAGGACGATACAGGAGCACGTCAAAAAGCCCATGGCTGAAGAACTATTGTTCGGAAAATTGGCCAAAGGCGGTGCTGTCAAGATCGACATCGATCCAGACGACAAATCGAAGCTCGCTTTCGAATATATCGAAGACAAATCTCGAAAATCGAAAAAGGCCAAGGCTGACGATGACACGGCGGAGCCCGTCTAGATCTCTATGGAGTAGCGCAAGCCCACTGATCTTCGTTTGAATCAGGTCACGAGCCTGTGGCGCTCAATTGGGTTTCACGAGTTTCTAGACCTGCGGTCTTATCGTCAACTCAATCGGCAATGGATGTCCGCGATCTGAGTGCGCCGATGGCGGCACGACCTTTTGACTATCCGAAATCAGACAGGTTCAGCCTGGCGAGATTGGTGTGTATTTCTTTGAACCGAGGCCTGGTTCGGCAACCCGATGGCTATAGGCTTTACATCTACGAGGCCGGAAAAGCGCGGCGCTTCCCGCGCTGGAGACAAAAGACCGACTAGAAAATATTGCGCCAGTCCAGATCGGCCTTCGCGAAAACATTACCGCCTTCGACAACCGCATGCGGCGTCGCGTCATCATAGGTCGCCACCAACGAGCTGAACTCATTGATTTCGATAAACTGGCGAGGCACGCCCAGCTTCACATCGGAACTGGCAAGCGCGGTCGGGCAGTAACCATCAAAATGAACATGTGCGCTGTGATCGGTCTCCGCGTCTGGGGCTTGCGGCTCTCCCTGCTCAAACATGATCCGATCGTGAGCGAATACGCGAAGCTCGGTTTCCACCTCACTGGAGGCAGCATCAGCATCAAAATAAGCATCAACTTCAGCAGCACTGATTTGCGGACTTGCCGGATACCAGCTGACCTCGTCGGCAAAAGCTGCGGGACTTGCCAAAAGGGCGATAAGGGCCGTGCGGTGGACGATCTTGCGAATCATGGCGGTTTCTCCTGTTAAGAAACAGATGCCAGTTGGCTGGTAACGCTTCAAATCAACAGGCTTCACGCGAACCGGCGCGATCCGAGAGCCTGGATAACGTTCCGGAAATCAAAAAGGCCGCCCTTGTTGGGCGGCCTCCGTGAGCTTGGTAAAGCTCTTCGGTTCCAGGGTCCATTTCAGAACCCATCGTATCTCGTCAGGTGCTCAGCAGAGGCTGCTCCACACGAAAACCCTCGGATACGGACCCAATCGCCCTACCTGGTTTCTCACTCGACATTGGATCACCTCCTTTCAGTTGCTTCAAAAGTGCCGCGGGCGAGTCACCCACGACATCGATATACTAGAGCCGCGACTCATAAAGGAAAACTAAAATTTCGTCGGAAATGAAAAGAGCGCGACAGCCGCCGCGCTCTTCCACTCTATGCTACTCTACTGAACCAAACGTCTCAGAGGAGATTAGTAACCAGCATCATTTGCCAGCACACCGACAGCAAGGCCAATAATCGCGCCAGTGGCAATCGACGCTAGAATCGCATCATTCGACCCTTTGTCGCAAACCCAATGATAGCCGGAAGGCGGCGCATAAAGCCCGTACCCTCCGAAATC
Source organism: Pseudomonadota bacterium (assembly GCA_039817885.1). GTDB lineage: Bacteria > Pseudomonadota > Alphaproteobacteria > Caulobacterales > Hyphomonadaceae > CALLCD01. The sequence continues at coordinate 10,685 of JBCBUY010000096.1, read as the reverse complement.
ATTGATGATGATCGTATTGGCGGTGATGCCATAAACGCCACCAACTGCATAAGCCGGAACATAGTCAAAGCCTACGACCGGTCGGAACCGCGGCCCGTAATATCCGTTAAATCCACGATATGGCCGAAACCCGTAAAAACGGTTCCGATAGAATCCGCGAGACCGAAAGCCGGGGTGAAACCCACGCTTGAAGCCGCGATTGAATCCGGGGCGAAACCCGCGATCGAAGCCCCGATTGAACCCGCGGTTAAATCCCTGTCGGCGTCCTTGACGGAAGCCGCGATTAAATCCGCGATCGAAACCTCTATTGAACCCCCGCCCACGGCCCCCTCGAAAATTTCCCCGATGTCCACCGCGGAAATTTCCGCGCCCGCGCCCTCTGGCATGACCTCGACCACGACGATGTTGCGCCTCGACCAATTGTGCACCACCACGGTCAATACGCTCCTCGGCCTGGAAGAATTGTCTGTCTTGACCGCCCCCCCCTCGATTGCCTCGATCTCCACGCCGGCCATCGCGGTCTGCCCGCCTGCCGTCCCGGTCGCCGCGTCTGCCCCGGTCTCCTCGGTCCGCGCGATTACCTCGCCCGCCGCGATCATTGAAATTGCCCTGATCAACGAAGTTCTGGCCTGAGAATTTCGGTTTCTCCGCCATAGCTGGCATGACAAAGCCGAAACCGATGATAGGTAATGCAGCGCCGAGACGCAGAGCAGTCTTGAGAATAGCCATGGCATTCTCCTTTCTGTTGGGCGGTGCGCGGCAAGCCGGACACCTGAGGTCATTTTTCACCCTACACTGAAAAATATGTCATCCTGTCTGAACTTGAACTGAACGGCTCATTCAATGAAAAATACAAATAAAAGCAAAGGAATAACCCTTTCGTCTGGTGACATTATTGAGCCATCGGAATTGTCCGAAAGCTTCGTTCGCGCCTCCGGCCCCGGCGGGCAGAACATCAATAAAGTATCTACAGCCGTTCAGCTGCGCTGGAGCGTGGACACATCTCACCTCCCACAATCGGTGAAAATGCGCTTCAAGAAGCTGTGGTCATCGCGCCTGACCTCCGATGGCGAGATCATAATCGAAGCCAAAACCCATCGCAGCCAGACACTGAACCGGCAGGCAGCACGTCGGCGGCTGGCAAAGATGGTCGAAGCCGCACTCACGGCCCCCAAGCCCAGACGAAAAACACAGCCCAGCCAAAAAGCCGTTCAAAGGAGATTGAGCGCGAAGAAACGACGGGCAGATATTAAGGCAAAGCGCAGCCGTGTCCGCCGAGACGAAGATTAAGCGCCGCGTGCAGACAGGACAGCTGCCTCGACTAGAGGCAATCGATCATTACCAAAATACATGCTGTCGCCTACAAACATTGTCGGGGAACCGAAGCCACCGCGCGCGATAAGATCATCCGTGTTGGCCCTCAATTTGTCCTTTGCAGACCGATCAGCAATCGCAGCATTCAATTCGACCGCGTCCAACCCGCAACGCTGACAGATCTCATCAAAGATCTCTGCCTGCGAGATGTCTTTGTCTTCTGTCCAATAAGCTTCAAAGGCTGCGCGGGCGAAGCGAACGAGCTGATCCCTCCCATTCAGAACAATACATGCCCGCATCACCTTCACGCTGTTCACGGGAAACGCTGATGGGGGCATGTTGATGTCGAGTCCGGAGTGTTTCGCCCAATCTTTCAAGTCTTTCAGATGATAGCGTGCTTTCGCTTTTACGGGCGCTTTCCGCGCCTCATAAACCGATGGGTTCACCGAATTGAAAATGCCGCCCACCAGAATCGGCTTCCAATCAATCTGCACGCCAAGCCGCTCCGCCATAGGCTGAACATTGTGGAAAGCGAGATACGTCCACGGGCTCGAACAATCGAAATAGAAGTCGATAGTGGGTTCGTCCATTTCAGTGCTCACTGAACCTCTGGCTTCCCCTTGATATCCCCCTGAAACCCCTCGACCATAATCGATCGAGTGACGCCGCCTGCGAGGCGATGCTGAGCGATCTTCTGATACTCCGGTGATGTCGCCCACGCCATTGCGGCGTCCTTGGATGGAAACCTGAGAAGCACGGAACGGGTCGCCGTCCAGTCCCCCTCGAGGATGTCAGGCGCTTCGTCGACGCTTAGAACCTCGCCATCATACTTCTGCCAAACCTCGAAAAAGCCGTCATCATACTTATTATAGGTGTTCCGATCTTCGATGGTGATTTGGGCTATAATATAAACCGACATTGTTGATCTGCTATTCGGCCGCAACCAGTGCACCCGACATAAAGCCTTCAAGTCGCTGGCGAATGATGCTCTCAGCCTCGTCCATGATACGATCAATCAGCTCTTTGCACGTTGGGATGTCATTGATGAGGCCGGCAACCATACCGCAGGACCATGCACCCGCATCCATATCCCCCTCCATCATGATACGCGGGTAGACACCGGCAACTTCTTCGATGATGTCTTCGAACTTTAGATCATCACCGAGAGCTTTTTCCTTTTCGAGCAGCCGTTCAACCGCATCATTCGTAAGCACGCGCTCCGTATTACGAAGCGGACGCATCACAAGGCGCGTATCCAGCTCGGTCGCCGCAACGATCGCCTGTTTTACATTTTCATGGACAGGAGCCTCTTTCGTCGCAATGAAGCGGGTCCCCATATTCATACCGTCCGCCCCCATGGCCAAGGACGCAACAAGCGACCGCCCATCGGCCTGACCGCCGGAGGACACGAATGGGATTTCCAGTTCATCCGCCGCGCGCGGCAAAAGGATCATATTTGGGATGTCGTCTTCGCCTGGGTGGCCGCCGCACTCAAATCCATCGACCGACACCGCATCACAGCCAATATCCTGAGCTTTCAATGAATGTCGAACGGAGGTGCACTTGTGGATAACTTTGATTCCCGCATCCTTGAGAAATGGCATGACCTGTTGCGGATTGCGGCCGGCCGTCTCAACAACCTTCACGCCGCCATCAATAACCGCTTTCACGATCGCCGGATAATCTGGTGGTGTCAGGCTTGGCAGGAAGGTGATGTTCACACCGAACGGTTTGTCCGTCATGTCCTTGCAACGGGCAATTTCGTTCGCGAGATCTTCCGGCGTCTTTTGGGTCAAACCAGTAATGATACCGAGGCCGCCGGCATTTGAGACAGCCGCCGCCATTTCCGCGAAGCCGACATAATGCATGCCACCTTGAATAATCGGATGTTCAATCCCAAACATCTCCGTAATGGCTGTTTTCATAGCTGGTCTCCCTTGGATCTATGCATTGATCTATATGTGACTGGGATTTGCGGCGGAGGGAAGTCTTGCCGTAAAGGAAGGAGCTAGGAATGACCACCATATTCATTCACGGTGTACCCGATACATCCGCGCTGTGGGCCCCACTCATCGGCGCAATGGGCTTGGGCCGAGGTGACTATGTGGCCCTGGATCTACCAGGGTTCGGAACCCGATGGCCGGAGCATTTCTCACCCACGAAGGATGGATATGCAGACTGGTTGCTTCGGCAGATAGAGGATTTGGCTGCAAAATCCGATAGTCCCCTCGATATTGTGGGGCACGATTGGGGGGCAATTTTCACACTTAGAATTGCCAGCCTAAGGCCAGATCTTGTGCGCAGCTGGACGGCCATCGATGCCGTCTTGCAACGGGACTATGTGTGGCATTCGACTGCACAGCGATGGCAAACGCCAATCTTGGGAGAGTTGATGATGGCGGTGTCAACGCCGGGGATTCTAAAGCGAGCGCTGATCAAAGCCGGTGTCCCGAAAGACATGGCGAACACTGAGGTCTCCCATTGGAACAGCTTGATGAAAAAATCGATCCTGTCGCTGTATCGGTCTGCAAAGACAGTCACTGACCAATGGGTGTCAGATCTTGATCGTCTGCCAAAGAATGGATTGGTGATATTCGGCGAGGACGATCCGTTTGTCGGCGCGGATATCGCCAGAACCTTTGCCGCAGAGCGTGAAGTACCGGTATATATTGAACCAAAGCATGGCCACTGGATCGTCGCGGAGAACCCTCACCTCGTCGCAAAGCGTCTCCATGCCCATCTCGACCAAAAAAGTTCTGCGCCCCCCTAAAACAGGGTATCCTTCAAATGTCGGGAGATTGGTATAACAATCTCAGTGCGCAGGGGGACGTGTGCACTACGACCATGGGGAGAGGTCATTGCCCATTAAACCCTCCCTCTCCCCTGGTCTTCTTTCCTTCCAAATACGATAAAGAGCGCTCGTACCGACGGGTTAGGCAGCCGTTTTAGGCCGCTTCATTACGCCCGCTTTGGCGGGCTCCTAGCTCCTGCTTCACCCGCTCGGCAAGCTGGCTTACCGTAAACGGTTTCGGCAAAAAGGAGATGTCACGATCTTCCTCAATGGCTTCAGCCAGATCCCGCTCTGCATAACCTGAGATGAAGATCACGCGTGCATCGCCAAGCAGGTCTTTAGACTGCTGAATAAGCGCTGGACCGGTGATCCCAGGCATCACAACGTCAGAGATAATAAGGTCAAAGCTCTCAGGCTGTGATTTGAGGATCTCATAAGCTTCCTCACCATCAGCCGCCTCTTCAACTTCGTATCCGCGCGTCCTCAACAATTGTGCCGCAACGCCCCTTAGACTCTCTTCATCTTCAATGAAAAGAATACGTCCACGGCCAGCCATGTCGATGAGCCTTGGGCCACCAAAGGTCTCAGCGGCCGCGCTGATCTCAGCGTCATATTCAGCCACTTCCTCAGCGCTGAGAGCTGGCAAATAGATGTCGAAACTCGTCCCGACGCCAACTTCGCTGCGCAGACAAATAAAGCCGCCGGATTGCTTCACGATGCCATAAACAGTCGCCAAACCAAGACCGGTTCCGCGGCCAGCCTCTTTCGTGGTGAAGAACGGTTTGAAGATCTCCGCCTGATCAGCCACAGGAATTCCCTTCCCGGTATCCTCAACTTCGATGAGCAGATATTGGCCGGGATCAACGAAGTCGAAGCCGTTTTTGTGCGCGTGGCTGGCATCGACTGAGCTTGTCCGAATCGAGAGCTTGCCGCCGCTCATTCCATCAGACAGCATGGCGTCGCGGGCATTTGTCGCGAGATTGATGATGGCCGTTTCCAACTGGTTCTTATCAGCCCGAATACGCGGCAAATCGCGCCCATGATTGACATCGAGTTCAATACGCTCGTCGACAAGCTGACGCAGCAGAATGTAAAACTCCGACAAGGTATCGGTTACATTCAGAACTTCACGTTTGAAGGTCTGCTTCCGCGCATAAGCCAGCAGCATCTTCACGAGCTCCGCAGCGCGATGCGACAAATCCTGAATGATCTTGAGCTCTGAATAGCTTGGATCACCCACAGGGTGACGAATGGTAAGTTTCTCAGTCGTCAGAATGATCCCGGAGAGTACATTGTTGAAATCGTGAGCGACACCGCCAGCAAGCTTGCCGATTGCTTGCATTTTTTGGCCCTGTGCAAGGCTCATTTCCAACTGTTTCTGCTCGGTCCGGTCGATCACATAAGCGACCGCAGGCATCCCCTCATCATCAAGGGTAACAACGACATTTGCCGTCTTGGGATCATCGCCTGCAAGCGTCAGTTCAACCGGCTTGTTCAGGGATTCAAGAAGCAGGTCATCCAGCTTGTCCTGGCCCTCGCTTGCCGAAAACAGGTCCGAGAACTTTGCCCCAGGCGCAGCCCTGCCGTCAGAAAGCTCCATAAGTGACCGGTTGGCATCAATGATCACCGCCGCCTCGAGCGATGCACCTTCAAGACGCACGACACCAAATGGCGCATCATCGAACATCGGATCGCCGTCAGGGCGCGGTGGACGACTTGTCGATTTCGCCGTCAATCGATCATCGCTCCCCAAGAGCCCCTTTGCATTGGAAATCACAATAGTGCGTCCAGCCGCATCGGCCCCGCGACCCGACCAGGTCGTCAAAGTCTGTACAGGAACCTCCAGACCATCCCGGGCCCGTATACGAATATCAGCGCGTCCCGGTGCTCCCGACTTCCGCTCGCGACGGAGCAGTTTCACAAACTCCGGACGCATAATGTCATCAATACGCACATTGGTGGCCGATTCCGGCAGACCAATCAGCTCGCGGAGCCACGCATTCGCATAGGTCACCGTCCCATCAGGACGGGACGCGAAGAACCCCATAGGCGCGTCCTCGACATAGAGCGCTTTCATATCAGCCGCGCCTGTCGCTTCTTCTGTGCCGGCAATACGCCGCAACCTCCAAAGGACGCGGTTACGCGGGAGCGGCGAAACACCGATTTCAAATTGGGCTGGCACGCCTTCCGTGCCGAGGGTAATCGCTGGCAAAATCTCGCGGCGCTTCTCTCCGGCCTTCGCAGATTTCGACAATCTGAAAATGGGACCCGCAAGTCCCGGATTGGCACCAAACAGACGGTCAACAGTCGGGGCCCTGGCCGTATCCCCAAGACCGGAAACAGCCATGGCGGCAAGGTCGCGATAGGCATCATTCGACGCCACGGCAGCACCGCCGCGCTCGGTAATCAGAATCGCTTCATCTAGCGCATTGATCCATGCGAATTTGGGTGGACTGACCGAAATTGACGCTTCAGCGAGACCCTTCTCGGGAAAAAGGCCCAACCGACGTCCCGCCCCGCGGAGAAGCCAGAGTATCGCCACAAGGCCAAAAGCGCCCATTGCAATCATGGTCACGGGCCACGTTGCCCCCCCGGCAGACGGCCACGCGACGGCCACGCAAGCTGCTGCGACCGCAATGAGCATAAGCGCCCAAAATGCAAGCTGCATATAGTCGACTTGCCCATCAGTCGACACGGCTGTTTCAAGCTCTTCAGCCTCGATCGCCTCTACGATTGGCTCAGCGGTCTTGGTCAGCTCCAAGGGTTCCATGCGCGAAAACTCTCTATTGAGCCCCAATGCATATGATTCGGAGCTCTTGATATACACTTATCAGACGTGCCGAGCGGATCTACGACTCGCCTGCTTCACTTTCTAAGGCTTTCTATGATGAAGATGGTTAACGAAACCGAAAAAGCCGTTAAGACTTTCGTAATTTTCATGAACTTTCCGAGGACTGTACTGCCATGAAACATGCTTTCACCGCGCTCGCATCCATCCTTCTTCTCGCATCATGCGACACGCTTCCAGAACTCCCACAGCTTGGAAATCGGAGCGCGGCCGCTGATGCAGACGCTGCGGCCGTGACCGCCACTGAAAGCGAACGCTTGAACGCCTTCTTCGAGATAACATTCAATGAAGCGGTCGCGCGAAGCCCGATGTCTCAGACCTTCCTTGGGATCAAGGACAATTACGACAAATGGGACGATGCCAGCGAAGCAAACGCCCTTCGAGAGATCGAGATTCAACGCGCCAATGTCGAAAAAATGCAGGCGAATTTTGACTTTGATCTCCTGGACGAACAGTCGAAACTCTCATGGCGGCTTGCCGAATACGAGTTGGAACAGGCAGAGCGAGATTTCGCGTTCCGCGACCATGCCTACGTGTTCAACCAGATGCGCGGTATGCATTCATGGATCCCGGCCTTTCTGATCAATCAACATCGCATCGATACGAAGCAAGACGCAGAAGCATATATCGCTCGACTGAACGGCGTTCCTGTCTTTCTGGGCACCCATATGCAACGCGCCGAGGATTTGGCGAAAGATGGGGTGATGCCGCCAAAATTCGTCTATGAGTACACGATTGAAGCGTCCTCCAACCTGACCAAAGGTTACCCTTTTGGCGGGGCGGAATATGATGATCCAAGCCCGTTGATGGAGGACTTCCGGAACAAAATCGACTCGCTGGTTCAGTCTGAAGACATTACACGCCAGGAGGCTGCAAAACTGCGGACAGATGCTGACCTTGCCCTGCGCAACGCTGTCGGCCCAACCTATGAGCGGCTTGTCGCCATGTTGGAGAGGCATGCCGAAACCGCCGGCACCGATGATGGCGTCTGGCGTCTGCCGCGTGGGGAAGACTACTACGCAGCTCGCCTCGCCAATATGACAACAACAGACATGACAGCGGCGGAAATCCACGACCTTGGCTTGTCCGAAGTTGACCGCATTCATGACGAAATGCGCGCAATCATGGCCCAGGTCGAATATGACGGAACGCTGCAGGACTTCTTCGAGTATCTGCGCACCGACGAGCAGTTTTATTATCCAAACACGGACGATGGGCGCGAGGAATATCTCACAAAAGCAACGGAGCTGATCGACGCCATGCGAGAGGATCTCCCGCGCATGTTCGACACATTTCCCCAAGCCAATATGATTGTAAAACGCGTCGAGCCGTTCCGTGAAAAAGCCGCCGGCAAAGCCTTCTATCAGCGGCCGGCACCTGACGGCTCCAGGCCCGGTATCTACTATGCCAATCTCTACGATATGAGCGCCATGCCGATCTATCAGATGGAGGCCCTTGCCTATCATGAGGGCATTCCAGGCCACCATATGCAGATCGCGATTGCTCAGGAACTCGAGGGACTTCCAAAATTTCGAAAGTTTGGCGGCTTTACACCTTACTCCGAAGGTTGGGGCCTCTACACGGAATACCTGCCAAAGGAGCTCGGCTACTATGACGATCCCTATTCCGATTTCGGCCGTCTTGCCATGGAGCTATGGCGCGCTGCGCGGCTTGTCGTCGACACCGGTCTGCACGACAAACAGTGGAGCCGCGAAGAAGCGATCCAGTATCTGATCGATAATACACCGAACCCTGAATGGGACTGCCGGAAAGCCATCGATCGGTACATCGTATTGCCCGGACAGGCGACCGCGTACAAAATTGGCATGCTGAAGATTCTCGAGCTTCGCTCACGGGCCCAAGACGCTTTGGGAGATGATTTCACCCTTGGGGGATATCACGATGCGTTCCTCCGCAATGGACCGGTCCCCCTCGCCATCCTGGAAGAAAACATCGACGCCTGGATCGAAGATACGCAGGCAGGTTAGATCACGGACGGCCACTTTATCCCCGGCCCTATCCCCGCCGACAATACGCTCACTTTGACACCCACCTTTGGCGCGGTGGGTGTCTTGCGGGGATAGATTTTGGACAATCCTCGCACTGGTCGAGGCGCAATGGAGCTCGGTGTCTAAACAGCCATTGCTAAGTCAGAGGCTGCCGAAATCAATCTCCGCATACTGATCGAGTGTAAGAGGCGCTTCCGGCATCGGATATTTCAGCCCAGTTGCACAATTGAACAAAACGGCACGTTCGTCGCGGGAGACCCGGTCATCAGAAAGCGCTTGCTTGTAGGCCGCGAGGGTCGCACCCCCTTCAGGACATAGGAGGAAGCCATCCGTTGTCGCCGCCTCATCCACGGCGGCTAAAATGTCGTCATCTGGAACAGCGATAGCGAAACCGTCCGATTCCCGCACAGCGTCCAGGATCATAAAGTCGCCGACGGCCGCCGGCACACGAATGCCAGACGCAACAGTCTCAGCCGCTTCCCAACGCGCAGCGTGACGCTCTCCTGTCTCAAAGGCGCGGACGATCGGCGCGCAGCCCGTTGACTGGACTGCAACCATGCGAGGAAGCTTGCAAGACAGAAATCCAATGTCCTTCAGCTCCCGGAAGGCTTTCCACATACCGATCAGCCCGGTGCCACCGCCCGTGGGGTAGAAAATAACATCCGGTACCTGCCAGCCCATTTGCTGCGCCAGTTCAAGCCCCATGGTTTTCTTGCCTTCGATACGGTAGGGCTCCTTGAGCGTGGACAGATCGAACCATCCATTCTCGTCGCACCCTTTGCGCACAAGCTTGCCGCATTCATCAATCAGACCGTTGACGCGATAGACGCGTGCGCCTTGCGCGGCAATCTCGCGGACATTCACCTCCGGCGTATTGTCCGGACAGAGAATGATCGCATCGATGCCCGCCCGAGAGGCATAAGCCGACAGCGCCGCGCCAGCATTACCATTCGTCGGCATCGCAAGCGTCTTGAGGCCAAATTCCTTGGCCATCGAGACGGCCATAACGAGCCCGCGCGCTTTGAAAGAACCTGTCGGCAAACGGCCTTCATCTTTTACGGTCAGCGTTCCTGCAGCGAGGCCGAGCTTTGCTTCGGTGTTAGAGAGCACAATGAGCGGCGTCTCAATCTCACCAAGACTAACAATATTCTGTGTTTTGCGAACAGGCAGCATTTCACGGTATCGCCAAAGGTCTTTCGGGCGCACATCAAGCTCATCTCGATCGAGATGAGATTTCAAAGCGTCCAAGTCGTAATGAACCCAATAGGGTCGCCCGGCCGGGGATAGAGCGTGTATCTGATCAGCGTCCGCGCGTGTCCCCTCCAGAGCGCAAGACAGATGCGTGACGAAGGTCTGCCGGTCAGCGGTTAGATTCGCGTTGCTGTCTGTGGCCATGCCCTGCTCCATTCTGCCGCTTTCCGCCCCCTAACAGGAGCCTTCAGAGGACACCAGCCCCTTCTCAGGTGCAACCGTTTGGAGAGCCCCTTAAGCCCACCCGCTTGACGTTCGCCGCCAGGAGCCTCACATGAGGTTGGTGGAAAATCCGCTTATAGTGAAAGGCCTGGCCATGAGCGACGACATTCAAACCGCGATCGACGAAGCGGTAAAAGCCCATGACGTGATGCTGTTCATGAAGGGCACACCGCATTTTCCCCAATGTGGGTTTTCGTCGACGGTTGTGCAGATCCTCGACGTGATCGGTGCAGACTACACGGCAACAAAT
>JBCBUY010000095.1:0-12764 GCA_039817885.1 Pseudomonadota bacterium | reverse complement strand
GGAAGTCCATGCGAAGCGTCTCGCCCGGCGACTTTATGCTATCCGCCAATCGGGTGAACTGACGCCGATTGTTGCGCCCGGAGCGCCGCCCGCCAGCCTCTCCCCGGAGATCGGCATCCTCCATGGCGGGATCAGTTTTGAGCTCCGAGAGGCGTTGGTTTTATGGGATACATCCTGATCTATCCCCGCTTTAACTGACCCACTTTATCCGTTCGCCTTGATGAAGCCAGACATGGGCCTCATCCGGGAAGTATTCGAACGATCTCTTCCGGTGCATGGCTAATGGTGATCGTATCGCCCAATTTGACTGGTCCTCCGCTTATCACCGTGCAGGTTACGCCGCCGCGCCAATTCGGGCCGAGGGCTTTCAACAGGCCGGGGAATGCGTCGTCCATCCGCTTGCAAGGCCATGTTTGCCCCGTGACTTCGAGCTCGATGTCGCCAATCTGCAATTTCGCACCTTTCGCGCGCGGCAATCTCAATCCGCGGGTCAAAAGATTAGCGCGCCGTGTTGTCCATGGAAGTTTGCGCGCTGGTTCCGGCAGGTCCGTAAGTGCCGATGTCCAGTCTTCTTCAGCAAGAATCGTAATTTGCCGTGTCTTGTGTTTCGCACCCTTAAAGTCGCCTTCAAGTCCGGTCTCCACATGGATCCTTCCCGTCTCGATCGTTTCCATCGGCTCTCGCCGTGCCGACCGCCTGGCGATGCCCAAAATCTTTCCGGTTGCTGGCATTGGGTCTCCTTACCGTCGAGCATACGACAATGATATCTGCTCTAGAACTGCCTCAACTCCATGCAGCTTGCTCACACTTACACATGACAATGAGAAAAAGCTTGCCTCAATTGTTCGCATTGTTGTGTATGCAGGAAAAATAGTGCGCGTTACTGACCAAGGTGGGGGAAGATTTGCCTGAAGTGCTAGATGATGTTGATGCCAAGATCCTTGAACTCGTTCAGGGAGATGCAAGCTTGTCTGTTGCCGAAATCGCTGATCAGGTTGGGCTGTCGTCCTCACCTTGTTGGCGGCGGATTAAGCGAATGGAAGAGCAGGGGATCATCCAGCGCCGGGTGACGTTGCTGGATCGTGACCAATTGGGGTTGAATTTCGAGGTTTTCGCGACGGTCAAACTCTCTTTGCCCAACCGAACCAATCTGCAAGCGTTCGAGGATATGGTTCAGGGATGGGAAGAGGTCTCGGAATGCATGACCGTGACCGGGGCTGTCGACTATATCATCCGTGTCGTGACAACGGATATGCATGCATATGATGACTTTCTCCGCGACAAGCTTCTCGGGTCGGCGCTCGTGTCAGATGTTCAGTCGCGAATTGTGATCCGCGCGACCAAACGCTCGACGGCCTTGCCACTCAGCCTTGTTCAGAAGGACAAGGCGGATGCGTGATGCCTAGTTGAGGATTTCGAACTCGTCATAGTCCGACAGTCGGAAGTCACGGAAAAAGCTGCGTTGTTCTGCATCGAAGCCCTGCAAGCCTGACCACAGCGCTTCGCTGAAATTCACGCCGCTTTCGGCCGCGCTGACGCCGACCAAAATAAGTCTTCGCTGAGAGGATGTGGCTTCCGGACATCTCAAGCGACCCGGGCAGGGAGAGGTTTCGGCGTGTTCTCCAAGGCTTGCAGCGAGCAAGCGGGGGCCGCCCCCATCGCAGGCCCGGCGGATTGATCCGAGTTCGGAGACAAGTGTTCGGGCGCGCTGTCGCGCTAGAGCATGATTCAGTTTCTGCGGGCCTTCGAAGGAAGATGTGCCGATCGCAAGCAGGCTGTCTGCTTCGCAAAATCGCGCCTGGAAATCTCCGCCTGCGAACAAGTTCAGAAGCTCTGCCTCTCCGCGAGAACTTTCGACGCTATCGCCATCGCCGAAAACCCAGGAAAAATTCTGGCTTAGAATATAGATCCGTAAATCGGCCCGGCGGCGGTTTGTGTCGAATCCGACAAACTCATCGGATTCCAGCCAGCGATTGTCGTCAAATCGCCGAAGGGTGCCATCCGCAACGGCCTCTTCATCGCTGACCGGCAGCGTATCTATAATCTCTGCTTCGGGGAGCGGTTCCAGGTCTGGGTGTGTTGCGATCTGAACAGGTTCTGGTGCTTCGCCAACTTCCTGCTGATTGTACCAGAACCAGATGCCCGCAGCGATAAATCCAACAAGCAGAAGGAAGATAATCAGAATGATCCAGCGGCGGCCGGAATCGTCTTCCTGATAGGGGTGAGGGGTCTGGCTCATATCAAATCAATCGTCTTCTTGGTCTTAGAATAAGTGAGTTCATCAATTTAGGGAATGCGCATCGGCATTGAGGCCGCGTCTCCCTCGTTACAGTTTATTCATACTGTATTCAGGGCGGTAATCCTAATCGGTCTACACTTATTGGAGGGGGTATTCCATGCAGGAATTCTTGAACAATCTTGATATTGAGCAATATACGCCGGGTGCCGTTGGCTTTGCGTCGAACATATTGCTGGCGCTTGTCATATTCATTGTCGGCAGCTGGATTGCTGGCCGCGTCGGCCGGTTCGTGACTGCGACCGGCGCACGATACGACGCGCTCGATGACACGCTCTTTCGCTTTCTCGGCAGTCTTGTCCGCTATGTCATTCTCGCCTTCGTCTTCATTGCTGTTCTGAATCGGTTCGGTGTTGAGACGACGTCAATTGTTGCGTTGTTGGGGGCTGCCGGTTTAGCGGTCGGACTGGCGCTTCAGGGGGCAATGACCAATCTTGCTGCTGGGGTCATGCTGATGGTCTTCAGGCCGTATAAGGTCGGCGACTTTATCGATGCGGCCGGCCAGTTCGGCAATGTGGATGAAATCACTCTGTTCACGACCATTCTGACAACGTTCGACAATCAGCAGATCATCATTCCCAATGGCAAGATCTGGGGAGAGCAGATGATCAATCATAGCCATCATGAGATTCGCGGTGTCGATATGCGCTTTGGCATAGCCTATGGCGCAGATATTGATACGGCGAAACGTGTGTTGCGGGAGACGGTGGAAGCGCACCAGCACGTGCTGTCTGATCCGGCTCCTTTCATTGAGATCGAGACCCTCAATAATTCGTCGGTGGATTTTCTCGTTCGTCCCTTCTGCAAGGGTGAGCATTATTTCGACATTCTCTATTCCATGCCTGAGCGCGTGAAGAAGGCGCTCGATGCTGCCGGTGTCGAAATCCCATTCCCGCATACCAAAGTTATTCTGGAACAGGACAGCTAGGGGGCAGGCCTCAGGTGTTCCGTGATCGGATTACGTGTTGGCCAGGCTTGCGGGGGAGCTATCGACAAATGTCGCATGGCCATCTGAGTAAGACAGATTGCGTGTTTGCCCGCCGGGCCAGGTTTGCAGGCGTGTGATCATCCGGGGCTCAGCGCGCTTCGCTTGGAACAATCCCTCGGGTTCGAAGCAGAGCCAGGCGAGCGGCGCAGCCTCAGTGGTATTTATCCCCGCCGTCTCGATCGCTGTTATGATGTCCTGAATGACATCTCTCGGTGGATATTGGAGAAAGACGGAGTGGTAGACGATCGTTGTTTGGCCGGGGGGGAGGTTGCCGAGTTTACGCCTCACCCATTCTGCTGCATCAGCTTTCTCGACCGTCGTGTCCATTTCACGCGCAAGGGAGACCGCCGCGTCGAAGCGCTTCAGCCGATCCAGTTGATCCGGCCAGGTGTATGATTTTAGCCGCGTGGTTGCGTCTATATCGTGGATGTTGAGTGGGTTTTGATCGCATGCAGCCCTCGCGGCAATCTCTATGTCCTGATCGAGGGCATCAGGTGCGGGGCCGCGCCAATCGGTGTCGACGATGACATCGCTGCTGCCGGATCGTTGCCACGCCGCTGTTTGATAATTGAATTTTTCCCAATTCTGATTGAGCCCCGCGCTCGCGCCAAGCTCCAGAAGATTGAGGGGTTTTCCGAACATCGCTGCAATCTGAAGAAACCCAGGCAGCAGTGCGATCGCCCGCCGTGTTTCATTCGTTTGCGGAGGAAATTGAAGAAACTCGCGGACTTTGTTTTCCGCGTCCGTCAGATGCTCCTGGGCGAATGGCCATAAGGTGTCCATATCCCACGCCGCTTCGGATTTCGGATAAGCCGCTGCAAGTTCGGGAGATGCGTCTGTAAGGGCCGCGTGGTGAAGCGCGCCGCACAGGCGCAGGGCTAGTGCATCTTTCAGGGGATTGGTCGGCCAATCGTCGACCAATGTCGCGACCGGCCCAGCTGCTTTCAGGTCATTGGCCATAAGCTCGCAGAGTGCGGCAGTAAAAGGTGATCCGAGATGTTTGCAGAAAGCAGCCTGCTCCCGGAAGTGATCAATGATTGCCTCAGGGGACATATTGGCGTCTCCAAACGTGACCAATTAAGGCCGTTGCATGCTTTCGGCCTGAACTGTGCGAAAGCAGCAATTACGTGGTTGATCGCAATGGTCCCGCAAAACGCCAAACAGATCCGTTTGCGGATTGATCAAGTGCGATCTTTCCACCGAGCTGGCGCGTCAAATCATCGACGATCTGGAGTCCAAGCCCTCCGGAATTCGAAGACTGGGGGCAGTTCTTTCTGACGTCGTCCTGATTAAATCCCGGACCGTTATCGGCGACGGTCATGAGGATTTCCTTTTTTGTTTCAGAGAGCCGCAGAGCGATCTGAACTGTCGCATCAACGGCGTGTTTGAACGAATTATATAACAGCTCAGATACAATTAGGCCTATAGGTGCGGCAACTTCGGGCTCGACCGCCAATGGAGCGATTTCAATTTCACCTATCCGATCCTTAGCGCCTGCGATTTCAGCAACTGTCGAAACGAGCTCACGCAGATAGCTGTCCATTTGAACTTCTTCACTCAGTTCCCCTCCATCTTCATAGAGTTGGCTTTCCAGGACTGCCATTGCTTGAACGCGCATCGCCAATTCGTCCACGAGTGCGGTCGCACCGGTGGTGGAGTTGGCAAGTGTTCGCCGTTGCATGCGAACGAGGCTTAAAATTGTCTGTAAATTATTTCGAGATCGATGACGCAAATCCCGGGCGTACAGGTCTCGCTGATCGAGATTTTTCTCGAGTTGGCCGGCGATACGTCGACTGAGATTGAGGTTCCGTATTAGCATATAGATCGCCAGCAAGCTGAGGATTAATCCGCCACCAATTGCGATATTGATGGCTCTGGCCCGACCGGCCTCTGCTCTTGCAGCTTCGCTTCGCGCAGCTTCTAGCGACAGTTTCAGCTCCATCCCTTCCTTCTCGAAGTCAGCAGAAGCCACTGCCAACTCGATCTGGATCTGACGATCATTCAGGTCGCGTGCCGCATCGAAGCGTCTTTGAAGAAAAGTGGCGGCCGTTTTGTCGTCGCCATCAAGTCGGGCCAGTTCTACCATTTGCCTGGCATAGGCCTCCTCCCTTAGCGGCGGCGGTGAGGGCGTGGCGTCTATGAAAGTCCCCATGGACGCCAGATAGGCCCGAGCATCATTTGGTCGACCCTCCTGTAGAGCAAGGTCTGTTAGAATTCGCTGACAGTCGAACGTTGTGGCGCTGGCCTCCAATTCGTTTGCCATGTTGAGGCAGGCTTCAGCCAGGCCTGCTGTCCCCGGCTTATTGGTATGATAGCTTACAAACGCCTCGCTATAGGCGGTATGCATCTTTGTGTACGCGTCACTTTGATCAATATCGTAACTCGCCTTTGCCGCAGCCAGCGCATCTTCTGCGGTCTGCACATTACCGACCATTGCATTGACGATTGCCACATTGATCTGGGTCACAAAGACAAGCCGCTGATCTTCGTTGTCAGACGCGATTTTTGCGGCCTCCGCCGCACCGGGCAATGCGGCTTCATAGCTGCCGGATTCGAACAGAATGCCGAACGTGTTTGTGAGCGCCGCAACCCAAATATGGGTATTTTCAAGCTCTTTACCGAGCGCGGCTGCGTTCCGCATATGAACAATGGCGCTCGGATAGTTCCCGGCCTCAGCCAGCGCCTGGCCATAGACAAGACTGATATTCGCTATGGCGGTTGGATCCTCCGTCTCTTCGGCGATGACGAATGCCTCATGCAAGACGTCTACGGCCCTCTCGAAGTCGCCCTGCATGTAGTGGCTTAACCCAACAATTGTCATTGCATCGACACGGTCTATCGGATCCGCGAGGCCTTCCTCCAGAAAAATACCGGCTTGGTTGCTGGCCTCAATAGGGTTTTCATAGAGAAGGGCGTAAAGCGTGTCGAAATCGAAGTTCTGCTGACCCGTCTGGGCGCTCGCACGTCCTGCGATGGCGAAGACTAAAAGCGCCGCCAATAGAAGAAGTCCTTGCACAAATCCCAACAGTGACGAGCTTTGGCTCAAAGCGGATGCTGGGGATGAAGAACTATTTGTTTTGTAATGTGTATTTGCCAATCAGAGTCGCCTCTAGATACCTCTTCATAAGCTTAGGCTCCTAGGCGGTGATCTGTCTTTTACTTATCAGGCAATTACAAATTATTGGCAGGGGCAGGTAGCGCATCTCACTGATACGCAAACCGCCGCTGTACTGAATTTGACGACCGTTGGATCAATTATATCCGCTCCACGGCCATAGCGATCCCTTCGCCGCCACCGATACAAAGCGAGGCCATGCCCTTCCTGGCATCGCGGTCTTCCATGGCAGCAAGCAACGTAATCAGCACCCTTGCGCCGGACGCGCCGATGGGATGGCCCATTGCACAAGCACCGCCGTTCACGTTCAGTTTGTCGTGGGAAATGCCGAGCTCTTTCATGGCGATCATGGGCACGACAGCGAAGGCCTCGTTCACTTCCCAAAGGTCGACATCGTTCACATCCCAGCCGGCCTTTTCGAGCGTTTTCTTCATCGCAGGGACCGGAGCCGTGGTGAAGTATTCTGGCTCATGGGCGTGAGAAGAGGTTGCAACGATTTTGGCGATTGGTGTCAGGCCGCGCTTTTCGGCTTCGGATTGCTTCATCAAGACGACCGCTGCTGCGCCATCGGATATCGCCGACGCATTCGCGGCGGTGACTGTCCCATCCTTGGCGAAGGCTGGACGCAATTGCGGGATCTTGTCCGGGCGGGCGGTGCGCGGGAGCTCGTCTGTCTCAACGACGCTTTCCCCTTTGCGCGATTTGACCGTGACCGGTGCGATCTCGCGTTTGAACTTGCCGTCTTCGGTGGCCTTCTGGGCGCGCGATAGCGTCTCCAGCGCATAAGCGTCCTGCTGCTCGCGGGTGAACTGATATTCCCCGGCGATCATGTCTGCGAAAGCGCCCATTGGACCGTGCGCATAAGCATCGGTCAGGCCGTCAAGCGCCATATGATCTTCGGATTTCATCGTGCCGTATTTGTGGCCTTTACGAACATCCATCAGATGTGGGGCGTTGGTCATAGACTCCATGCCGCCGGCAATCACGATATTGGCTTCGCCGGCGAGGATCGAGTTGCGTCCCATGACAGCAGCTTGCATGCCGGAACCGCACATTTTGTTGATGGTGGTCGCTTCCAGACCTTTGTCTTGGCCGGCCTTGAACCCGGCCTGGCGGGCCGGTGCTTGGCCCTGACCGGCCGGCAGGCAATTGCCCATAATGATCTCGTCGGCATCTTCTGCACCGAGTTTGGCTTCGTCCACAGCAGCCTTCACGGCAATGGACCCGAGCTCGTTCGCAGAAAAGGACGACAGCTCGCCAAGCAATCCCCCCATGGGTGTGCGCGCCATACCTACGATTACTACTGGATCAGAGTCGGCCATGTGGGTGCTCCTTGTCGAAAATTACGGCTGTGCAGCACACTTCCGCTCTCGACCGGAAAAGGTCAAGGGCCACTTGGGGCCGACGGCTTCAATCCCCCGGCGATTTTGTCGATTAGCGCACTTTCTCTGGAGATACGCGATCCAGTTCGATGGCCTTTGCGATAATCGAGGTGAGTTCGTCGTCGATTTGCTCTAGAGCACCGATCTTGACATGGCGAAGCCGTTTGCCGGTGCCCTCAATGCGGCTCGGGAATTGGTCGGCAAGGCGATTGCCGGACCAGAGCTGAAGATTACAGCGGTCAGTATGGGCAATGATCGAGACTATCCGCTCATTGCCCACCCAACACGGAAAGCCCCAGGCGAGTTTCTTGGTCAGATCCGGACCCGCGGTGTTCAGCGCGTCCCGGAGTGCCAGGGCGATCGGTGCAATGCTTGGCTCAACCGCCCCGAACCACTCTTCCGGCGTTTTCGGCTTCGCCATTTACGCCTATTTCTTGGTTTTCGGCTCTGCCACTTCGAATGTCATCTGAAGGTTCACACGGTATGCTGCAACCTTTCCGTTTTTGATGACCGTCGACATGTTATTGACGTTGGCGGATTTCAGGCCGCGAACGGTTTTCGAGAACCGCGCGACGGCCACATCAATGGCATCCTCAAATGATTTCTTTGATTCCGCCAAGATCTGTTCTGATTTCATGACTGACATTTTTCGTCTCCCCATTCTGGTTTTGTCATTAGATCTTCATCCAACAGGACATCCCCTTGTTTGACAAATGAAATTCTCCCAAGGCGCGAAGTGAGCTTACGGGATCCACTTGGAATATCCTTGACAAGCAGGTTCGTTCCGAGCGATAGCCCCGATCCCGTCGACGGCGCAGTTGCTGCCGGCTTTGGTAGAAAGACACGAGATGATGCAGACCGATCCTGAAACGATCTGCTCCTCGCAAGATGCGGGGAGCCTCGCTGGCGACCCGCGCGCTTTTGCCGTGGGTGCTCCAGCCTAATCCAAATCCGTCAACTTCTTTTGGAAGGAGGCTGTCATGGGCTTGCCTATGACCGGGAAAGCTCTGCGCGAAATGACCGCGCAGCTAAAACCCACACCCTTGCTGGTTCACCTTGCTGGTGATTACGCGCCGGAGATTGCTGCCATTTGGCCAGCGCCGCACGAAGGATTTCTCACGCTTCCTGCGGCGCGCCGCCATCTTGTGGCTATGCTGATCGATGCAAACCTGCCCTTCACTGTGGCGGTTGGTGATCGCATCGCGGAGCGGGTCACATTTGATCGCGACTGCATCGTCGCCGAGCCGATTGTGCCGAATGGCAGCCTTGGTTTGATGAAGGTGCTGTCCCGGTCGGGTGAGCGGCTTTGGGATCGGAAGGACTATGCCGGGCTCAAGCGCCTGGTCTGCCGCGATGGTATGACCAAGCTGCTTCGGCACAGACAAGCGTTCGACAAGGAGTTTATCCAAGTCGCCAGCGCTCTGCCGAACCCAATGCTGAGGTCTCAGATCCTGGAGGCTGTTCCGCACCTGGCGGCTGCTATGGACGTGTCGGAAGCCGTTGAGATCCTTCTTTGTCATGAAGGGGAGGAGATGGTTTCTGCGCTGGCGGAACGGATGGCTCGGTCGAAGTCGCCGGTGGCAATGATGGAGCGTCTGTCCGACGCTTTGGTGCCGGATGCGTTTGCGCCCTATATGCCGCCGCCTGACTTGCCGGCTTCTTTTCTCCGGGTCGTGTCTCGCAAGCAGCTGAAGGACACTGCGCTGACCTTTAAGAACTGTTTGCGGGATTACGACGTTGATCTGGCGAATGGTTCAACGGCTGTGTTCGTTGCCCATACGGATCCGAAAGCGGTGTTGTCGATCGAGCGCGATGCACGCGGATGGATGCTGAACGAGGCGTGCCTCGCCGGCAATGCACCGCTGCCCATCGATCTTCTTCGGCGGATCGCTGCGGATCTCCGCGGATCGGGTGTTCGCGTGGGTACGGGCCTCAAAGGCCTGCAGGACCGACTCCATCGCCATGTTTGCAAAACCTGCGGACCGGCGAATTATGCCCCTTGGCCGAATTGGCGCGATCGGCTTGCAGATGGACCCTAAGCAAGAAAAGGGGCGGTTCCGAGAGGAGCCGCCCCACCTTCTTGCAAATGGTAGGGAGTTCTTTGCTCCTACCAGATTCTGATCCGCTGTTCCGGTGGCAGGTAGAGGTCGTGTTCCTCTGTTATATCGAAGGCCTCGTACCATTCGTTGAGATTGCGGACGACGCCGTTGACGCGATAACGGGGCGGAGAGTGCGGCCCGCGCACCAGCTGCTCGCGCAGTGCTTTCTCCCGATACATGTTCCGCCAGACCTGCGCCCATGCCATGAAGAATCTCTGATCGCCCGTTAGCCCGCCAAGGATTGGGGCTTCCTCGTCTTCACTGATCTCGCCGTCGCCATTGGTGTCGAGGCTGATTTTATAGGCGCGATAGGACATTGAGAGCCCGCCAAGATCACCAATGTTCTCTCCCAGCCCCAATCGGCCATTGACGCAGGTCGCCCCCTCATCCAATGGGCAAAATGCATCATATTGCGCGGCAAGGTTGCCTGTCAGGGCTTCGAAATTCGCTCTGTCTTCATCGGTCCACCAATCGCGCAACACGCCATCGCCATCCGATTTGGATCCCTGGTCATCAAAGCCATGGCCCATTTCATGTCCAATGACCCCGCCAATCGCTCCGTAGTTAATCGCTGGATCGGCGGTAATGTTGAAGAATGGCGGTTGGAGAATTGCGGCTGGGAAGACGATCTCGTTCCGCGTCGATGAATAATACGCGTTGACCGTTTGCGGGAACATGAACCACTCGGTTTTGTCGATCGGCTTTCCGAGCTTTGCAAGATTGTCTTGGAAGGCCCAGGCATTTGTAAGCATGAGGTTTTCGAGCGCGGAGTCGCCCACTTCAAGCGTATCGAAGGTTTCGAATTTCTCTGTGAAGCCGATCTTGGGGGTGAATTTCGCCAGCTTGTCTCTCGCTTCGACCTTTGTCTCGTCGCCCATCCAAGTGAGGTCATCCAGATTGGCCGCCATCGCCACGCGAAGATTTGCGACCAGCTCGTCCATGGCTGCTTTGTTCGCTGGCGGGAAATGCCGCTCGGCGTAGACTTTGCCAATGCCTTCGCCCATCGCGCCTTCAACCGCGCTTACACCGCGTTTCCAGCGTTCGCGCTGTTCTTCCTGACCACGAAGCGTGCGTCCATAGAGCTCGAACGTGGCATTGTCGATGATGCCTGGCAGGACGCTGGAATGATCACTTAGGAATTGAGCCGTGAGATAGGCTTTCCAGGTTTCCAGATCTGTTTCCGCTGACACTCTGAAGAGGCCCTGGATCCCGTTTCCAAGCTTGGCGAGCTGCTCTTCGGTCAAATCAAACTCAGTAACTTCCTCATCTGTCGGCGTCACCTGACGAACAATGAAATCATCTTGGTCGTCAATTCCGAGCGCGCGCAACATTGCGTCAACTGGAAAGCCTGCACCGATGGCCAGAAGCTCATCGCGGCTCAGCTTATTATAAGTGATGTTTCGATTTCGTCCGACGGTGCGGTCCCAATGTTCCGCCGCGATCCGTGTTTCAAGGGCGATGATGTCGTCGGCGAATGATCCGACATTTTCGTAGCCGGCTTGGCCGAGCAGGATCGTTAGATAATTGCGATATGCGGCGAGCAGATCTTCATTACGTTTGGTTTTCTCAAGGTAATAATTGCGGTCCGGCAGGCCAAGGCCGGATTGGGTGACCTGAAAAATATAGGTGTCGGGTTCGCGCGGATCTATCTCTACGAATCCGCCAACAGGGGAGGAGTAGCCTGGGGATCCGAACAATTCCGCAAGCTCGTCATAAGATGAAATAGCAGCTATCTTGTCGAGATAAGGCTTGGCTGGGGCCATTCCTGCCAGCTCGATCGCTTCGACATCCATGAAAGCGGTGTAGATCGCAGCGATCTTGCCTTCCAACGTGTCTGGCGAGGGCGATCTCGACGCCAGCTCATCGATGATGTTCCGCACGCGCTGTTCGGATTTTTCGCGGAGAATCGAGAAAGATCCATATCTGGAACGATCGGCCGGCATCTCGAACGAGTCGAGCCATTTGCCATTGACGTGCTCGAAGAAGTTGTTGCCCGGATGGATGTCCTCATTCACAGATGCGAGGTCGAGGCCGAAGCTTCCCCAATCATCCCGGGCTGTGGTTTGGATCGGCCGGGGAACAAAGGTTGTCGTGTCCGCGGTGGTTTCTGCATTGGCGGCGCTTAAGGATCCGGAGCCGTCATCTGCTGCCGAGCAGGCTGCCAGCACGGCGATGGCACTCGATAACACAAGAAGCTTTCTCATGGCTTGCCTCAAATCTTCATAGTATTCGCGGTTGCCCAATCTCTGCGCGAGTTTGGGCAACTGTTTTTGAGTTTCTCTATTTTAACCGATTTCTACTCTGCTGGCTGCATTCCGCCAACATTGCCGTGCAGATCAGCTTCGTTGTCGTCGTTCACTTCCCCGTCATAGGATTCTCCGATGGAACGATAAGGTCTGCCTCCCCATGTCCAGCGGAACACGCGGCCGATTTCTGTCCCAGCAGCGTATAGCGCCGGTACCATGAGGAGAGATACGAACAGGGCGAAGACCACCGCACAGCCTAATGAGATCACCATGGGCCTTAGGAACTGGGCACCGATCGACCGTTCTGCGATCAGTGGCAGAATACCCACAAATGTGGTGACAGATGTCAGCAAGATGGGCCTGAACCGGGATACGCCGGCGTCGACCAGGGCCTGAACCGCGCCAACGCCTTCGGCCCGGCGTTTGTTCACATAATCAACCAGGACGAGGTTGTCGTTGATCACGACGCCGGCGGCTGCTGCGATGCCAAATATGGAGAACAATGCCAGGGGCACGCCAAACAGGAGGTGGCCATAGACTGCTCCAGCGAATGCGAAGGGGATGGCCGTCATGAGAAGCAAAGGTTGGACATAGGAGCGGAAGGCGATGGCGAGGAGAATGTACATCGCCCCAATCGC
>JBCBUY010000094.1:0-12877 GCA_039817885.1 Pseudomonadota bacterium | reverse complement strand
CCTACCGGGGCCTTTCTCACTGAAATCGATCCACCGGATCGATTTCCGGGCGCTCGAAAGTGCTCAGGGCTGTTTTTGTTTGCCTCCGGTCGTCCTGCGGACGCCCATGAGGCGCGCTCAAGGCTGTGTTCTGTCTCCAATTCTAATCTCCGCAGATACCTGCGCAGGCAGGTATCCATGGACCATGAATCACCAGCTGTGCCGTGGCAAAGTTCGCACCCTGGACACCAGCCTTCGCTGGTGTCGGCGGAAGGAAAAAACAGCGTTGTTTTGGTTTGCCTCCGTATCACACCTTCGGCGCTCACATAGCGCCCTTTGGACTGGGGAGCAGGGCGCAGATTTGCCCAACAGGCTCCATCCCTCTACAGCCACTCCATGACCGATTCTGAGCGTGCCCGTGTACAGACCGTCGCCCTTGCAGGGGCCCTGTTACTGATCGGCCTGGCCGCGCAGATCCTCTATCCGTTCTACCGGCCCATCTGGGCGACAGCACCTCTCTTCGCCGTATTCGTTGCGCTCATCTGGTACGATTTCCGCCATATGATCCTACCGGACGCATTTACTTTCCCGCTGATTGCAGCAGGGCTCGGCTGGACAATTTGGAGCGGCAGCTCACTGCCCGTCGCGATCGCAGGCGGCGTGATCGGCTATCTTCTGGTCCGTATGATCAATCTGGTCTGGCAAGCCCGCAGCGGCATGGACGGTATGGGGCTCGGCGACGGCAAGCTGCTAGCGGCGGCCGGCACATGGCTCGGCGCGTTCGCCCTTCCGACCACCATCCTGATCGGCTCCGGCACCGCGTTGCTGCTGGTTGTCGTATCCGGGGGAGGGCGCGCACCGAACCGGAGCAAACGCATTGCGTTTGGCCCGTTTATCGCGCTCGGCTTCTGGACATGCTGGGTGCTGCCGATTGTCCCGGTCATCTAGGTCGCTGTTCAATCGATGGCGAAGCAGTAAAAGAGACCGTCACCGCCGGAGCTGCGCAGATTGTCCTGGCTGCACCCGCGAGAGGCATGGGCAGAGCTCCAATGTGTCGGGCGCTGGCCGCCGCCGACGCGGTCATGGTGGCCGACAACGGCTTGCCCATCATCTGAACTCGTCCAATCTGAGCAGGTCAGCACGCCGTCCTCGGTCCGAACCACGCGCCCATCTATGCCCGTACCGGTCAGAACATCGTGGCGATTGGGTCGGTCGCCGCGGCCATTGATAATGTCGCCGACCTCAGAGAGGACCGACGCTTTTGTCAGCCCCTCTGCATCGGGAATAAGCGCCTCAAGACTTGCCGCAACTGTGACGCCTCTCGAATTCACCCATGGACCAGCGCCGATGCGGTCGCGCGCGTCGACAGTTGCTGTGCTGAGATAGGCGCGCCAAGTGCGGGTCGGGGCCCCGGCGGCTTCAGCCAGCGCGGCGCAATGGGTGTCGGCACCGTCGAGACCTCCAAGGTCAGCGCCGTTTCCGGGCCCGATGCTGGTGAGGAAGAAGGTCATGGTCTCGGCGTTGACAGGGTCGGAGGTGACCGCATCCTCATCGACGGAGGCCCCCTGCTGACAGCCGGCGAATAGACATCCTGCGACCAGTAGCGATCGCAACGGGGATGATGTGTCCATATCTCGCTCCTTCTAGAGGAAGGTCAGCCAACCCTTTCAACAAACACAGTGCCGGCTGAATATCCGGCCCCGAAGGAACAGATCAGGCCTTTGTCACCCGCTTCAAAATCGCCCGAATGCTTGTGGAAAGCGATGATCGACCCGGCGGACGACGTGTTGGCATAGGTGTCGAGCACGGTTGGGCTCTCAGTCTCGGAGGCTTCATGGCCGAGGACTTTTGTGGAAATCAACCGGTTCATATTGGCATTGGCCTGGTGCAGCCAGAGGCGTTTGAGATCTGTCGACGCTAAGTCGAGACGCTCCATCTCGCCGCCGATCATCTCAGCCACCATAGGAACGACCTCCTTGAAGACCTTTCGGCCTTCCTGGATAAAAAGCTTGTCAGCCTGGCCGATGCCCTCCGGGGCGGCATTGTTCAGGAACCCGAAATTGTTGCGGATATTGTTGGAGAATTTTGTCTTCAGATGCGTGCCGAGAATTTTCCAATGCCTATCCGGGGCAACCTCTTCTGCTTCCAGCAGGATCGCCGTTGCCACGTCGCCGAAGATGAAATGGCTGTCGCGATCCTTGAAATTGAGATGGGCGGAACAGACTTCGGGGTTCACCACCAGGATGGATTTTGCGCTGCCAGAGCGGATCATATCGGCGGCGGTCTGAATACCGAACGTCGCCGATGAGCAGGCAACATTCATATCAAAGCCGAAGCCATCCTCGATGCCGAGAAGCTCCTGAATCTCGATAGAGATCGCCGGATAGGCGCGCTGTAGGTTCGAACAGGCACAAAGCACGGCATCGACATCCTCAGGCGCCCGCCCCACGGCTTCGAGCGCTTGTGTCGCGGCTTTCACGGCCATTTCGGCGAGCAGGCTCGGGTCCGTGTTCGGACGCTCCGGGATCTCTGGCCGCATAGTCCCTGGATCGACAATGCCAGATTTATCGATGACATAGCGGGCCTTGATGCCGGAGGCCTTCTCTATGAATTCGACGGAGGACGGCGACTGAGCCTCCACCGTGCCGGCTTCAATCTCGGCAGCGTGTTCGGCGTTCCAGTTTTCGACCCATTGGTTGAACGCCTCGACAAGTTCTTCGTTTGACACGGAATTGGGCGGGGTCCATAGCCCCGTCGCTGATATAACTGGTGTGATCATGGCATGGGACGACGCGGAGGTCGCCAATACTCCTGGAAACTAGCTTATTGGACGATGATTAGACCTGTTCCCGATCGGGGTCGAGCCTGAAGGCGCGCATAGCTTATTTGTCATCCCGCTCATTGCGTCGCTCGCTGCGGCGAATTTGCCGAGACTCGACCTGATCCAGGCGACAGTCTGATGCTTGCGCAGGGTCGAAAATCTCATCGCACTGGGTAACCGCCTGACCATCATACAGAGAGTCGCCAACTGTGCATGCGCCAAGCGAGAGCAGGGCTCCAGAGAGCAAAATGCAACGTGTCATCGGGCATACTCCTGTACGTCTTTGTGCCTCGGGCAGTCTATCTCGTGGTCATTGATGATTCCAACCGCCTGCATGAAAGCATAGACAATGACCGGGCCGCAAAATTTGAAACCGCGTTTCTTAAGATCTTTGGACATGGCTTCGGAGATGGCCGATTTTACCGGGGCATCGCGGTAGTCTTCGACATGATTGACGATGGGTTTGCCATCGACGAAGTCCCAGAGATACTCTGTGAAGTCTTCTCCGGCATCCGCCATGTCGAGAAAGGCTTTCGCATTGCCGATCGTGGCTTCAATTTTCTTGGGGCTTCGAATGATGCCCGGATTGGTCAACGCCTTGTCGATCCGTTTTTGATCCCATCGAACAATTTTTTCCGGATCGAATTCATCAAATTCCTCGCGGATGGTGTCCCGCTTTCGAAGGATGGTGATCCAGGCGAGGCCAGCCTGCATGCCGTCGAGCTGAAGTTTTTCCCATAGGGCTCTTGGGTCATACTCTGGAACGCCCCATTCCGTGTCGTGATACTCTCTATACAGAGCGTCATCAATGGGTGCCCAAGCGCAAGGAACGCGCGCGTCAGACATTTTCACCGGCTCCAAGTGCCGTCATCTCTTCCTCCAGCCAGTCTGGTTGGACAATCGATACGGGGGTGTCTCCAGCTACGATATCGCTGTCGGCCGTGAGGGCCTTGGCGAGATTGTCAATGCGAAGGATCGCGAGCGCGTATTCGCCGTCGACACTCGTCACCTTGCCGAGCAGCTTTCCGCCAGCACGCACCTCCAGGCCGCTCATCAAATCCGCCCCATGCAGCGTGACGGTCCGTTTGCGGATTTTGCCGCGTCGATACATCCGGCTGACCACTTCTTGACCGACAAAACAGCCCTTGTTGTAGTCAATTCCGCCAAATAGATCGAGATTGATGTCGGTCGGAAACACGTCGGCCTCGCCGAAATCGAGTCCGAAGGCGGGTTGCCCGGCCGCGACCCGCGCCGCGTTATCGGTTGAGATGTCGAGGTGGTCCCCGCGAGAGATTTGCACATCAGCCCTTAGGCGGAAAAGCGTCAGCCGCTTCTCCAGCGTATCGATCGCATCTGGATGGACTGCCAACGAACATCCGCTCTCTGTTCGTGTTAGAACAAAGTCGGCGATGATCTTGCCTTGTGGGGTTAGAAGCGCGCCGAGGCGCGACGCGCCGGTCTGAAGATCACCAACGGAACACGTCACCACCCGGTCGAGCAAGTCGATCGTATCCGGACCCTCCAGGCTTAGTATGGCGGTATAGGGCAGGTGCAGATCCATACCGCCGTTATGGCGATGTATCGAGCCTACTTTCAAGGTGAAAATCCGGCGAATAAAGCTTCGCCGAACTTTTTCCTTTAGAATCGTATGCGCAAGCCAGCGGTCCAGGAAAAGCTGTCAAAATCCGGACCGTCGACCCAGATCCGTGTGTAACGGCCTTCTGTGTAGAGATCGAGCTTGTTGATCGGAAGGGTCACGCCAATCGAGTTGTTGGTGACGAACTCACCTTCAGCAATGCCCGATACATCTGCAATTGCGACACCAAGGCCGCCGCCGATATAGGGGATCAATAACGGGTCGTCGCTGAATTTCAGATCAGCGTAGCTGTTTGCTTGAATGAAAAGTAAATCGAAATCGGCATTGTCTGGAACGATGATGCCCAGGTCTGAATCATCGTCCAGGCCGACATCGAGTTCTGTATAGCTAACTTCGGCCTCGATGCGGGTTTGAATGAAACCAAAGGACTTGAAGGGAAGTGACGCACCGATAGCGCCGCCAAAATACACATCGTCATCAATATCGATATCAATATCGTCGAGGTCGATATCGCCCAAATCGTCATCCGGGAAGAAACCGCCAACGAAGCCGGAAATGTAAAAATCTCCATCGGTGGGTTCGAAGAGTCCCTGCGCCGCTACTGGCACAGCCAGACCGAACGCAGCTGCTGCACCGATAAGGAGTCCCTTTGGGAGGATGTTTGCCATGTATAAAATCCTTGTGGTTGATTGCCCGCCAACCCTGTTTGCCCAGCACAGCTACTTCGATGCGCTGTTCGAGGCACCTAACAGTCTTGTTACCTGACGATTTTGAATAGGCGTGTGTCTCTAATGTCGCGCCGATCCCTTGACGACGGCATGGGAATGCCCGACGCCATATTTTCATGACACAGACCTTTGATTTAATCCTTCGGGGCGGCACGGTTGTGACGCCTGGCGGCGAAGGACCTGCCGATATTGGCGTGCGAGATGAAAGAATTGCCAGCATTGGTGATCTCTCAACAGCAAGTGCTGGCGAGGTGTTCGACACGACGGGCTTGCATGTTCTTCCGGGCGTAATCGACAGTCAGGTTCATTTTCGTGAGCCGGGCTTGGAACATAAGGAAGATCTGGAAACAGGCGCGCGGTCCGCGGCGCTTGGCGGGGTCTGCACCGTGTTCGAAATGCCGAACACGAACCCGTCGACGACCACGCCGGATCTGTTGCTCGACAAACTCGCCCGCGCCAAAGATCGGATGGATACCGACCACGCCTTCTTTGCCGGGGCCACCAAGGAAAACCCATCGATCCTCGGCGAGATGGAACAAATGCCGGGCTGCTGCGGCGTGAAGGTGTTTATGGGCTCCTCCACGGGGTCGCTCCTGGTCGACGACGATGAAGGTGTCGAGGCCGTACTCAAAGCCATCAAACGCCGGGCTGCGTTCCATTCTGAAGACGAGTTCATGCTGAAGGATCGCGCGCACCTTGCTGAACAAGGAAACTGGCATTCCCACCCCATTGTGCGCGACGTCGAAACGGCAGTGTCGTCGACCACAAGGCTGATCCGCATCGCCCGTAAGGTCGGCAAGCGGATCCATGTGCTGCACATCTCCACGGCCGAGGAGATGGATATTCTGGTCAATGCGAAGGACGTGGCCTCCGTCGAAGTGCTGCCGAATCATCTGACCCTTGCCGCACCGGAGGCCTATGACCGCCTCGGAGCCTACGCGCAGCAGAACCCGCCTATTCGCGAAGGCCGTCACCGTGAGGCACTCTGGCGGGCACTGAATGCCGGCATTGTCGATGTGCTGGGGTCGGACCACGCGCCCCATACGAAAGATGAGAAAAATCGGCCCTATCCGGCCTCGCCCTCGGGCACGCCGGGCGTTCAGACCATGATGCCGGTGATGCTCACCCACGTCGCCCATGGGAAACTCAGCCTGCAGCGTCTTGTGGAACTGACAAGCTACGGGCAACAGCGCGTCTTCGGCATCGCCACCAAGGGCCGGATCGCGGAAGGCTATGATGCGGACTTCACCGTGGTGGACCTGAAGCGCAAGGAGACGATCACCACCGAATGGTCAGCCTCCAAATGCGGCTGGACACCCTATGATGGATTCGAAGCGACCGGGTGGCCCATCGCAACAATCATCCGCGGCCATACGGTCATGCGCGATGGTGAGATCCTTCGCAAAGGCGGTGGCAAACCCGTCCGGTTCAATGAGACGCTCGAACCCGCCGCGGTTCAATAAGACAGATAGAGTAGGGGAGGTTTGGCATGGCCGACACAGAAACAGATCAGATGACGGGGGCCGAGGCGCTGGTTCACACGCTTGCCGACAACGGCGTGACGGCCTGCTTTTCCAATCCCGGCACATCGGAAATGCACCTCGTCACAGCGTTCGACAAAGAGCCGCGCATTCGTTCCGTGCTCTGTCTGTTCGAGGGCGTTGCGACCGGCGCGGCCGATGGCTTCGCACGGATCGCTGGAACACCCGCCATGACGCTGCTGCATCTTGGCCCCGGATATCAGAATGGCGGGGCGAATGTGCACAATGCCCGGCGCGCAAACTCGCCCATGATCAATGTGATCGGCGACCATGCCGTTGATCATCGCCGTCACGATGCACCGCTCGCCTCGGATATCGTCAATCTGGTTGCGCCCAACAATCACTGGGTAAAGTCTGTGGAGAAAGTAGCTGATGCTGGACGGCTTGCCGGTGAGGCGTTTGCGGCAAGCTTTGGTCCGAAGCCAGGCCCTGTGTCTTTGCTACTACCTGCCGACAGCGCGTGGACGACCGGGGGCGCCATTGGCCCAACTCGTGACCGGCCCCAACGCTTGGCAACAAGTGTCGACCAAATCTCTGCGGCGGCATCTGCGATTAAAGATGCCAAAAAACCCGCACTGCTCGTCAATGGAACGGCACTTCTCGACGACGGGCTCGATGCGCTGGCCCGGCTTCATGCGGCTGGCATACTGGTGCTGACCGACACATTTGTTGCGCGCCAGGCGCGCGGAGCAGGGCGGTTCGCGCCGGATCGGTTGCAGTATTTTGGCGAGATGGCGCTCGCACAACTGGACGGTGTCGATCTTCTTTTGCTCGCCGGTACAGATGCACCGGTGGCCTTCTTTGCCTATCCCGACAAGCCGGGTTTGCTGGTGCCGGAGGGCTGCGAGACGTTCAGCCTTGGCGGCGCAGACCATGACAGTGCAGCGGCCTTGATCGCTCTGGCAGATACTATGGGCGCAACCGACGCATCTCCGGCGACGGAGTTGCTGATCCCCGATGCCCCCACCGGTGAGCTGAATCCCGGAGCCATCGGCGCGAGCATCGCGCGTCACATGCCCGAAAACGCCATCGTCGCTGATGACGGTGTTACGGGATCCCTTGCCGCCTTTCTCCCGACCGCCAATGCACGCGCGCATGATTGGCTAATGCTGACCGGCGGAGCGATCGGCATGGGCATGCCGCTTGCCCTTGGAACAGCCGTTGCGGCACCGGACCGGAAAGTGCTTTGTCTGTCCGGAGACGGGGCGGGCATGTACACCAATCAAGCGCTCTGGAGCTTTGCTCGCGAACAGGTTGATGTGGTCACCGTGGTGTTCGTCAACCACTCCTATCGCATTCTGAATATTGAACTCTACCGAACCGGTGCGGGTAATCCCGGACCGGCCTCCCAAGGCATGCTCAATCTGGGCAACCCGGAAATCGATTGGGTGAAGCTCTCCGAAGCACAGGGTGTTCCCGCTCAGCTGGCAACCTCGGCAGAAGAATTTGACGCGGCGTTGGAAGAGGCGTTCGCAGCCAGCGGACCGAGGCTAATCGCAGCGCTGGTTGCGGATTAAGCGGCTAATTCCTCTTTGGAAAATAATGCGCCGCCAATCGTTCAGATATGCCGCGGCCGCGCTCGGCATATTGAGCTTCGGTTTCCGCTGCCTGACTGTTGCAGCGACGTGTTCGCCTCTGTTCGCTCTGATAGCCTCGGTTAAAGGCATTGACCATATTGGCGCGAAGGCTCGATGCGGCAGGGGCCTCCAGCCCCAAGAGCTGCTGCATATAGCTGCGCCAGAACTGATCATCGACGCCATTACACACCACGCGAAGGGCGTGAGCAGAGCCCATAATCTCCGAAAGCGTCACCACATCTCGCATATACGCCTGGTCACGGTCAGGCAGGCCTTGTCGTGCAGCGGCGGATTGGGCAAGGACAGGCGCGCCCATACAACAGGCCAGCGCAATCGCACATGCCAATCGCCGGAGATGTCCATGCAAACACTTGTGATCCATGAGGGCACATTCACCCGACTTGCCGAGGAGCTCAAGCCGTATGCCGCAGCTCTTGATCTAGCCGTCCTGCACAATGATGGCTGCTTTCGAACCGCCGACGGCGATGTCATTGACGGGACCGTCAAACCGACCCTTGGCTACGGCACACCGGATGTCTGGTTTACAAGCATAGCGCCGCGATTTGTCCAAACACTGTTAGAGACAGATCGGTTGCAATGGTTCCAATCGAGCGCGGCGGGGCTCGAACATCCCATTCTACGGGCCATTGGCAGCAAGGCGGAAATCTACACCAATTCCCACGCCCAAGCCGAAGCGATTGCCGAATGGGTGTTATGGGCCGGGCTCGACTGGTTGCAAGGCGGTCCTGCGCGCCGCGCCGCCCAAATGGAAAAAAGATGGGATCGCCTCGAGTTTCGCGAGATTGCCGGCACCCATTGGCTGATCATCGGCTTTGGGGCCATCGGACGGGAGACAGCCAAACGCCTGCGCCGTTTGGGCGTCCACATAACGGGAATCCGTCGCACCCCCGGTGCAGATCCGGATGCCGACCAGATGCTTCAGCCAAACGACATTCATTCCGTGCTTCCGACGGCTGATGCGGTGGTCCTGTGCTGTCCCCATACGCCCGAGACCGAACGCATGGCCAATGCCGCATTTTTCGATGCGATGAAGCCGAATGCGCTGTTTCTGAATGTCGGGCGCGGCAAATTGGTGGATGAAGCGGCGCTCCTCACAGGGTTAAAAGACGGAAAGCCTGCCCATGCGGCCCTCGACGTCCTGGACGAAGAACCCGCATCACCAGATAGCCCGTTCTGGACCCATCCATCCGTCACGCTGACCGCACATATTTCAGCAAATACAATGGGGTCAGCACACCGGACCGACAAAATGTTCATCGAAAACCTCGGCCGATTCCTGCAGGGACAAGAGCCGATCAACATCGTGCCGCCGTCCGAATTTGACACATCGGCTTAAATCCTACGGCGTGAAAGCCCTCGACTCGCCCCAATTTTGGCGCCATTGAAGCGCTCTTGTAGAGTTAATGTCTTGTTTAGATTCGCGAAGACTTCACCGAAAGGAGTGTGCGAAATGAAAAGAACAAGCTTAATTACTGCAGCGGCAGCAGCCCTTTTGGGGCTCGGCTTTGCTGCGGCACAAAGCGCCGAAGACACGAAGACGCCTGCCGAACAACCGGCAATCCTGGTGGAAGACCCAGAAGATGGCGAGATCGAAATTTTTGAGGCACAAGGTGCTGTCGAGGCTGAAATTGTTTCAGCCGAAGAGATGGCTGCTGAGGCAGAAGTCACCGCCGCAATGGAAAACGAGCTGACCGGCGATATGGCGGCAATGCCTGAAATAGCAGAAGACGCTGAGTGGTAGCGCTGTCATTCGGCCATGGTCACAAGACAAATTGCCTATAATAGACTCGTCCGACGCAAGTAGACTTTGAGGATGGTCCTCAACATAGCGCGCTGATGAGAAAGTCGGACTTCGCGCGCATGTCCACCCATTTTGTTCAATACTTTAGAGGGGTTATGAATATGAAGAACGTTCTGATTGCCGGAATTGCAGCGATCGCACTCGCAGCCTGTGGGGGCGGAGAAACAGGAGACGCTGGATCCGATGTCGCCGAGACAGCTGCTGACGCAGCAGAAGCTGTGACTGAAGCTGCCGGCGAGGCTGCTGACAATGTCGTGGAGGCCGCTTCCGATGCGGGTGACGCAGCAGCAGATGTCGTCGGTGATGTGGCCGAGGGTGCCGGGGATGCAGCAAATGCCGTTGTTGAAACCGCGAGCGAAGCTGGCGATGCCGCGTCTGACGTCGTCGGAGATTTGGTCGACGGAGCTGGTGAGGCAGCAGGTGATGCTGCCAATTCGCTTCAGAACCAGGTCGACGGGGTCGTCGAAGAGGTTGAAGAGACCGTCGAAGACGTTGTTGCCGAGGGTCAAGGCAGCTAATCGCGATCCATCACAGATCTTATCAGATCAAGGCCATCCCCCGGATGGCCTTTTTCTTTGTCTCGATGAGCCCTTAGAAAATCGCGTATCCGCCATCGATCACGAACGTATCGCCCGAATGATAGGTCGACGCATCCGATGCCAGGTACACAGCGACACCGCCAAAATCACTGGGCTCGCCCCAGCGCCGGGCGGGGACGCGGGAAATCACTTTCTGAGTAAACGTCTCATTGCCTTGAGCGCCAGCAGTCATGTCCGTTGCGATCCAGCCCGGCAGAATCGCATTCGCTCGAATGCCGAACCGCGCATGCTCGACAGCGATCGATTTCAACATTGAGATAAGGCCGCCTTTGGTCGCTGCATAAGCCTGGTTGCGTCCGGCTCCTTCAATCGCGGCAAGGGACGCAACGCCGACAAGCGAGCCCCCCGGATCTCCGGCTTCGGCGCGTTTCACCATGGACTTCACGGCCTCTCGCATGGTCCAGAACGCCCCCTCCATATTGATCGACATATTGTAGCGCCACGTATCGGTCGACATGTCCGAGAATGACGGTGCCCCTCGGCCGACGCCCGCATTGGCAAAACAACTGTCGATCCGACCGAATGCGGCTTCCGTGTCCGCCATGGCCGAGATAACAGCCGCTTCGTCCGACACATCGACGGACCAGGATTTCACGGTGCCGTCCCCGACGGCGTCCAGATGGTTGACGGCGGTCTCGTTTTCAGCTGTTCGCCGTCCCCAGATCGCGACATTGGCCCCCGCCGCGGCAACGGCTTCGGCCATTCCAAGTCCGATCCCAGCGTTTCCACCTGTAACGAGAACAGTTTTGCCGGTGAGGTCAAAAGGTGAATAGGGCAAGTCAGTCTCCTCGCTTGGTTTGTATTGGGCACGCTGCCTACCCGTGTGCTCTCTCAAAGAACAACACGTCAAGCGTGCACATTTCGAATCATCGACAGACCGCCAGACAACTTGTCATAAATGTTACCGGAAAATCTGATTTTGATCGTAAAGAGCAGGCCTTGAAGGTCCCGCAATTTGGACGAAAAAGTGAGGATTTTCTGGAGAATAGCCTTAATCTCCGGTAACCTGTTGCACGAACGACGCGGCCACCAGGAAAATCCAGAATTTGCGGCCTTTGACGACAATTCGAGGCTCGCCAAGCGGTAAAAAAGCTCTTAACGTAATACTGTTGCGTACACGAAGTGCGCGTGGAACTTCCTGCGATCGTCTGACAATGGTGTCCGGCGGTACAAGAAGGGGATGGGTATGAAAAAAACTCTACTATGTGCGAGTGCAGCTGTTGCTTTGATCTCAACTGGCTGTCTAGCAACGGCCCAGGACGACCCGGAAGGGTGGTATGTCAGGGCTGATTTTGGATTCACACCTGACGGAATTCTCGATTACGACGCCGCAACCAATGTCGTTGGATCTCTAGCCGAGCGCGCTGAGATAAATGAGACATTCGGCGGTTGGGTCGGAGCCGGTTACGACTTCGGCGTATTTAGGTTGGAAACAACCGCAGGATACCGTGCGGGTGATGCCGATCCTGCGCCTGCGTTTAACGGTATTCCAGATGTTGGCGTACCGGCCGGCTTAGCTGAGGATGTCGGTGATGACGTTCAGGTCTGGGACGGCATGGTGAACCTCTTGCTGGACGTCCCGGTTGAAGGTCGCATCCAGCCTTATATCGGTGCCGGTATCGGTATTGCTAACGTCAAGGCGATCGTTGCCAATTTGGCGGCCAATCCGGGCGCACCTGATCAGGTGACTCTGAACCGTATCTCCGATGATGATACGAGCTTTGCCTATCAGGCACTTCTCGGCGTCGGCGTTGGTGTTACGCGCAATCTAACGCTGGACCTTGGCTATCGCTGGTTCAATGTCGACAATCTCGATTTTGCGAGTGGCAATGGGTTTGGCGGAACAATTCCGTTCACGGGCGACTATCAGGACCACACGGTAACGGCTGGTCTGCGGTATAAGTTCGGTGCACCGCCGCCTCCACCGCCGCCACCACCTCCGCCTCCAACACCAACCCCTACTGCCACCCCCACCGCTGCTGCCTCTTTTGTCGATGCAAAGAAGGAGACAGGCAAGGACGACAAAGCATCAAAGGAATCAAAGTCACCCGAGACGAAGAAGACAGTAGATGCAGAACCAGTTGGCGCGGCTGCGGCAGCTGCTGCAGGAACAGCTACTGCTGCAGCTGCTGCTTCTCCTTTTGCGGATGTAAGCGCAGATGTTGACTCTAGCTTCGGCGATGCAAAAGGAGCGAACTATTTTTCAGATCCAG
>JBCBUY010000093.1:0-12957 GCA_039817885.1 Pseudomonadota bacterium | reverse complement strand
CACAAGCCTCTGAAACATTTGAGGATATTGAGCAAGCCGTGTTCCCGCGGGCACGCCGGGTGCGCCTCTCCCTCCTGCCGCCGCTGATGGATTTTTCCGAACGGCCGGATTTCTCAGGGTTTCAGCGGGCCCGGATGCCGGTCCATATCGCGGTGCGCCGGTTTTCCCGGCGGATCATCGCGCTTCAACGCGTGCTTGATGCGCCGGAAGCTCACGCGAAACGTCTCGCCCGGCGGCTTTATGCTATCCGCCAATCGGGTGAACTGACGCCGATTGTTGCGCCCGGAGCGCCGCCCGCCGGCCTATCCCCCGAGATCGGGATCCTCCATGGCGGGATCAGTTTTGAGCTGAGAGAGGCGCTGGTTTTATGGGATACATCCTGATCTATCCTCTTCCCAAAGCCCGCGTTCTGCCCCATATCCCGCGGCGATGCTTAAGCTTGATCATATCCATGCCAGTGTAGGTGAGGGCGATGACGCTCGCGCTATTCTGAACGGGCTCTCTTTGGAAGTCCCGGCTGGCGAAGTGCATGCCATAATGGGCCCAAATGGGGCTGGGAAATCGACCCTGTCCTATGTGCTGACGGGCAAGGATGGCTACGAGGTGACCGATGGCACGGTCGCGTTCGAGGGCGAAGACCTGTTGGAGCTTGAACCGGAAGAACGCGCGGCCAAGGGCGTCTTTCTCTCGTTCCAATATCCTGTCGAAATCCCGGGTGTTCCCGTCATGACCTTTGTGCGCACGGCAATGAATGCTCAGCGTGCGGCGCGAGGCGAGGAGGAGATCTCGGCACCGGATTTCATCAAGAAGTCCAGAGAGATCGGACAGCAGCTCAACTTGACCAATGACATGTTGAAGCGCCCGCTCAATGTGGGTTTCTCTGGCGGGGAAAAGAAGCGGCTTGAAATCTTCCAAATGATGATGATGGAGCCCCGCTTTCTGGTGCTCGACGAGACCGATTCCGGTCTCGATATCGACGCTTTGAGGATTGTGGCGAATGGTGTGAATGCGCTGCGCTCACCGGATCGGGGCATGCTTGTGATCACCCATTATCAACGCCTGCTTGATCATATCAAACCGGATAAGGTTCACGTGCTCGCGGACGGCAGAATTGTCACCACCGGTGGGCCAGAGCTCGCAGAGCGGCTTGAGAAAGAAGGTTATGATGGTGTGCTTGGAGAGGCCGCGTGACCCCTGCGCCCGGAGACCTGATCAAAGACCCAAATGCTGCCGAGCTGGATTTGGTCGCCGCTTATGATGCGTTTGAGGACGATCCACGCCGGGAGCGCGCGTTCACAGCGTTTGCCGCAAACGGCCTTCCGCATCGCCGGATGGAAGCTTTCAAGTGGACAGACTTCAAGGCGCGCCTGAAGACTCTGAACGGCGGCGCTGGGGCCAGACCTGATCCGTTCTCCGAGATCGAAGGCCATAGTATCGTGTTCCGCAACGGCCGAGCCGATGGCTTGGAGGATCTGCCGGAGGGCTTGCGCGCTTTGGCGAAGACCGATGGCCAGTCCTTTGCCGCGGCTGAAGACGTTCCTCTGGGCGCTATGACTGCAGCTCTGACGCCGGAAACCATCATGGTGGAGGTTACAGAACAAGTCAGATCGCCGCTAAAGCTCATCTATGTGAATAGCGGCGATGCTGGGTTTGCGCGGATCGTATTCCTTGTTCGCAAGGGCGCGTCGGTCGACATTGTCGAAAGCCAGCTCGGAGGGGCTGGTCTCAATGCCTCGCTGTCGTCTTTTAGCGTTCAGTCCGGGGGGCGAGTGACGCGGACAATGATCCAACCAAGCGGCGCGCCCGGAGAAGCGATGGCCATAACGGCTGACATTCACCTGAGCGCTGAGGCGGAATATGTTCAGACCGTGCTCGCCTTTGGCGGCCAAGTGGCGCGTATTGAAACCCGATTGGTCCATGAGGAAGACGCGGCTCGCGCGACCTTGAATGCAGCTTATCTTGCCGGCCAGGATGCCCATATCGATTTCACATCCCATGTTCGCCATGGCGCGCGCGCTTGCGTGACCGAGCAGCGCACAAAGGGGGCTGTGATGAATGGCGGCGAGGGTGTTTTCCAGGGTAAGTTCCATGTGCCGCGCAATGTCGGACAACAGACTGATGCAGACATGCAGCACAATGCTTTGCTGCTTGAGGATGGTGCTGTGGTGAATGCCAAGCCCGAGCTTGAGATCTATGCTGATGATGTTGCTTGTGCCCATGGGAATACCTGCGGCGCGCTCGATGATGAAGCGCTCTTCTATATGCGCCAGCGCGGTATCCCAGAGCTAGCGGCCAAGGCTCTGCTTACCGAAGCGTTCATCGCTGAAGCGCTCGAAACAGCCTACGGACCGGCTTTGGAGATCATGACCGATACGGCGCGGAGCTGGCTGCAGGCGGCGGCGACCGAGACGTTACAGGCAGGCTGACGATACGTATCTATGCCCGGGGTCTAAGACGGAGGTATAATCCTCTATGGCGAAGCTCGAGAGTCCCGCGATTAGCGATGCGGACGCTGCTTTTGTGCGGACGCTGGTGATCCACGAAGATGCATCGGTGATCGCCTTCAACAAGCCAGCCGGGCTGCCGGTTCAAACGCGAGGTAATCGCGGGCGATGTCTCGATACGTTACAATGGGTCTTCGTGCGGTCGAACGGCAAACGTCCGCGCCTGGTCCACCGATTGGACACCGGAACGTCCGGCGTGATCGTTGCGGCGAAGACAAAGCCGGCCGCCGCGCATCTGTCGGAGAGCTTCTCCGCACGGCGCGCCAAGAAGACCTATCTCGCTCTGGCAGAAGGCGATCTGCCGGCATCGAATGCGGGCGACATTGATCAACCGCTTCTGTCTTGCAAAGGTCAGCGGGGGGCACCGCCAATGATTGCAAGTGATACGCCGGGCGCGGTGGATGCCAAGACTCATTGGCGGGTTTTGTCTCGGTTAGAGCCCACGGCTCTCTTCGAGCTTCATCCCAAGACGGGCCGGATGCATCAGCTGCGGGCCCATTTGAAGCATCTCGGCTGTCCCATTCTGGGCGACCCACTTTATGGCACCGGCAAGCTTTCCGCGCCAAGGCTGATGCTGCATGCGGCGCGGCTCGTCCTCGCACATCCGGACGGCGGGGATCTACGTCTCGAAGCGCCGATACCGGCGGATATGGAAGAAAGAGCGATGCAGGCAGGGCTGGAGCTTCCGAGATGAGCGGCGTAAGAGGCGAGCCATGAACGGTTTTCTCCTTGTCGGGCTCGGCGGAGCCATTGGCGCGAGCCTTCGCCATGGTGTCGGACTGGCCGCCCTGCGCTTTATGCCAAGCGGCTGGCCATGGGGAACCTTTGCCGTGAACACGATTGGCAGTCTCGTGATGGGACTGGTGATTGGTTGGCTTGCCTTCCGCGGTGAAGATGCGGGTCAAGGCATACGGCTTTTTCTGGCCACGGGCGTTCTTGGCGGCTTCACCACGTTTTCTGCGTTTTCGCTCGAGATCTCTTTGATGATGCGGAGCGGTGCTATGGCTAGGGCTGCGAGCTATGCCGGCGGTTCGGTTGTTCTTGGCGTTGCGGCTCTCTTTGTCGGCTTGTGGCTCGC
This sequence comes from Pseudomonadota bacterium, assembly GCA_039817885.1. GTDB lineage: Bacteria > Pseudomonadota > Alphaproteobacteria > Caulobacterales > Hyphomonadaceae > CALLCD01. Next base: position 9,375 of record JBCBUY010000093.1, on the reverse strand, counting down.
CCGGAGGCTGATCGCGTGAGCCGGAATGATGTCGTTATCGAGACCGTTACCCATGAGGAGGCCGGCGCGCGGCTGGATCGCTGGGTCAAGCGGCGCATGCGCGTGACTCAGGGCGAGGTGGAGAAACTCTTGCGCAGCGGTCAGATACGGGTTGATGGCGGCCGGGCAAAATCAAACACGCGTCTTGAGGCGGGTCAGGCGGTTCGCCTACCGCCGCTTTCGAAAAAGCCGAAGCCTGCCGGAGATGATATCAAAGGACAGCGCTGGGGAGGTGACGAGGCCTTTATGAAGAGCCTTGTCATTTATGAGGATGACGACATCTTTGTGCTGAACAAACCGGCTGGGCTTGCTGTCCAGGGGGGGACAAAGATCAATCGCCATATCGATGGTATGCTTGGATATCTGCGCGGGGACAGCGAGCACCGGCCGAAGCTTGTGCACCGGCTTGACCGGGAAACGTCCGGTGTGCTCGTCATCGCCAAGCATCCGGCATCGGCAGCGAAACTCGGCGACCTCTTCCGTGGTCGGACGCTTGATAAGATCTATTGGGCAGTAACGGTGAAAGTGCCCCAGCCCCGCTCCGGTCAGGTGCGGTGCTGGATGGCGCGGGGCGACGGCAGCGAAGACCAGGAAGACCGTGAACGGATGTATCGCTCCAGTCAGAAGACGGAAGGGGCACGACATTCGATTACGGATTATGCGGTGATCTCAACCGCCGGCCAACGCGCTGCGTGGGTTGCTTTGAAGCCTGTCACCGGTCGCACGCATCAGCTGAGGTTCCATATGTCCGAGCTCGAAACATCTATTCTCGGAGATGATCGGTACACGACGCGAAAAGAAGTGCCCCAGGGGGTCGGGGCGGGTCTTCACCTTCATGCGCGGGCGATCATATTGCCGCGGAAAACTGGTGCCCCCTTGACGGTCACGGCACCGCTTCCGCCGCATATGGCTGAGACGTTTCAGACATTTGGTTTTTTGGAAAGCGAGGCCGGTCGTGACCCATTGGAGGTGTTCTCTTGATCCGTGCGGAGCAAGCGATTGCCTCTGGATATGCGGCTTATAAGCGTCGAGATTTCGCGGCTGCGAGGCAAGCGTTGACGGGTGTGAGTCATCCGCAAGCGATCCATCTGTTAGGGCTTGTTGAGAAAAATGACGGTAATTACGCCAAAGCCTCCTCTCACCTTGCCGAGGCGGCGCGGCTTGATCCTAACAATCCAGAAATTGCCAATAATCAAGGCCTGTTGGCTCGACTGAACGGAGAATATCAAGTTGCTGAAACGGCCTTCAGACGGGCGCTTTCTTTAAATCCCGATTTTCGCAGTGCGCGTTTGAGTTTGTCCCGGACACTGAATGATGCGGGCCGCTATCGTGATGCGCTTGTCGAGGTTGACCCGCTTCTTCAACGTGACCCAGATGATGCTGATGCTCATATTTGCGCGGCCAATGCAGCCATGGTGGATAAAGACGTCGATCGTGTGCGGCGGCACCTTGATGCTGCGCGCAAATCCGCGCCGGAAAAAGTATCCGTGCGCCATACTTATGGAACGTATTTACTTGAAACCGGTGCGTTTCAGGATGCTATCGCGACATTCGAGGGCTTGCTGCAAGACGGCGTAGAAGACGCGAAAGTCCATTATATGCTTGCCCAGGCGTTTTTCATGTTGCCCGATCTGGATCGGGCCAGGGCGGAAGCAGGTCGCGCTTTCGAGATGATGCCGTCCGCTGACACTCTTCTGTTCCTTGCCGACCTTCATCGGATGATGGGTGATGAGCAGGCCTTTGACCGTCTTGTTGCGGTGGCTTTGCAAAGGCGAGAGCTGGCGATTTCCGCTCTCAGCATCATGAGAAAAGTCGACCGGTATGATGCAGCTTTGCAGTCTTGGGAGCGGCTCGACGAAAGTGTCCGAGTGTCTGTTCCCGGCCGTTATATGAAATGTGCCCTGCTCCTGGATAGTGGGCGTCTGGACGAGGCGCTGTCAGTTGTAAAAGAGGCGTATACGGATGACCCCCTGCGGGTCGACCTGTTTCATATTGTTCGCGCATCTTTGCTTGCGGGGGCGTATGGCGAGGCGCTTCAATTTGTTCGAGAGATGCGCCGGCGAGATCCGCTGGACCAGTTTTGGCTGGCTTATGAAGTGACAACGCTTCGCCTGCTCGAAGATCCCCAATATTCCGATCTTATTGATTATGATCGACATGTTCGCACCTATCGTCTCGATCCGCCGGACGGGTTTGAGACCATCGAGGCATTCAATGCAGCGATGCTCGACTGCCTTGACCGGTTGAACCCGTTCGATGTCGCGCCGCTCGATCAGTCCTTGCGGTCAGGGGCTCAGACGCCGCAAAATCTCGCAGCGCTAAACGACCCTGTCCTCAAAGCTTACTTTCGGGCCTTGGATACGCCCATTCGCGACTATATGGGCGCGATTGGTGCCGGACCCGACCATCCGACCACGAACCGTAATACGGGCGCGTATCGATTTTCGGGCAGCTGGTCGGTTACGCTTAAAAGCGGCGGGCATCACGTCAATCATATCCATCCCAAGGGGTGGATCTCATCTGCCTATTATGTGTCGGTGCCGCCGAATATGGGGGCCGACGGTAGTAAGGCGGGGTGGATCAAGTTCGGCGAACCGCCTAAAGACGCAAATCTCCCATTGGCCCCCGAAAAGTGGATCAAACCGCAGGCTGGCATGTTGGTCCTGTTCCCCTCTTTCTGCTGGCACGGCACGGAGCCTATTAAGGATGGCGCTGTGCGTGTCACGGCCCCTTTCGATATTGTGCCGGTGTGAGGTCTGCCATGTTGAAACTTGCGATTTGGGATATGGATGGCACGATTGTTGACAGCCGGGAGGTCATACAGACGGCGATGGTGTCGGCCTTCGTCGCGCTGGATCTTCCGCCTCCTGAGTATAATGCGACAAGACAGATTGTTGGGCTGGGCCTGGATGAGGCCTGCCGCCGCCTCGCTCCGGATGATTTTGACGCGTCCCAGTTGCCAGATCTCGTCGATGCGTATCGGCAGGCCTTTATCTCGCGGCGCACGGATCCTGACTTCAAGGAGCCCCTCTATGATGGCGCATGCGAGACTCTGGAAAAACTTAGACAAGACAATTGGCTGATTGCCATGGCGACCGGCAAATCGCATCGCGGCATTCGTGCGATCTTCGATATGCATCCGCTTGAGCCGTATTTTGATACCATCTGGTGCGCCGATGATGGCCCTGGCAAGCCGCATCCCTTTATGGTCGAGGAAGCCATGAAGGCGGTGGGCGTTGACCCGCACCAGACCCTAATGATTGGTGATGCGGTGTTCGACATCCAGATGGGCAAAGCGGCCGGGGTTGAAACCCACGGCGTCGGTTGGGGGTTCGGAACGGCAGATGAGCTTCACGCTGTTGGTGCCGATTTTGTACACGATGACTTTTCATCGTTAACTCGCGCGCTCAATAATTTCGAACAAGACCTGTCAGCGACAATAGTTTGAGGACCCGATATGTTTAGGCGGAACACCAAGAATACTCGCGTCATAATTTCTTACATGTCCGAAAACTATGCGGCTGTCCGCAAGTTATATGACAATCTCGTCGGTAATGGCTTGGACGTATTCATGGACAAACCGTCCTTGGAGCCGGGTGAAGCCTGGAGTGGAAAATTCGAACGGGTCGCGCAGAAATCAGGCTCAATACTGATTGTGTTCTCTGATGCCTACGACCCCACAGCGAAGAGGACATTCAACCGCGAAGTCGAGTTTTTGAGTGACCTTAAGAAGAAGCACGCGTCTAAAACGCTCATCCCAATTCGTCTGTCCGAATGCCAGATACCTGATACAGAAATTGGTGGCGGCCAAGCTTTGAGTGATCTCCATTATATGGATCTATTTGGGTTGCCCGCTCAAGATAATCTGCTGAAAATCCTGTCTACACTTGGCGTGAAAAATCCGAGCGTAACCGTCGCTCCAAAGTCCACCGTTCGCGTTGTGAGACGCGATGAAGATGGGATCCCCATTCAGTTTCGTGTCAATGATGAAAAGATCAAAGAAACGAAGAAGCAAAGCTTTTCTTTTGACGTTGAACCGGGCGAGCACAGCTTTGTGTGCAGTTTGTATAAAACGACCCGAGTGCTTTCGGGACGCGGGTTTTACGCATGGTTAGCACGCGCTCATGAGATTGTTCTGACGATTGAACCCTTTTCTGATTATGTTTGGGAAGTGGATGGCTCAAATTATCGACGACTGACCGTCAATCCTGGAATGGTTCTGATCCGTGCACCGCTTAGACTGGTGGGGCAGGAGAGAGTTCGCATTGATGATTACAAGACTTGGCCGCAATCGATTAAATCTCAGATTACGCGGCTGGCGAACACAGACAGCTTTGATGCATCATGAAACGCTTCTACTCATCTGCCGAAGTGATTGAGCAAGACGGACAGTGGGCTGTGGCTCTGGATGGCCGGGTTATAAAGACACCGGCTCGTGCGGACCTTGCCGTTGCCGATCGATCGGTCGCCGAGGCCATTGCATCGGAGTGGCGCGCCCAAGGGGAAACGGTTGATGTCACGAACATGCATCTCACCCGGCTGGTGAATGTTGCCATCGATCAGACGCCTTCTGAACGCTCAGGCATGATCGAAGAGGTTGCGCGGTATTGTGAAACGGATCTTCTTTGTTTCCTGGCTGATGATCATCAGGACGATCTCCGCGCCCGGCAGATATCGGCTTGGCGTCCTATCCGAGAATGGGCGGGCAAGACTTTGGGCGTTGTTTTGCTTGAGGCCGCCGGGGGCACTCTCCATCAGCCGCAACCGCCGGCGTCCCTGAAAGCGGCCACAGCGCATATATCGAATTTTGACGATCTTCGTCTGACAGCCTTTGTCTTCGGGATGGGGCTGTATGGGTCAGCGCTTCTCATGTTTGCGGTCGAACAGGCAGAGATCGATCCGCTCGACGCCTATGATGTGTCGATTCTTGATGAGGTTTGGCAGGCTGAACACTGGGGTGTCGATGATGAAGCTGACGCGCGCCATGCGGCCCGGCGATGTGAAGCTGGTGTTCTCAGAACACTTTTTTCAAAGAGAGAATAGAAAAAATTGCAATTTAATCAAATGCTTGCATGGTTCTCTCCTAAGGTGAACGGAATATATCCAGCCGCTCAGGCGCGGTTGCAAGGGCCTATGAGACGGTGCCTGCATGATGAATCGCATCATGAAAACCGGAGTGGTGGCCGTTGCATTGGCTGCGTCTGCTCTCCTCGCTACGCCCGCAGTCGCTCAGACCGAGTTTGCGGGGGGATCATTTGGACAGAGAGGTGTTTCCGATGCACGGCTGCAAAAGGTCCACCATCGCGGATATGGTCACCAGGTTCGTTTGAACCAATTCGGTCAGACGCCGGCGGAAGTAAAGTATTTGGCCGACAGGGCGATCTATGAGTGCTCATGCCAATTGCAGATCGATGCCAGATATGTCGGCTATAGAGGCGCTGATCTTCGCCGGGTTCGATATGAGCAAGTCGGGCGCAATCGCTTCGTCGTCTATGGCCGGGCAAAGCTATTTGACGGTTACGATTATCGCCGCCAGCCCTATGAGTGCGTGGTCCGCCGCGGCAAGATCCGCCGGGCAAGCGACCTCTATCCGGTGCAACATGCCGGGTTCCACCGGGATGGCTATCGCCGCAGAGGCATCAGCTTCTCCTACTCTGGTTGGTAGTCGAAATAGGCAAAAGAACGGGAACGGTGGTCCGGTGACGGATCACCGTTTTTGTGTTCGCCGCGCTCATCGCTTGCCAAGTGCTGAAATGGCCTTATCAACTCGGGCCGAAAACAACATTTCGGAACGGGGCTGACAGAGTATGCGAGAAATCCTCGAACAATTAGAAGCGCGCCGGGAGCGCGCGCGCGCTGGCGGCGGACAGAAGCGGATCGAGCGCCAACATGCCAAAGGCAAACTGACGGCGCGCGAGCGTATCGAGGTTTTACTCGATGAGGGCTCTTTCGAAGAGTACGATATGTTCGTCGAGCATCGCTGCAATGATTTCGGCATGGCGGAGCAGACCATTCCCGGCGACGGTGTCGTTACGGGGGCGGGCACCATCAATGGCCGACTTGTCTATGTGTTTTCAAAGGATTTCACTGTGTTCGGGGGATCGCTCTCCCTCGCGCATGCGGCGAAGATTGTGAAAGTTCAGCAGGCCGCAGCCCGCGTCGGTGCGCCTGTCATTGGGATATTCGATGCCGGCGGTGCCCGGATACAGGAAGGTGTCGATAGCCTCGCCGGTTATGCTGATATCTTCATGGAGAACGTTCTGTCGTCCGGTGTTATTCCGCAGATTTCCGTGATCATGGGGCCTTGCGCGGGCGGCGATGTTTATTCTCCGGCCATGACGGACTTCATCTTTATGGTGAAGGACACGTCTTATATGTATGTGACCGGGCCTGATGTGGTGAAGACGGTGACCAATGAAGAGGTTAGCCATGAAAGCCTAGGTGGGGCCTCGGTGCATGCCAAGAAATCGGGCGTTGTGGATGGGGCCTTCGATAACGATATCCAGGCTTTGACCGAAATGCGCCGGCTGATCGATTTCCTGCCTCTGTCGAACCGGGAAAAGCCACCTGTGCTGACAAGTTTCGATGATCCGGATCGGGTCGAAATGAGCCTCGATACGCTGATCCCGGACAATCCGAATGCGCCATATGATATGCGTGAACTGATCGAGAAAGTCGCCGATGAGGGCGACTTCTTTGAGATTTCTCCTGAGTTTGGCGGCAACATCCTCTGTGGCTTTGGCCGTATTGAAGGCTCGACGGTTGGCTTTGTCGCGAACCAGCCCATGACGCTTGCAGGGGTGCTTGATATCGATGCGAGCCGAAAAGCGGCCCGCTTTGTGCGTTTCTGTGACTGTTTCAATATTCCGATTGTCACCTTCTGCGATGTTCCGGGCTTTATGCCGGGGACGAAGCAGGAATATGGTGGCCTGATTAAGCATGGCGCAAAACTGCTCTTTGCCTTCGCTGAAGCGACCGTTCCGAAAGTGACGGTGATTACCCGGAAGGCGTATGGCGGGGCTTATGATGTGATGAGCTCGAAGCATCTTCGGGGCGATGTAAACTATGCCTGGCCGAAGGCGGAGATCGCGGTAATGGGCGCGAAAGGTGCCGTTGAGATCATTTTCCGCTCCGAGCTTGGCGATGAAGACAAAATCGCTGCGCGGACCAAGGAGTATGAGGAGAACTTCGCCAATCCTTATGTCGCGGCGAAGAAGGGTTATATCGACGATATTATCATGCCTCATTCGACCCGGCGGCGGGTGGCGCGCGCTTTGAGACGGCTGAAGGGGAAGGACGTGAAAAATCCTTCCAAGAAACACGATAATATTCCGCTTTAGGAGGTTTTATAGGCGGACAGATGGTCTTCACCTTGGGGTTGGACCCTAATGACAATCCTTCATTTCAGCAGACTTTTGCCTGTCTTCGCCATACTGCATTCAGCTGGCATTCATGTTCAGATGTCGTTCTTTGAACTTTTTATGACGAAGATGAATGAACCTGAACGACCGTCTGAGGCCTCGTTCAGGTTGAATGTGCGATAACTCTCCTTGTCGGTGTGGGCCCTGAGCGGCTCTAGCCTGGACGGACCCCGCGCCGACGTCCTTCTTGCTTTACCTTGGCCGGCAGTTTTGCCGGCTCTTTTCTTTTGAGCGGAATGGATTTGCCCATGCCCAAGCGACCCAAACTTCCAAGTGCGGGATTGACTCTTGCGCACAAGAACAAAATAAGAACATATGGAGCTTTCCAGTGTTCACTCCGCCGCGGCTTTGCTGCCGCGAGCAGATAGGCTGTCTCGGGCCTTAGGGTTTCCCTTTGGCTTGGGAATGGCAGGTATCCATGAGCTTGCCGAAGCACAGTTCGGCGATATGGCCGCAATGACGGGACTGGCTCTGGCGGCCAGCCGTGCCTTGCCAGCTGGGCCGATCTTCTGGGTCAGTCAGCGGGGCCTCGCCCGTGAGCACGGATCCCTACAGCAAAAGCAGATTGAGGCGTTTCATGGTCGCGAGCGACCCTGCTTGTTTGTGCGACCGCGCAAGCTGATCGACACGCTCTGGGCGGTCGAAGAAGCGATCCGTTCGTCAGCGGTGGCTTGTGTTTTTGCAGATATTGCTGAAGCTGATTTTACAGCGACGCGGCGTCTTGCCCTCGCATCGAGCCGGCATGGTGTGCCGGTGGTTCTTCTGATGCCCTATACTCGTGAAGGGGCGACGGCAGCGACGGCTCGATGGCGCGTCTCTTCTGTCCCCTCGGCGGTGAACCCATTGGATGCCCGCGCTCCTGGCCAGATCCGATGGCGCGCCATCCTCGAGCGCTCCCGCACGGTTCCGGAACTTGCTGGCCATGTTTTTGATCTGGACTACACTCATGAAACGTTATCTCTCAATCTGGTTTCCCGACTGGCCCCTCGACCGGCTCCGCCGCGCTCGGCTGCAGGGCCGAAAACGGAGCACTGGCAAAGAACAGGCTAAAAGCGCTCGTCCTTTCGTTCTCACCGAAACCGGGGCGAAAGGGCTTATCGTGATTGCCGCGAACGTTTGTGCGAGGCATGTGGGAATCACGCCCGGTCTCAGCTTCACCGATGCGCGGGCACGGGTCCCGGCGCTGATTGCCGAAGCGCATGACCCCGATGCCGATGCCCGGGCCTTGCGCGCCCTCGCAGATTGGATGGTGCGCTATACGCCTCTGGTCGCGCTCGATGGGGCCGATGGGGTGATGCTCGAGATCACAGGTTGTGCTCATCTCCATGGCGGTGAAGCGAGCATGGCCAATCGATTGCACGCCAAGCTAACAAAGGATGGTATCACTGCGCGGATCGGCGTGGCCTCGACACCTGGAGCGGCTTCGGCCCTTGCGCGGGGGAGCGCTGCAGGTCCTGGGGCGAGTACTTGGCGGGTATTGCCGGAGAGCGAGACAAAGGCAGGGCTTGCAGATTTGCCTATTGCAACATTGCGGCTCGCCTCTGACATCGTCATTTTGCTCCGTCGATTTGGGCTTACTCGTATTGGTCAACTCTACGGTATCGATCGCAAAGCTTTGGTGCGGCGGTTTGCGTCTCGAAATGCTGTTGAGGCGGTGTGTCTGCGTCTCGATCAAGCGCTGGGGGTGAAGGTTGAACCGCTCGACCCTATCCGCCCAGCTCCGGATCATATCGCTCGGCTCCCATGTGCGGAGCCAATTGAGACCCTAGAAGCGATCGCTTTTGGACTTGAAAAATTGTCCAAGGACCTTTCGGCCGAACTTTCTGACCTGGGCCAAGCTGCGCGATGCTTTTGCTTTAGTGCTTACAGGGCCGGGCGGCTGTAATCTCGGCACGTGAAACCGTCCCATCGGCCC
>JBCBUY010000092.1:0-13030 GCA_039817885.1 Pseudomonadota bacterium | reverse complement strand
CAAAACAAGCGTGAGCAATATGACGACAGCGAGATCCGTCCAGCCGATGTCCTGGACATGCAGACACACATGGCGGCAGGCAAGCACAAACACGCTCTGGTGCTTGCTCGGTTGTTCCATTGGCGATTTCGGAACCATCGCCTTCTTTCAGTTTACCGGGATCGCCTGGCCTGTCCTGTCGATTATGACACTGGCCATCATCAATGGGCTGATAACATCGGTTGCGCTGGAGACATTTATCCTGTCGCGCCAGATGCCAATTCGGTCAGCATTTCAGACGGCCATCGGCATGTCCTTCATTTCCATGGTGGCTATGGAAACCGCCATGAACGTGACCGATGTTCTGCTCACGGGCGGCGCAAAACTGGTCTGGTGGGGTATTCCAATCATGCTGCTCGCCGGATTTCTAACACCGCTTCCGTACAATTACTGGCGGCTAAAAGCGCTTGGCAAATCCTGTCATTAGGCATCTGGGTCTGACCTCGTTGCCTTTGCGCCGCGACGTCCCGAAGACTCATGGCCCGTGGTCAATATAGTGCGTGAGCACACCAACAACTTCCTTGATCCGGTCGGCTGTCTCTGCGGCCGTTGAAAAGACATTGGGGTCTGTGAAGGTCCTCATCGCATCCAGCACGGCGAGCGCCTTCACATTTGTATCCTCCGTATCCGGCCATCCAGCATCCATCATGATACGGACGACCAATCCAAGCCGGTGTTGGTGGTGCGCCAACGCCTCCTTGGGTTTATGCTCCAGAACAAAGTGAAAGACCGACAGAGCATCGGGCACACTCGCGCGAAGCGCCATTTGTTCGCGGATAGCAAGAACCAGGGCGAGCAATCGGTCGTCTGTCGCGCCGCCGCACGCTACGGCAGTTTCACAAGCCTCGCGCATCTCCTGCATCCAGCCCGCGGCAACTTCAGCGGTCAGCGCCGCCTTGGACGGAAAGTGGCGATAGACATTACCATGCGTCATGTCGAGGGACTGCGCGAGTCGAGACACGCTAAGCGCACGGACGCCGCCCTCCGTGATCATTCGCTCAGCGGTTTTCTGAATGGCACTACGTGTCAGGCTGGTATCGTTCTGGCGGCGAGCCACGTCACATCGCTCCACTTTAGCTGTTGCATTTCATTAGGTTATGTTTCATCTAATAACAAATAAAAATTTATGTTATTAAAGGGGTAGTTGATGAGTCTGAAGGAACGAGCAATGGCGCTCTCGCAAGGTGCGGGGAAGGGGAGACCATGACAGGCGCAGCCATACTGACCGGCGTCACGTCCGGCTTCGGGGCCTTGGCCCTTGAGCAGCTCGCCAGCGAATATGATGGCGACATCATCGTCGGCGCGCGGCGGCCAGAAGACGTGAAGCGCAAGTTTGGAGATCGTGTCCACGCGACCCATCTGGATCTAGAGCAGCTCTCCAGCGCTGATGAGTTTTGCCAGCACGTGATCGAGGATCTCAGACTTTCTGAGATTGCCTGTCTTGGCCTGAACGCGGGGATCACCTCCCGCAAGATCTCCATGACGGATGATGGGATGGGCAGGGTCTTTCAGGTCAATTATCTCGGCCATTTCCTGATGTTTCAGCGTCTTCAGGCGCACCTGTCAGACACCGCTCTAATTGTCACCACGGGCAGTGGCACCCATGACCCTGAGGAGAACATTCCTCTGCCAGCGCCAAAGCATGCCGATGCAAGGCGGCTCGCATCTCCCCGGACAGATCCGGAGCGCGATCGCTTCGGTCCCCGCGCCGCGAGCCGCGCCTACACATCTTCCAAGCTCTGCTGTATCCTCTTCGCCAGAGAGATGGCCCGGCGCTATCCTTCTTACCGCACGTTGAGCTTTGACCCGGCCTTTTTGCCCGAGACCAATCTCGCGCGGGAATTCCCCTCCTTCGCCGCAGCGATTGTCAAACGCATGGTCCCGCGCGCCATGCCACCTGATCGAACAGGGACAGTTGCCACCACAGCAGAGGCCTATGCGGCGCTGTTCTTGGGTCAATTGCCGCTGCCGGAGAATGGGGGATACCTCGCCATGCGATCTGGCAAGACGCGCGACGTTCCTCCCTCCAAACTCGCAAGACAAAAGGAGGTCGGCATCCGCCTGTGGGACGACAGTTTGGCATTACTGGAAGGCCGCCTCTAAACACAGACCGTTCATCAACGCTTACGAACAGACGCCGTCTGGCTTCACCACACTAGAATAACCCACGGGACAGAAGGCGTTCGGGTTGCTTCGGAAAGTCGACAGACACATCTGTTTCCGGCGCATATTCGCCCGGTTCAGGCGGTAGGAATCCAATATCAATCTTAAACGCGGCCGCGAACGGCTCATGACGGCGGCCATTCGGATCAAATAGCGTCCACTTCAGGCAGTAGAGATTTGACACCGGTCCTATTTGAATGGGCGCACCGCCGACCGACGAGCCCTCTATGTTCTCCAGCGACGTCTCAATCGCAGCCGGACTCACCGTGCCCGGCTCAACGATAATTGGCTGAAACTCTTGCATGAACAGGGTTGTGTCTGTCACCTCGCAGCGCTCTGGCGACGCCGACTCAAAGATCTCCAGATCCGACACAACAATCGGTCGGGTCCCGCGATTCGATAGAATAAGTTCAAGCCTTGGGAAGAAACGGTAGGACACTTCGCGGGTATCACCACTGGAAAATCCGCCGCCTTGCTGTGAAACGGCGACATCAGCCACCGCCAAGGTCAGCGTGTACCGGGAATCGAAGAAGGTGAGATATGTCGTCAAACTGGACAGAGCCATCGCCGCCAGCGACAAAACGGCGCTTGAAAATCCTCTCATTGATCGTCTCCCCTTATTGCAACTTGAAAACTAGGCGGCCTGCCTCGCAATGCGCTTGAAGAAGCGCCGCATATCCGCAACCTCGTCAAGCGACAATTGATGCCGGTCTGCAGGTGCTCGGCCCTCACCGAACCAGATTAATTGCCCGTCCGGCGCATCTTCGGGGAGTGTGTATCCTTGCTCCGCGAAAACACGCCGCGCTTCGGCCCATTCGCTCACGGGATCATACGTTTTCCGGCGCGATGCATGGTTGGGGGGATCAACAATTATCGCCTTCTGGAGTAACCCCGACCGGAGCAGAGTTTCCACTTCCCACCGGGTTCCGCCATCAGGAGAGGGGAGCAGTATGATCAGAGTTGCCTCGTGCATCAGCTTGCGCACCGCATCTTGCCAAATATCGTCATGGAGCCGTATCCGGCCCGCCCCCTCATGCTCAAGGGGGTCGCCTAGCCCGACCAGCGTTCCGATTGGCCGCACGGCCTGTTCGATCTGGGTTTCAAACTCCAGATTATCTGTTCCGATGATCAGTTGCCGGCCACCAGAGGTTTGAACCGGGATCGCAGAGACCTTCGTTTCGCTGATCGCGTCGGTGGATGAAAAGGGCCTGAGATACAAGACAAACGGATTATCGGGCGCGCTGCCATCGCGCAGCATCGTCCAAATATTCTCAGCGGCCAGATCTCGGCGTCGCTGGCCATACAGGCCTTCAACTGAGAAGAACCCTTCGGCCACAATCATGCCGATTGCCACCATGGAAAGAAAAAGCGAAAGAGCCGTTAGCCCGCCAAGAAAGGGCCGGCTGGCCACATAGGCTCCGCCAATCGCGCCGAGCAAAACAGATCCGAACATGCCCAGAATGCAGATCCATTGCCCGCGATTCGCCGAGGTATCTGTCTTGGCCGTCATAACAAGACGGCGGACCGCGCGATTGATCATGCGTCCCTCCTGCGCCATCCCCAGGTCCCCATATGACTATGCGCGGTCTGCCGAGATCCGGCAATTGCCAAGGCTCAGCAAATCTTGACTCGCGTCAGCGATCAGCCAACGTCTCCACCGTGCACGTCCCGTTAATCCATCACCCGGCCTATGATGCCGTCACGATTGCCGATGGCCACCGCTTTCCGATGCGGAAATATTCCCACGTGGCAAAGCTGTTGCGGGCCCAGGGGCACGCTCTTATCGAACCACCCCCAGCGCGTCCGGAACAGCTCGAAGCGGTCCACGATCGAAACTATGTGTCCGCCGTATTAGCATGCACCCTTGATCGAAACGTCCAGCGCAAGATCGGGTTTGATGTCACACCGGCCATTGTCCGGCGGACATGCGCCTCAGTCGGCGGCACACTTCACGCGGCCCGATTCGCCTTGACGACAGGGCTGGCCGTGAACCTCGCCGGCGGCAGTCACCATGCCCATCCTGAAACAGGCTCTGGGTTTTGCGTCTTCAACGATGTCGGCGTGGCGGCCCATGCCATGCTGGCGCTTGGAGAGGTCAAAAAAGTGCTCGTCGTCGATCTCGACGTTCATCACGGCGATGGCACCGCACGTATGTTTTCCAGAAGAGACGACGTGTTCACTTTGTCGATCCATTGCGAGGACAATTGGCCGCTGGAGAAGCCGTCATCGGACATGGATATCGGCTTGCCGCGAGGGGCGACCGACAGCGTCTACTTGGTCACGCTTCGCCAGGCCCTGTCCCAGGCCTTCGACGCGGCTCAGCCGGATTTCGTCTTCTACAATGCGGGCGTCGATCCCCATAAGGACGACAAACTTGGACATTTGGACCTTACCGATGGGGGGCTTTTGGAGCGAGATCGGATCGTCGCGCGGGCCTGTTTGGAGCGTACAATTCCACTTTGCGGCGTGTTGGGGGGAGGATACTCGGCGGACGCCATGGCCGTCGCCAGACGACACGTCCTGCTTGTTGAGGCTTTGTCTGGATGCCGATCGCTCGCCTAGCGAACATCCTTATAGTATCGCACGAGCTGGTCCGAAGAGCGGCCAACCCCCCACAAGATGCCGATTTTCAAATAGGTCAGATTCGCCTTCCAGGATCCCCATTCCGCCACGCGTCTGTCTGACGACCAGACCTTTCGGTTGACCTGTCGCACATGCCCGTGCCCGGAATGCACCAATCGCAGACAGAGATCGGCCTCTTCCATGATCAACTGGGTTTCGTCAAAGCCACCCACAGCCTCGAAGTCGTCGCGCCGACAGATCATCACCTGGTCGCCAAACAGAAGCCGAACACCCTTTAGAAAACTCAGCGGGCGGAACAGGATCGGCGCATACCAGGTCTTGATGAAATTATGCGCCGTTGTAAGCCAGCGCAGCTTCTCACCCCGCATGACGGAGACAAAGCCGGCAAGGGCGGTGCGTTTTGAAGACAGGACATCCGCCGCCAATGGAACAAAGTCAGTTGGCAGTTCTGTATCGGCATGAAGGAAACAGAGAATATCGCCTGACGCCCGTGCCGCTCCGGCATTCATTTGTGCAGATCGACCGGTTGTCTGGCTATGGATGACGGTGACACCAGCCCGCTCTGCAATATCAACCGTTCCATCATGCGATCCACCATCCACAAGAATGATCTCCGACGGTCGCGGGGAGAGCTTACCTAAACTTTCAAGTGTTTCCGGCAGAGCCGCTTCTTCGTTAAGCGCGGGGATTATGATCGACACGTTGGCCACCTAACCAACATAGAGCAAGAACGCCGTGCGCCCATTAAACTCTGATCAAACTATGGAGAGGCGGCCCCGTCGCTTCGCTGTTGCACAAGGAAATGCGCATGCAATGTGGCGATTGGCTTGTCCCGCGCGGCCTGCCAGGCCTCGCAACGAACATTGGCGATGCGGCGGCCAAGCTTGGTCACATAAGCCCGCGCATAAGCATCCTCCGCCTGGCCAGAGCGTAGATAGTCGATTGTCAAATCGATCGTTTTCGGTGGACGCTCCAGTTCTGTGAGCAAGAACACCTGCGCCATGGCGGTTAGCTCCAGAAAGGACCCAATCGCGCCGCCGTGCAGCGCCTTTATCGCTGCATTTCCGATAAGCTTGTCCTGAAACGGCAGCACGGCCGTCATCTCATCGCCATGGATCTCGCAGCGCATGCCAAGCGTCTGGGCAAACGGCACACGCGCGAGAAAGGCTTCCAGCTGCGCCCCGCGGCTCATGCTTTGCCCTCCTTGGACATGGCCCTCGACAGCCCACTCGACCAGCGTTTCGGATCGTTCAGCGCAAAGGCCCCCGTTGCTGTAGCGATCACTTTGTCCCGCGTGTCGTGATAGGCCCATGCCCGGGCAAAGGCGACAGTTCGGGTGACGTGGTAGCATTCGGCCTCACCGATGATATCCCGGCCCTTTTCCGAGGAGCGCATATAATCGATCCGAAGGTCGAGCGTTGCGGTGGACTGAAATTCTGTCATGGCTGAAACCACAGCCGCGCCGCAGAGATTATCAAGCAGCGACGTCACCACACCGCCATGGATCACACCTGCCTCCGGATCACCGAGCAGATGTTCGCTCCAGGTCAAATTGCCAAACACTCGGCCCCGTTCAACATCGGTCAATTCGAATCCCAGTTCCTTGGCCCAAGGCACCACATTGATCATCTGGTGCGCAAAGGTTTTCATGATCTCTAGATGATCGGGCTTTTCAGCGTCTGCCATGACACGCACAACCTTTATTGAAGTGCTGCAACTTTTGAGACCTTGCGCGGGACCCGTCAATCGCTCCCGCAAGGGAAATTGACCTCCGGCGCGAGCCGGTTACTCTTCGTCGCTGCAGCACACCAAAGGCGACAGACATGGCGTTAGACGGCACTGAGACCAAAACAGTCTGCATCATCGGAGCCGGGTGCTCGGGCTTCACCATGGCAAAGCGCCTGAAAGACGTCGGCATCGCCTATGATTGCTTTGAAGCCTCCGACAATATTGGCGGCAATTGGTACTATAAGAACCCCAACGGCCTCTCATCTTGCTATGCCAGCCTTCACATAGACACATCGAAATGGCGGCTGGCCTTTGAGGACTATCCCGTGCCCGAAGATTGGCCGGACTTTCCGCACCACTCTCAGCTATTTGACTACTTCAACGACTATGTCGATCATTTCGCCCTGCGCGACACCATCACGTTCAAGACCCGCGTCGATGCCGCTGCGCCTCTGGACGGTGACCGGTGGATGGTCGCGCTTTCGACCGGAGAGACGCGGGAATATGACGCCCTGATCGTCGCCAATGGCCACCATTGGGATCCACGAACGCCGGAGTATCCTGGCAGCTTTGACGGATATCAGGTTCACTCCCACCACTACCGAGACCCGTTTGCGCCCTATGACTTTCGCGGCAAGAAGGTGATGGTCGTCGGCGGTGGAAACTCTGCGATGGATATCTCGTCGGAGCTGGCCCAGAAGCCGCTGGCCGAGACCCTGTTTATCTCCATGCGCCGCGGCGTCTGGGTGATGCCGAAATATCTCAATGGTCAGCCAGCGGACAAAGCGGTTCTGCCGGCATGGCTCCCCACCGGCATTGGCCGCGCCCTCGCGCGCGGGGCAATAAAGAAAGCCATCGGCAAGATGGAGGACTATGGTCTGCCGAAACCGGACCATGAACCCCTAAGCGGACATCCGTCCGTCTCCGGAGAATTTCTCACCCGCGTCGGCTGCGGCGATATCGTGCCGAAGGGAGCCATCGAAACGTTGGACGGAGACGGCGTGATCTTCACCGATGGCAGCCGCGAGACGATCGACGCGATCGTCTGGGCCACGGGTTACAATGTCAGCTTTCCATTCTTTGATCTCCCGGATCTCACACCGCAAGACAATCGCTTCCCCCTGTTCAAGCGCATGGTCAAACCGGGCTTCGAGACGCTGTTCTTTCTTGGCCTCGCTCAGCCGCTCCCGACGCTTGTCAACTTTGCCGAGCAACAGTCAAAACTCGTCGCCGCCTGCTTGTCCGGCGCGTATGCGTTGCCGAGCGTTCAGGAGATGGACCGCATTATAGCTGCTGATGAGAAAACCCATCTTGGTCATTTTTACGAAAGTGCGCGGCATACAATGCAAGTAGATTTCAACCTTTATGTGGCTGATCTCATGAAAGAGATATCTAGCGGGTCCAAACGGGCCAGTGTGGCAGCCTAGCTCGCCGAACGCGCAAGTAGAGTAAAGGAGGCCGGCACGATGAAGCCTGGTCTGACATTTGGTTGTATCGCACTTCTGCTCGGCGCTTGCACAACCTATCCATCCGGCACATCTGGCGGGTCTTCTCCAACGGTCGCCTCCGCCGGCGATTTTCAGCCCGACCGCGAGTTCACCCTCTGTCGGGGGCTCAGCCCGAGCAACGCGCCGCCCATAGATTCGCGCGGGCGTATTACGACCTACACCCCTTACATCAACTACAATAACCGCGTGATCCTCGCGCTTAAGCCGGTTCGCGGCGGGTGCTTTAGCTCGGGTTTCGGTCGGCGGGGACGATCGAGCCATAAGGGCATCGATATCAGTGCCAGCACAGGCACAAGCATCTATTCAGGGGCGAGGGGCCGGATTGCCGAAGCCCAATGGCGAAATGGCTTCGGCTATCAAATTGTGATTGACCATGGTTGGGGCCTTTATACGCGCTATGCTCATCTGAATGGCTTCGCGCCAGGGATCACCGTTGGAGCGTCGGTCGGGGCCGGCGCTTTGATTGGGTTTGTTGGATCTTCCGGCAATGCCAGCGGACCCCACCTCCATTATGAAATCCTCACCGGTGATATTCGCAATTCTCGTGGCTCCATAGGCCTACAGGCCCAAGATCCGTTCTCCCTGCCGCCATATACACCATCGGTAAGTTGATGCCGTCTTCGTCTTCTGGCAGATTTCGCCAGTGGAGGATTGGGATCAATGAATCGTACTTGTCTCACAACGCTTTGTGCCCTTGCTGTCCTATCTGCCTGCGGTAGTTGGAACACGCTCAACAAGGAACACATGCTCCCGCCAGAGGCGCGCCCATCAGCAACGCCGACGACGCCGCGCAATGTCCGAGCCACGCCCTGGCAAAGGGAGACATTTGGAAAACTTGTGGAATTCGTCGGACATACCTATCGCGGTGAACCGCTTGAGGGCAGCTCCGGAGCGGTGGCGGATATCCAGGCCTGGAACTGGGCGATTGGCGGGGCGGGGATCTCCATCCGCCATGCCCTCGAGGATCGCAGTTATGGCGGTGAGACAATTGTCTATTTCGATGCTGAAACCGATGCGCTCGCCTATGTCTATATCACCAATGCCGGATTCCGCACCGAGGGCACCTTTGAAGTGGCTGAAGACGGGTCCTGGGCCGCCGAGGAAGCGGTAACAGGACATGACACCATCACCAAAGTGCGAAGTACCGGCACACAGCGGTCCGATGGATCGCTGCTGAGTGAGTCCGAATATTACGAGAATGGCGAATGGAGGTCCGGGAACAGGTTTCTGTATCGTGAGGTGGTCGACGCCGTTCCGGAACTCGATATCCCGAAACGCAAGAAATAAACGAGTGTTGCGTGGGGCTAACGGAACGCATTCAAGCAACCCTTGAGGATCCGCTGGCCCTCACGGGGCTGGTCATTAATCTTATCCCCATATTCGCCGTGCTCTTTCTCGGCTGGGGAGCTGCGCCGATCATATTCCTCTATTGGCTCGAGAATATTGTTCTGGGCGTCATAACCTTGTTCAGAATGACAGCGGCGACCATGAAAGAGCACCCGATCGGCCTGGCGGGCATGGTGTTCTATGGCCCCTTTTTCACTGTACATTACGGCATGTTTTGCTTCGTGCACGGTGTGTTTCTGGCATCCTTCGCGACAATGGGCACGCCCGACGAAACCACAGAGTTCTTTTCTCCAATAACGATATTTCAAACCGCACTGAGCTCTGGTCAGAATATGGTGACGTTCCTGGCCGTGATTGCCGCCTGGCACGTCGCCGTCTTCATCCTTGACGACATCATGCGTGGCCAGTTCCGCCGCACATCGCTCGAAAAGGAAATGATGGCTCCCTACGGCAATCTCATCGTGCTGCATATTGCCTTGCTCCTGGGCGGCGGTCTCACCATGGCCCTTGGGGATCCCCTGTTGGGGGTCCTGGCCCTTGTGCTCCTCCGCGCGGCTTGGGGAATCTTTATGGATATGCGGCGTGTTTTCCGGGAAGAGCCCAAAGACATTAAAAGTTGACGCGCCGTCATTTTTGACGTCTTCGTGTCACTTCGGAGGGTCGAGAATGAGCGCATCGGATGTGTTGGCAATGAACGACGGCAAGCGTGCGCGGGCAAAAGCGGCGAATCGGCAATCGATTCTGGATGCTGGGCGCATTGTGTTCGCCCGCATTGGATACGATGCCACCACTGTGCGTGATATCATTCGCGAGACAAATCTCGCTGCGGGAACATTCTACAATTACTTTAAGTCCAAGGAGGAGGTCTTCGAGGCCATCTCTACGGAATCAACGCGGAGATTCCGGCCTATTTTGCGGCAGGTGAGGGAGAATTCGAACGATTTTGAAGGCTTTATTGAAGGAG
This sequence comes from Pseudomonadota bacterium, assembly GCA_039817885.1. Taxonomy (GTDB): domain Bacteria; phylum Pseudomonadota; class Alphaproteobacteria; order Caulobacterales; family Hyphomonadaceae; genus CALLCD01. Next base: position 2,698 of record JBCBUY010000092.1, on the reverse strand, counting down.
CCTATCGCGCATTCTTTCAGTTCATCGCGAACGAGAACAAAGAGGCCATTTCCGCTGGCGGTGCGCACACAGCGATGCTTGGCATTCGCGTCGACACACCGGAGATGAAAGCCGTCTTCGACGAAATCCGAAACGACGTCGAGACAATGCTGCCGGAGGATTTGGGGTCCAGTTTGGACACCGAATACCTCACAGCGGCCGCGATCGGCATTGCCCGAGAAGTGGGAGATCACATGCTTCAGCGCCGCCCCGCTGATGTCGACGGTGCCACACACTTTGCCACAACACTCATGTTGTCAGCCATGTCAGGGTTTTTCGCAAAGAGGTAGGAACGGTCCTCGGAGACTGTTCCGATCGGGAGGATAATTAGTATGAGCTTGCAGGCGACGATTATAAAACTGCTGCTAAAGCTACCCCCCTCATGGTTGGTGCGTATGTCCGGGGGCAAGCCGGTTGAAATTGGCGGGCGCACCCTCGACCCATATTTCCAGTTCATTGCCCATGGCGCGCGCAATCAGCCGGGGGTTTCTGCATTGACAGCTCAGCAATTCCGACAGGCATCCGCCGATGCGCTGGCCATGCTTGCTGCCCCGATGGAACCCGGCATCTCGGCCGAGGATGTTTCTCTGAAGGCACCCGGCCGAGATATCCCCGCTCGCCTTTATCGCCCGGCGGATCAGAACCCGGAGCACCCAATCCTCGTCTACATGCATATGGGCGGCGGCGTCATTGGCGACCTCGAAACCTGCCATGCTTTCTGCTCACTCCTCAGCGATGCGATCAAGGCTCCTGTCCTTTCGGTGGAATATCGTCTGGCCCCGGAACACAAATTTCCTGCCGGGCTTGATGACTGTCTCTTCGCCTATGACTGGGCGTTGAAAAACGCTCAGACATATGGCGCACCGCCCGCCATGGCCGCGATTGGCGGGGACAGTATGGGTGGAAATTTCGCCGCGATCATCGCCCAGGAATCGAAGCGACAGCAAAAGCCCGTTCCGGCATTGCAATTGCTCATCTATCCGGCGACGGACATTGAGACCAAGCGTGCTTCCCACACCGTGTACGGAGACTGCTATCCTCTGACCACGGAGCTTATGGACTGGTTCATGGGTCATTATCTAAACGACGACCAGGACCAGACCGATCCAAGAATTTCGCCGGCGCTCGCCGTCGGTGACTTGGCGAATCTTCCGCCGGCCATTGTCGCAACGGCAGGTTTCGATCCATTGGTGGATGACGGCGAAGCCTATGCCAAAGCCCTGAAGGGAGCCGGCGTCCCTGCCGAATATGTCTGTTATGACAGTCTTGCCCATGGCTTCACCGCCTTCATGGCGGTCTCTCCGGCCGCGCGCAAAGCCTGCGAAGATATCGCAGCGCGCCTGGCCAAAGCCTATGCCGATCTGAAAGTCGCCTCGCCCGTATGAAGGCCTTTGTCTGCCACGCCCTGAGCGATGATCTGTCCGGCACCGGATTAGCTGACATCGATGTGCCAGAGCCCGGCCCCGGCGAGGTTCGCCTCAAGGTCAAAGCAGCGAGCGTCAATTTCCCGGATGTCCTGATATGTCAGGGCAAATATCAACTAAAGCTCGACCCGCCCTTTACGCCCGGTATGGATTTGGCCGGCACCGTCGATGCTCTAGGGGAGGGCGTGACCCATCTCCAAGTCGGTGAGGCCGTCGCGGGAGGCGCGCGATTTGGCGCGTTTGCGGACTATGCGCTCGCACCGGCGGCTGGACTTCAGCCAAAACCCGAAACCATGAGCTTTGCCGAGGCGGCAGCCTACCCCGCCGCATATCTCACCGCCTATGTCACCCTTGTCCGACGCGCCAATCTGCAGGCTGGCGAAACGCTGCTTGTCCATGGCTCAAGCGGCGGCGTTGGCCTTGCGGCTGTGGATGTTGGCAAGCTCCTCGGCGCCCATATTATCGCGACCTCCGCAAGCGATGAAAAACTCGAAAAAGTCGTCGCCTATGGTGCCGACCATGCACTCAACGTGACCCAGGGGTTCAAGGACAGGGTGAAGGCCCTCACCGGCGGACGCGGCGCGGACGTAATTTTCGATCCCGTTGGCGGCGATGTCTTCGATGAAAGCGTCCGCTGTATTGCCTTTGACGGTCGCCTCTGCGTGATCGGCTTTACCTCAGGGCGCATCGCCGATCTGCCAACCAATATGGCTCTGATCAAGGGCTTCTCCCTGGTCGGTGTGCGGGCAGGCGAGTATGGCCGCCAGTTCCCAGAGCGGGGCCGCGAAAACATGGAGGCGATCTGGCAGTGGGCCCGTGAGGGCAAAACACGGCCCCACATCCATGGCGAATATCCCCTTGCGGAGACGCGCGCAGCCCTTGCCGCCCTACAGCACCGGGAGGTCGTCGGTAAGGTCGTCATCTGTCCGTGAGGCCTGTGAAGGTTGAGCGATGGCAGAGCCTTGCGTGGGTCAGGTGAGGAACCCACAGGAGGGAGTGACAAGTCTCCGCCATCGCCTGAATTGCGTGTGCCACATCCCAACGCAACCAAACCGGAATGGCCCGTTCATTTTCCAGTCATGTTGGTCCCAGCCCCCCCTCCAAAAAAATCTATCCCCGCCCTCTCGTTCGGTGCGATACTGTGTTTATCCCGTTGCATCAGGGCCGGCCTAGGAACGACCTTTGCCGCGGCGGGTGCCAGATGGCCGCCAAGCGATCAAGACAGCATCGTCCTT
>JBCBUY010000091.1:0-13146 GCA_039817885.1 Pseudomonadota bacterium | reverse complement strand
GCCGAACAGCTCGTCGATTGGCCACAATCTGGTTGCTCAGCACAGATTACCGTCGGCATCATCGACGGCGATGTCGACCTGGCATCACCACAACTTTCCGGCGCAAACATCGTGAAACGCGACTTTGCAAGCGGCGATGCTGCGGCCGGCGACCATGGCACAGCGATCGCTAACCTTCTTATCGGACCGGGACGATTACATAGCGGCCGCCCACTTTATGCCGCTACTGTCGTCAGCAACACACCAGGCCAAACCGGTGCCGGTGTCCGCGAGATCATTCGCGCTCTGGATTGGATGCTCGAATCCGATGTTAAGCTGGTCAATATCAGCCTATCAGGTCCGTATAATGCACTCCTGGAGCGCGCGATCATGAGATCCACTAACAGGGGCTTGGTCGTCGTTGCCGCGGCCGGGAATGACGGCCCACAAGCGGAACCGCAATACCCTGCCGCATTCGAAAACGTCATCGCGGTCACCGCCGTAGACAAGACATTGGAGATCTACAGCAAGGCGGTTCAGGGCGACCATATCGATTTCTCGGCTCCGGGCGTGGACGTGTTTGTGGATGCTGGCGAGACGGGTTCTTACTTGAGCGGAACATCCGTTGCCGCTCCCTTCGTCACTGCCCTTATTGCGAGCGCTCCCTTCATGACCTCCAATCAGGACCTTCAGACGCTCCGGCAACTGGTCTCCGAGAGCTCCATTGATCTCGGCCCGGAAGGCCGGGATCCGATTTTTGGCCGAGGTCTTGTCAAACGCGGCTGGCGTTGCGGTTAGATGTTTTGACTGGTCTGTGAACCGAACGCTCAGTCCAGCTCGAGCTATGATCAATGTCGCCGCTACATCTTCCGATATGTAAGCGGTGTGACGCCGACCGCCTTTTTGAAGGCTGTGGTAAAATGCGACTGACTTCCGAAGCCCACGGCGTCGGAGATCTCTACAAGCGCCCAATCTGTCGAGCGGAGCAGTCGCTTCGCCTCATCGATCCGCTTTTTTATGACATACTGATATGGTGACAGTCCGAATGTTGCTCGAAATCTTCTGGCAAACTGACCTTCGCTCAGATCCACATGATCTGCCATTTCCTTTAGGGTCAACAACGTATTGAACTTCCTATCAATAAAGCTCTCCAACTCCTCCGCCGTCGATTGCACAAAACGATTCTCAAGCGTCGACTTGGATGCAAGTTTTGCCAAATTTACGGTCTCCGAGGCCCGTGACGGGCTGATCAAGACGAGTGACAATACCGCCTTTATCGCCTCCTCAGAGAACGGTTTTAATATATACCCATCTTGATTGATCAACGACAATCGCTCAAGGGTTTCCTTATCCGAATGAGAGGTTGCAAAAACAATCTTCGTGTCGAACTTGTCCCGGATTTGCGCTGCTAAACTTACTCCATCCTGAGGCCCGTTCAAACCGATATCAATAAAGGCCACATCGGGAACATGCTCATCCACAAGATTGTAAGCTCGTTCGGCATCGGTCGCCATGCCGACAACTTCGCAACCTTCGGACTCGATTATATACTGCAAATGCCGCGCCACGACGACATTATCTTCTACGATCAGGACGCGCGGTTTCAATTTTTCAATGCCCGATTGACGTTACCACTGAAAACAGTCCCCAGTGGCAGGCTTACAATTAGTTTCGAATCGGTCGCGTTCATCGGCTCCGAAATGGTCAGCGTACCCTTCATAGAGTCTATCAATGTGTGGACGATATCGGCTCGGTCCGCCAAGAACCCTTCAACACACTCTCTCTGAAGACCACCAAATGCGATCAAATCATCACCTTCTGTCTGCGAAAATTTAATGAACACCTTATGTACATTCGATTCTGCTGCACATTCCAAGACCTGCCTGAAAATAAGCGCGAATGCAATTATCGTGTCCTGACTGACCCTGCTACGAGGACAATTACTTATACACACGTCTGGAACCGACGAATAAATCTCTGTTAGCCGGTTGGAGAGGTTGTGCAGGCATTCAGGAAAACACAAAAATCCCGGATGTTCGCCATCATATCCACCTGAAAAAACCACAGCAAGGGCCTCCAAGGATCCACGAAGATCGCGCCCAAATATATCCATAGGTACGCTACGATACTCCGGTCGATTAATTTGGTTATGAATTCTCATGGATGTGACGCTGGCAAAAACCTGGATCGCGTTTCGAATATGGTCTGTGTAGGCTTCGCGCTCCAAATTTTGGGCCTTCACGGCGTCCTGCGCAGCCTGCGCGTATTGCCCGGCTATGCGCCGTTGCCAAATACAATAACACAACAATAGAAGCGCAATGACAAGCAAACCCCAATTTAATATATATATGGAAGCACTCATGTTATATGCAAAAATGACCCAGCGACACTTTTCTATTATTCAAGTTCGTCAAAAGAGCATTGAAAATCGAACTATGGGAATTATCAGAAACCACCAAACATCTGTCTTAAAGCTGCTTTAAGTATGGCAACGTAATTGAAAAATGCGTGCCATCAGGACCAGTATTTTCAAGCAAAAAATCTCCTTTCAGGCGCTTTATGGACCTTGCCGTCGAGGGCAAGCCGGTCCCCATTCGGCGTCTTTTCCGAGATGGTGCATAAGAACAGGAGAATAGATCGTTTACGACATGATCAGGTAATCCATTGCCCGTATCCACAATGTCCATTCGTAACATGCCATCACGAGCGCTGGCCTTTACGCCTATGACGCCACCGTCTCCTATTGCTTCATGGGCGTTTCGCACGAGGTTGAAGATCATCCGCAGAATTGCGCTGTGATCGACGAAAATAGCGCGATCACCGTCATGCCTGCACTCCAGTCTGAGGGTGTCGCTAGGGTTAGGAACAGCGAGCGTGACAGCTTCCCTAATGGTATCGGAAATATCTGCAACTGAGCCACCCGCGTTTTGCGTGGTCGCATTATCTAAGGCCACCTGGCAAAGGGCAACGGTGCGATCAATAGCAAAGAAGATTCTGTTGGTGTGTTTCTGCCGAAACTCTTTGTCGTCGCGGCTGAGGTATTCGGCGGATAGTAGTGCAGGTGCGAGCATGTTCCGTATGTCATGTGCAAGCGCCGCTACTTGGTCCCGGTTGGTCATAGCTCAATCCTCTTCCTGAATTGTGAACGCACAATAAATTGAGCCTTCTGAAATGTCTTTTCGAATTCCAAGTAAACGTTTCAGCTTCTTGACATTGCGGAGCAAAAGTCTGGTGAACACGATGAGGCGGATCCAGGCGGATTCTACCGCTCAATTTGAGACAATGGCACATCTCTGGCGACCGCAAACTTGCAAACAATGCCTCGACCGGCACAGTGTTGGAAAATCGAAAATAGACCGGCCCAACGCTTTGAAGGGCGGAGTGGCGATCTCACAATGCCCCCGGAGCAAGAGCGACAATGCTACGTGAACGAACAGGGTTTTGTTCGTTCCTATCAGACTTTCTCGGGCGTGCAGCCTCGAGCAGAAAGGTGGATCTCGAAAAATAATCACCAGTTCTTGAAAGACGAACGGGCGATGGACGGACATGATGAGCGCGTCAACTAGGTCTTACAAGGAGACAACCTCCCCGTTAAACACTGTTTAAGCAAGGTGATTTCCGAGCCAAAATGCTGGTACTCCCCCCTTCTCCCGCACGCTTCGGCCTCGAGTTTCCCAATCACCCAATCTTGCTGGCCCAATCTCTTTGAGATTGGGCTTCTTCTTTTGCATCCATACGGAAGGCTTTCCTTCGACCGATTCGTGCCCGACCTGCTCCAACGGGGGGCAAGCTATGAAATCAGCGCATCAATAACGACGTTGGCATGATCTATCGAATTGAGGGGAGAACGAAAGGCTTCTGCCAATGCTATGGCGACGTTTTGATCGCGCTCTCTGACGGCCCGTCTTGAGTGCGAGCGCCTGACGATTGTGGCTATGGCGAATTTGATGATGGCAGCAGTTCGGATAAGTAGGAGACCATTGTTGGTTCATCCAGCAAAGGCTTGATAGCGTATTCTCCAGTCTAGATGATCGGAATATCCGCAAACGGATGACCTAGACAGGAATCGACCTCACAGCATCGCCAAAGGACCGCAGCGGCACGTGCTGTTAGATTTCTGCATTCTTTGGGGGCCGCCCTGTTTTCAGATCATGGTATCTTCTCCGGTAAGGTCCGGTGGTGAGCTGACAATGACCGGTAGGCGAGACTGTTTGATGCATTTGCCCTGTCTTCGTTGAAGCCACCGTCTTGGCCCAATGCACTTTTGATCCTCTCAACCACCTTCTGCTTGTGAGTAACCGGTCCGAGATGGCCCAGCCCAGTCAAGACTTCTACTCGAACCGTTGAATATTGACGCGCCAGTCGATCGCTCATGGCGGCGGCGATCGGATGAGATGCATCGCCGCGGAGCAGTGTTAAAGGTCCAGAGTATGCGCGGTCGACAACATCCATCTGGCCGGTAAAGACCTGTCGGAAATCCAGCATGACGCTCGCAAAGTCCTTGATAAGCCGAGTCCTTGCGTGCTGGTTCATATGCGCCCAGCTGCGGGGGCCAGACCAGAAATCACAAAACAGCGCCATCGCATTCTCAACATCCAACCTTAGCATCTGCGTCCAGAGGGACCAGAGATCCTGGACCTCTAGGGCGTCCTTTATCTGATTTGGTGGAGGAACAATTGGTTCATACAGCACAACCGAGCGAACGCGATCTGGATAACGGTTTGCCAAGACCATGGCGACCGCTCCGCCAAATGAATGCCCCACCAAGTCAAACTCACCGCCAAGCGCGCAAATCGCGTCGCCTAACCAACCGAAGCGTGCACTCGCCTCGAGTTCCGACAATCCGGCATTCTTGCCGTAACCTGGCAGATCCGGTGCGAGCACAATACGCTCACCATCCAACGCAGTGACAAGCGGTTGCCAAATCGCGCCAGAGCTTGCTGACCCATGCAGCGCAAGGATAGGGCGATCCGTGCCGGGCGGAAAATGAGATGTCGCCATGATGAGCGTTCCCCTTGTCGATGGTAAAGAAGTGGCCTGGGTCATGACGCTGCCCTCGAAGGGGCTTTGATCAGTTTTGGGACTGGCAAGAGCATCGGCACTCGGCGCTGATAGTCGCGATACGCATCACCAAATTCACGGACCAAAGCGCGTTCTTCAAAATGCAGACCAATAATGATGTAGAGGGTCATCGCTGACGCAAACAGCAAATGGCCAAGCGTCATATGTGGCGTTGCAAAGACCGCAACCGTCACGCCAAGCTGCATCGGATGACGGACGATGCGATACAGGAATGGCGTACGGAAAACCGGTGCTGGCATCGCTTCGGCGCGGTTTGCCGACCAGACATGGCGCAAACCAAATAGTTCGAAATGATCGATCAAAAAGGTCGAAATCAGAACGGTGACGATGCCCAGGCTGAACAGGCTATACAAACCCGCAGCGGCAAGCCCCTCCACCTGCCAAAGGGTTTGCGGCATTGGCTGCCATTGCCACATGGCCAGGCCCAGAAACACGGCTGATTGAAGCACATAAGTGCTGCGCTCAGCATCCTTCGAAACGATCCTGGTCCACCAGCTTTTGAACCATTCGCGAGCCATCAGACTATGAAAAAACCCGAACAGGAAAATGAGCCCGAGATTAACGGCCATAGCCAACGGAAGGGGAGCAACCGCGCCGTCATTGATTGCCTTTGGGACGGCTTGCTCGGTGAGAAAGCCGACAAGATAGAGAAATGAGATATTGAATAACGCATAGCAGATAACGCCATATAAGAGCAGGATTGGTCGGTTCATTTCAGCCTCCTTGACTTCCACTGCGAGAAGACGACCCGGTCATGGGTGCTTCGACGACAATGAATAGAGAGAGGCCCAGCCGCTTGCTTGAAGATATGTTCAAGCTTTCCTCAAGAAACTTGTTGCGAGCCGGGATGTTTCCTCACCGCATTTGGTGATCTATCCTCGAAACATGCATTACACGTTCGGGGAATTCCTACTTGATCTGGACCGGTTTGAACTCAGACGCGGCGATGCTCTTGTTCCTATGGAGCGTCGAAACTTTGACATGCTGGTGCATCTTGTTGAAAATCGAACGCGAACCGTATCCAAGGAGGATCTGATTGCTGCGGTTTGGCAGGATGTTGTTGTTACAGATGCATCGCTTTCCACTGCACTTGCGCAAATTAGAAAAGCGCTTGGCGATAGCGGGCAAACCCAGGCCTTAATTCGGACCATACGTGGCCGCGGCTTTCGGTTTGTCGCGGAGGTCGGCATCGTGCATGACCGCGCTGCGAAGGCACGCTCTCAGGACGCAACGGAGTCAGAGCACAATACTCGCCCGTCGATCGCTGTTCTGCCGTTCGAACTGTTCGGAGATGACGCCGCTGCCAATGCCATAGCTGAAGCGATACCGGCCGAATTGATCGCAACACTTGCCCGTTTAAGGTGGTTGAAAGTCATTGCCAGAGGATCGACCTTCAAGTTCTCGCCCAACGAGACAGACTTTGACGAGATCCTGTCCGGGCTCGGCGCGACATACGCCATGACCGGATCGGTGGAGATAACAGGCTCCTCCCTCAGCATCCTGGTTGAGTTGACCGATACTCGAACCCAACACGTTGTTTGGGTCGAGTCTTTTCGCGGGGGTCGTGACGCGGTCTTCGAAATGCGCGAGCAAATCGCGAGAAAAACCGTCAGCGCATTGGAAGTACACGTGCCACTCAACGAAGCAGAACGCCTCACCCATACGCCGTCGGGAAGTCTTGATGCCTGGGGCCATTACCATCTCGGCGTGCGGCATATGCAAAGCTATGATCGCACCAAGAACCTTATCGCCGAGGGACACCTCAAAAAGGCTGTGGCGATTGATCCGAAGTTTGCGCGCGCAGAAGCGGCGCTCGCCTATACCGAATTCCATAACCACTTTCAGATGTTCGGGTCAGAAACGGGCATACACCGCGATCTCTCGATGAAGCATGCAGAACAAGCCATAGAGCTAGACCCTCTGGATCCCTTTTGTGCCTTGAATTATGGCCGCGCAAAATGGCTGTTTGGAGACATCGAAGAAGGGCTTGGCTGGATCGAACGCGCGCTGACATTGAATCCGAACTACGCATTCGGATTCTATAATAGCGGCATCTTTCAGAACATATTGTGCAAGGCGGACATGGCGGATGAGCATGTCGGAAATGCCCTGGATCTGAGCCCCCTCGATCCACATTTGCAATCAATGCTGGGGACAAGAGCGCTTGCGGCTTTTTTGAAGGATGATCTGATCTCGGCAACCGGTTTCGCAGACCAATCTTTAAGAGCGCCAAATCCTCATCTCTATGTCTATACGCTGGCGGCGGTAGTTTTTCATTCTGCTGGTCTGCCCGATAAGGCGCGTCGCTGCGTACAGAAAATCCGCGCAAGACAGGTTCCATTTAGCGGTCGGGACTTCCTGTTTCATTATGATTTGAGGGATACGGACCGCAAACGGCAGATGGAACGGGCCTTGACTGCGCTCGGTATTTGAAGGCACCGCGCGAGCAGAGTCTCGATGATCGTTTTCAGAAGCCCAAGCCGGTACTTTTGTTCATATGACCCAAGAGGCTCTTTGGAGAGTCAGCTTGTAAGTTTGTGCATTTTCTGTTCCAGCTAATGCTAGGGTCAACCAAGCAGATCAAGGGGTTGAGACGATGGATCAATGGAAGCGATACTCTATACCGGCAATCATCATAGGGGTTTTGGTGATGATAGTTGGCTTAGCGCCAATGGCATTCTCCCAATCCGATGATGACGATAGTCCGAACGCTCTGTCATCTTTGCCGCTTCGCTTGATCGGACCGGCCTACCCGTCTGGCCGCATATCGGACTTCGCTTTCTTTTCTGAAGGTCATCATAATTATCTCGCAGCCACTGCTTCAGGTGGGCTGTGGCACACACGCAATGCCGGTGTGTCTTGGTCTCCCATCTTCGATAGCGAAGGCGCTTATGCCATTGGCGTTGTGGAGATCGCTCCGTCCGATGAAAAGACCATCTGGGTTGGTACGGGCGAGAACAATGCGCAGCGTTCCGTTGCTTTCGGCAATGGTATCTACAAGTCCACCGATGGCGGTGTAACGTGGTCAAACATGGGGCTGGAAGACTCCGGCCATATCAGCCAGATTTGGATCAACCCGGAGGATGCCGACACGGTGCTGGTCGCGGCGCAAGGACCTTTATGGTCTGAGGGCGGCGATCGCGGGCTCTATAAGACCGCTGATGGGGGGGCCAGTTGGGACCTGATCCTGGAAATTGATGCGCATACTGGCGTTAATGAATTTGTCGTCCACCCGGATGATTTCGACCGGATTGTCGCGTCAACCTATCAGCGTCGCCGTCACGTCTGGGTGCTCATCAATGGCGGACCAGGATCCGGCGTTCATCGCACATCAGATGGCGGAGAAAATTGGAGCGAGATAACGGCCGGTCTGCCTGCCGGTGAAAAAGGGCGTATCGGCCTTGCCATGGCTCCGTCGAATTCCAACACGCTCTATACCATCATCGAAGGTCAGCCCGACGAGCAAGGCGTCTACCGCTCTTCTGACTTCGGCCAGAACTGGGAGAAACGGTCGGATCATATGACCACCAGCCCCCAGTATTATAATGAATTGGTGGTTGATCCGCAGAACGAAAACATACTCTACTCATTGGACACATTCTCCAAACGCTCCACGGATGGCGGCAAGACGTTTACCGATCTCGGCGTTGCTCACCGGCATGTCGATGATCATGCCCTGTGGATCAATGAAGCGAATTCGGATCACCTGATTATGGGCGGCGACGGCGGCATTTATGAAAGCTGGGATGGCGGCAATCTTTGGCGGCATATCGACAATCTGCCCATTGTGCAATTCTACCGCATACAACCAGACAATGCTCTGCCGTTCTACAATGTTTGCGGCGGCACACAGGACAATAACTCCTTGTGCGGACCTTCGCGCACAACCTTGAGACATGGCATCACCAATTCCGACTGGCATATTGTTCTCGGCGGTGATGGCTATAAGCCTCAGATTGACCCAAGAGACCCAAACATTGTCTACACCCAGTACCAGTATGGCGGCCTTGCCCGCTATGATCGTCGGACGCAGGAGCGCGTCTTCCTGACACCGCAACCGGAGGCTGGCGAGCCCGCCTATAAGTGGAACTGGAACACGCCCCTTCTGATTAGCCCACACAATCCAGACCGGATTTACTATGCCGCGGAATATCTATTTGCCTCGAATGATCGCGGAAACTCCTGGGAAAAGATAAGTCCCGATCTGACCCGGCAGATCGATCGCAATGCGCTTGAGGTCATGGGTCGAATTTGGAGTGTCGACGCCATTGCAAAGAATGACTCCACCTCAATCTACGGGTCTGCCATCGCCCTTAGCGAAAGCCCCTTGGAGGAAGGCCTCCTATTCGTGGGTACGGATGATGGCGTCATTTCTGTCTCTGAAAACAATGGGACCAATTGGCGACGTTTGGAACGTGTGCGGGGTGTCCCCGAAATGACGCTCGTCGAAGACATTATCACATCGACCCACAGTGCCGATGTCGCCTACGCCGTCTTCGACAATCACAAACGCGGGGATCACAAACCTTACGTCTATCGAACAGATAATCGTGGGCGAGCGTGGCGATCGATTGTCGGAGACCTTCCTGATATGGGTAGCGTCCACACAATCGCAGAGGATCACGTCGACCCGAACCTTTTATTTGTCGGTACTGAATTTGGCCTTTTCTACACTCAGAACGGTGGTCAGAGCTGGCACCAGTTGAAGGCCAACTTCCCGACCATCGCCGTGCGTGATGTTGAAATCCAGCGCCGGGAAAATGATCTCGTCGTCGGCACGTTCGGCCGTAGCATTTATGTGCTCGACGATTATTCCGCCTTACGAACCAGCGCTGATGAGGTTGCTGCCGCGGAGGCGACCCTCTTCCAGGTGCGCGATCCTTGGCTCTATGTCGAGGGGGATTTGTGGGGCACTTATGGCGGCGCGAAAGCATCCAATGGGGACGATTTTTGGGTAGCGAAAAACCCGCCTTTCGGAGCCGTCTTTACCTATGCGCTGCGTGATGGTCTGAAATCGCTATCGGACACGCGGCGCGAGGCCGAAACGGAAACGGCAAAGGCCGGCGGCGATACGCCTTATCCCACATGGGACGCTCTGCGCGCAGAGGATCGCGAAGATGACCCCGTTCTCCTTGTGACCATTACCGATTCGAATGGCAACGTGGTGCGCCGGTTGACTGCGCCTCACGTCAAAGGCCTGCATCGCATCGCCTGGGACTTGCGTTACGACGCACCAGATCCGGCTCAACTTGCACCGCCGCCAGCATCATTGTTCAGTGCGCCGCCCATTGGACCGATGGTTTTGCCCGGCACATATACCGCAACCCTCTCCAAACGGATCAATGGCGTGGTCAGCCCCTTGTCAGAGCCTCAGAGCTTCACTGTCAAAGCGCTCGACAAAAGTCCGGAAGTGGCGGACGACCGCAGCGAAGTCCTTGCCTTCCAGAAAGAGACCGCAGACCTTGTGCGTGCTGTGGCCAGTGCAAATGCAGCCTCCATGGAGGTTCGTAATCGGCTCGCCCATCTCAAAGTGTCTGTTGAAGCACTGACCTCATCCAATGAGAGCCAGCGAGCTTCCATTCAGGAGATCGAAGCCATACTAGACGAGGCAGATACCGCGTTGCTCGGGGACACCACTGTGAGCAGCCGCAATGAGCCAGCGCCATGGTCGATCAGTGCGCGCGTCTTTGAGATCCGCTCCTGGGGCTGGTACCATCAGTCGCCTACGACCGGGTCAAATATCGAGGCGCTGGACCTGGCACAGCAGGAATTTGGGGCCGTCTTGGTTCAGCTCCGAGACGTCGAAAACCGACTAGCAATGCTTGAACGCGAACTCGAACAATTGGGCGCGCCTTATACACCAGGCCGAGGCGTCCCAAACTGGCCCATAGAAGACTAGCATCAACCATCAACGTTTCTGATCTCCACCCTTTTGGAGTACCCTCCGTATACTGTCGAGCGCTTGAACAAACAAAACGCCGATGAAAGGCTTAGAATGTCTGACTTACAGCCGCAATTGGACTGGATTGCCCGCCTGGTGCGCCATGACACCACGTCGCGTAACTCCAATCTCAATTTGATCGAAGATGTGGAAAGCTATCTCGGTGACCATGGTGTGGCTTCCACCCGGGTCTCCAATGAGGATGGCACCAAGGCCAATCTCTATTTCTCGGTCGGCCCAGCCGTGGCAGGTGGGGTCGTCCTCTCCGGTCACACCGATGTGGTGCCAGTAGACGACCAGCCCTGGGACACCGACCCTTGGACAGTCGTTGAGAAGGATGGCAAGCTTTATGGCCGCGGCACCGCCGACATGAAGAGCTTCTCCGCAATCGGTCTGTCTCTATTGCCCGAAATGCTCGCCGCCGGCCTGAAACGGCCAATCCATTTCGCCTTGAGCTATGATGAGGAGGTGGGATTGCTGGGCGCGCCCGCCATGATCCAGGAGATTAAGGATCTCGTGCCGACGCCAGCGGCGGTTATTGTTGGTGAGCCAACGGATATGCACGTCGTCGATGGCCAAAAGGGGATCGCGCTCTTCCGTACCGAGATTACGGGACATGAAGCCCATTCCAGCCAGCCCCATCGCGGGGCCAGTGCGATCATGGCGGCGGGCCGGCTGATCGCCAAGATTGAAGAGATGGTTACGCGGCGGCGGCTCGCGGCGTCCAGCACCTCCTCCTTCATGCCGCCCTACACCACCATGTCGGTCGGGGTGATCGAGGGCGGTACGGCGGCGAATATCCTCGCGCGGCGCTGCGGCTTCACTTGGGATGTTCGCGCGATCGACCGCGATGATGTGGCCGCTATTCGAGTTGAGTTCGACGCTGAAGCGCGCGCCGTGCTGGAGGACATGCAGGCGATTGCGCCGGAGTGCCAGATCACGACAGACATGCTCGCTGATGGCCCACCACTGGTGCCGCAGCCAGACAATCCAGCCGCCGAGCTTGCCCATAAGCTCACCGGATCCAATGACCGCTCCTCGGTCTCCTACGCTGCCGAAGCGGGGCAATTCCAGGAGGCGGGGTTCCCAACCGTGATCTGCGGACCGGGCTCCATCGACCAGGCCCACCAGCCCAATGAGTTCATCAAGCTCAGCCAGGTAGCGGAGGGGACCCGCTTTATACGGAACTTGATCAGCCATCTGAGCGTTTAGAGGTCGCGGTTCACCCTGATGCGATTATCGCGCGGTAAAGAAGTCCGCTCTCGGCGGCGGAGAGGACGTTAGCAGGCGATATACGTGAGCAAGCTATAGCGAGGATGACGCAGCTTTTTCGTTGCCTAAACCAGACGTTGCAGTAGGTTTAGTTCAACTGATTCTATGGATTACAAGTATGAAGCTCACTTTCGCAAAACAACATATATCCATTAGGCAGTTTTCTCCGATAACTTTGCCAAGTTTTACAATTCTTACTGGCTTGAATGGCGCTGGTAAAACACATTTTCTCCAAGCCATTGATAGCGGAGCTATTACTGTAGAAGGAGTTCCGCAGCATCTTATCAAGTATTATAATCTCGCGAACTTTAGACTAAAGTCGCCCGGTCCCCTGAATGGGCAACAGCTTGCTTCGCAATCTGCCGCCGCATGGCAATTTTGGACTGGCAAGGGTAATCCGAAAGTTGACTGGAGAGCCCAATCGATGGCCCAGTACCAAGCTGTTTTTGGGAATGAAGAGGTCACACTGCCTGATGATTTAAAATCATGGGAAGACATTCTTTGGAACTATAAATCAAAAACCAGTAACGCTGCGTTCCAAGCCAAAATTATTCATTATCAAGATAGAATGCGTTCTCAAGTTTTTAAGAACGGCAACTTCACAAAGTATGGGCACCACCCTGCAATTACCCAAGCGATGAAAAAAACTGGTCAACCTGTACATTTGATCGGCGAGCTGACCTTTGACGAAAACTTTGCGCCGTATTCAAGTGGAGATGATTATCTTACAGCTTCTCTGAGTGCGATATTCACAAAATATAAAGTTAAGCAGTTCCTTTGGGCGCATAGTCAGTGGGATAAAGGCGGAATCCAAAAACCTAAAGAGGAATTGTACAAAGAGTTTGAAGAGAAAAACCTAAAACCTTGGAAAG
>JBCBUY010000090.1:0-13222 GCA_039817885.1 Pseudomonadota bacterium | reverse complement strand
GGTCGACATATCGCAGCTGCGTCAAAGGGAGCGGGAGTTAAAGAAAGCTCGGAAAGCCGCCGAAGCCGCGAGCGCAGCCAAGTCAGAATTCCTGGCGTCGATGAGCCACGAAATCAGAACGCCTCTCAATGGTATTCTGGGAATGGCCCAGGCGCTTCGAACGCGCGATCTCAATCGAGATGAAATGGATATGGTAGAGACGATCTTGGATAGCTCCCGATCGCTTATGACCATTCTGAACGACATTCTTGATCTGTCGAAGATTGAGGCCGGTCGCCTTGAACTCAGCCCCGTCAATGTCGATTTTCGGCACCGCATTTCGCGGATTCAACGCTTCTTCCGTCCAGCTGCCGAAGATAAAGGGCTTTACCTCAAACTCGTTGTCGATCCTCGCGTCCCTACGGACTTGATACTCGACACTGTGCGGGTACGTCAGTGTGTGTCGAACCTCGTCTCCAATGCGATCAAGTTCACCTCAAAAGGCGGGGTCATCATCGCTGCCAAGAGTGAGAGGATCGAGACCGAAGAGAATGCGCACCTCGTTACTGTACATGTATCTGATACGGGTATCGGCATTGCGCCGGAGCACCGGGAATCTCTGTTCGAGAGCTTTACTCAGGCCGATGCCTCGACCACGCGCCGGTTTGGCGGGACGGGGCTTGGCCTGAGCATCGCGCGGCGGCTCGCCCGTATGATGGGCGGCGACATCACGGTTGCGAGTAAACCTGGCCAAGGATCCGTCTTTACATTCACATTCAAAGCAGACGCGGCAAGCGGACCGCCTGTGGCGATCAGGCCAGAGGCACCGCCGGCGATCAATGCTCGCGCGCTTATCAGCGATGTGTTTGAGTCTGGTTCGCCATCGGATCTATCCACCAGTGTGCCGACATCTGGCACCAACAGCCTTCGGGGCCTACGCGTGCTCATCGTCGATGACAACACCGTTAATCGCCGGGTTGCCAGACTGTTTGTCGAGCCTCTGGGCATGATCGCAACAGAGGCCGCCCATGGCGAAGAAGCGCTTCAAATGTTGGCGGCGGAGTCCTTCGACATGGTGCTGCTGGATATGCATATGCCCATCATGGATGGACGTGAGACGATCAAACGTATCCGAGCGTCCGAAGAGAGCTGGTCGAATATTATCGTCATTGCGCTGACCGCCGACGCGATGGCTGGAGACCGCGAGAAATGCATCAGCTTTGGTATGGATGGATATGTCGCAAAGCCAGTAGATCAACGCGAACTGTTTTCGGAGCTCCTCAAGGTGCGCGCCTCTGCAGCCGCTGGCGGACGCGCTGTCCCGCAGGTCGCGCTCCCTCCAGAAGCACCCGATACGCAAGAGGATGCAACCGGGCTTGATGATCTGTTCGGGTCCCCGGAGAGCCTTACGGGATAGACGCGGACTGATCGGAGACTTGCGCTGCGCCAGGGTTTGCGCCACAGATTTGGGTGATCCCTCCCTCCCCATGTCAAGGTCGACCTATGTCCGAGCTGAAGGCGGTTCTCGGCCCCACCAATACGGGAAAAACCCATTACGCAGTCGAACGCATGCTGGGCCACAGCTCTGGCATGATCGGGTTGCCGCTGCGACTGCTTGCCCGCGAAGTGTATGAGCGCATCTGCGCGATTAAGGGCGAGAGTGCTGCCGCCCTCGTTACAGGAGAGGAACGGATCTGGCCGGCGGGGGCGCGGTATTTCGCGTGTACCGTCGAAGCCATGCCCGTACATGTGCCGGTCGAGTGCCTGGCAATTGATGAAATCCAACTCGCCGAAGACACTGACCGTGGGCACTTCTTTACGGATCGATTGCTGCACGCCAGGGGCACTCAAGAGACACTCTTCCTGGGGGCTGAAACCATGGCTCCGATGTTGCGTGCGCTTGACCTGCCGGCCGATGGAGACCCCAGAACTCGGTTTTCTGAATTGCATTATTCGGGGCCGGTGAAGATCACAAAGCTTCCCAAACGGAGCGCGGTTATCGCCTTCAGTTCAGAAGAGGTTTACGCCATTGGTGAGCTGCTCCGGCGCAAAAAGGGTGGCGCCGCGATTATTATGGGAGCGCTCTCCCCGCGCACGCGAAATGCTCAAGTTGAGCTCTATCAATCGGGTGAAGTCGATTATCTCGTGGCCACCGACGCCGTTGGGATGGGGCTCAATCTGGACGTCGATCATGTCGCTTTCGCCTCATCGAAAAAGTTCGATGGTCACCGTCTTCGCCGATTAAGTCCGGCCGAAATGGGCCAGATTGCCGGCCGGGCGGGTCGCTTCCGCTCAGATGGCAGCTTTGGCGAAACCGGCGACTGTCCACCATTTGAGGACGAGCTGATTGCCCGTATTGTCAACCACACGTTCGAACCGGTGGATCGGCTGGAATGGCGCAACTCGGATCTCGATTTTTCGACGGTTGAAACGTTGATGCGCGACCTTGCTCGCCCCTCCGGTACCGCACTTCTTCGACAAAACCCCAACGCACTCGATGAATGGATTCTGCGCCGCTTTGCTGTTGATCCTGACATAGCCAGGTCGACCGCGACGCCGGAACTCACACGGCGTTTATGGGATCTCTGCCGCCTGCCGGACTTTCGCAAAGCCGGTCATGAGGGTCACTTTCGTATTGTTCAATCGCTGCATGAAACTCTGGCCGACCCTGGTGCCCGCCTGTCCGATCAGGCTATGGCGAACCGGCTTGAGCGCTTGACCAGCCCTTTGGGCGATATTCCCACTCTGCAAGATAAGCTTGCTGCGATCCGCACCTGGACCTACGCCGCTCACCGCGACGATTGGCTTGAAAATCCGGGCGAGTGGCGCAACAACACCCGGCTTCTGGAAGATGAGCTGTCGGATGCGCTACACCATGCATTGACCGAGCGGTTTGTTGACCGACGAACGACAGCGCTGTTGGCGGGCCTGCGAAAGGACAAGGCACTTATGGCTGATATTGGTGACGATGGAGAGATCAGGGTCGAAGGCCATGTCGTCGGCCATCTTAAGGGTTTGACGTTTGAGCCGGCCTCTGATGCGCGCACATTGGAGGGCAAGGCCGTTAGAAATGCAGCGCTGTCGGCTCTGCAGCCCATCCTCTCCCAACGACTTACTGAGATATCGGCTGCCGAAGACACGGCGTTTGCGCTGTCGGCGGATGGAAGCATTCAGTATAAGGACGAGGTGATCGCCCGGCTATCCAAAGGGGCCCATTGGTTGAAACCGGTCGCCAAGCTTGTGGGCGCGTCGGAGGCCCCGGCAGACTTGAAACAAATTACATTAACCCGCCTTGGAGATTGGGTGGCTGTTTATGTCTCCGCTCAGCTGCCATCGCTAACCGGGCTCGGACACGCCGAACGGATTGACGGTTTATCGGGCGCTGCCAAGGGATTTGCTTTTCGACTATATGAGACCGGAGCGTCGATTGATCTGCGTAAAGACGATCAAGGCGTCCGCCTGGAGGCTGAAGATCGCGAGGCGCTTAAAGCACTGGGCGTGCGCGCCGGCCGTGTGTCTGCCCATATCCCGGACGCGCAGAAACCGGCCGCTCAAAAGTTGATATCGCGGCTTCGGACAATCTTTGATGATGCGCCCTGCCCCCTTGCCCCGGAAGGTGCAGGCTCGTTTGAGCCCGATCAGGTCTGGACCGATACAACGCTCGCGGCCAACGGATACATACGGCTGGGTCGTCGCGCGGTTCGGGCCGACCTTGCTGAACGTCTGGCTTGGGAAGTTTCGAAACGACGAAGAGAGGCAGAAAAGCCTGCTTTTGTATTGCCGCCGGAGCTCGCTTCCATTGTGTCTTGTCCCGGCGATGCCTTCCCGGATGTCATCAAGGGGCTCGGTTTGGCGCCGGCGGAGAAACACCCTGAAACCGGCGTGCCAACGCTTTGGCGATACAATCGACGTCAAAGACCAGACAGATCGGCTGGGAAAACATCTGGACCAGGTGAGAAACTCGCGGAGACCAAGCGTTCAGCGAAATCGTCCAAGCGGCGGAAGGGCCCTCGTAAACCTCACCCAAGAGAACCCGATCCGTCGAGCCCCTTTGCCGCACTGGCAACACTCATGGAGACACCCAGCTCGGGAAAACCGGACTCCGAGGCGGACAAGAAACCCGAAAAAGCGGACACTGTGTCCCCGCCTCAATCCAACACCTCCGAGTAGGATAGATGTTGGAGCAGCAGACAGACGCTTCCGTTCGGTTGGATATCTGGCTTTGGCGCGCGCGGTTCTACAAGACCAGAAAACTGTCGGCCGAACAGATCGCAAAAAAGGGTGTCAGGCTGTCACGCCAAGGCATCATAAGGCGAACAAACAAGCCAGGGACAACCATTGCCGTTGGAGATGTTGTGACTTTTGGCAAGTCCGTGCATATCAGGAGCGTAGAGGTTTTGGCCATCGGCAAGCGCCGGGGACCGCCAGAAGAAGCCAAAGGCCTCTACAGAGACTGGGAAGATGACCTCTAAATGGGGCAAGGAAATTATGGCGAACTTCTTGTCAAAACTGCTGGGGCGTAATGACCCAAAACCATCTGACGATCCTGTAAGTCCCGAGATTGCGGCGGCGGCGTTACTGGTAGAAGCCGCGCTTGTCGATGGCGTTTATGCCGATCTTGAAAGCGATCGAATTGCAATGATCCTGCTGGAGAGTTTTGATTACGATGCCGACCGCGCAGATGCGCTATTGGCCCAGGGTGAAGCTCTTGCCGAAGAAGCCGTTGGCGCTCATCAATTCACGAAGCATGTCAAAAAACTGCCGCTTGAACAAAGAGAAAAAATTGTCGAAGGCCTTTATCTCGTGGCCCTGGCCGATGGTGAGAAATGTCCCTTCGAGGATGCGTTTATTCGTCACGTGGCGTCTCTGCTCTATGTGGAAGATGTACCACGGGCACAGGCGCGCAAGCGGGCCGAAAAAAGGGCAGCAGCGGGTGAATGATTGACCCCCCATTCGTAAGTTCTCACATGTTTCACAAGACACCCAGATTGTTTTCGGAGCGCTGACGCCCCATGGCTTATATCGTCACCGACGCCTGCATTCGATGCAAGTATATGGACTGCGTGGAAGTTTGCCCCGTCGACTGCTTCTATGAGGGTGAGAATATGCTCGTGATCCATCCGGATGAGTGTATTGATTGCGGCGTTTGCGAGCCAGAATGCCCTGTCGAAGCGATCGTGCCGGATACAGAAGATGACCCGGACGGCAAATGGCTGAAACTCAATACTGAGTATTCAAAAGTGTGGCCGGTGATTACGATCATGAAGGATCCGCCAAAAGATCGGGATGAAATGGCCGAAGAGACTGGAAAACTGGAAAAGTATTTCAGTCCGAATCCTGGAACCGGTGACGAATAGACCGATACGGGATTGTCTCAGCATTTGCTGACCTCTGACAATTGTGTTATACGTAAAGAAAGTGACAACATTCTAACCGAAATGAACGAACCGTCCGACTGCCAAAAATGCAATCGGGCTTTTTTCTGTTCGGATAGGTGCTACGGGTTTGAGTAGAAAGGGATAAAATATGGCCAAGAAGACCGCTACCGAGGCAAAACCTGCTTTTGAGATCGGACAAAATGTCGTTTATCCCGCCCATGGCGTGGGGACCGTCACCGGCATCGAAAAGCAACAAGTTGCGGGCATTGACCTGGAAGTATTCGTGGTCTCCTTCGATCAGGACAAGATGATCCTTCGAGTCCCAACCAATAGAGCCGAAGCCTCAGGCATGCGGGCTCTTGCGGGGTCAAAGCTCGTCGATGATGCGCTGAAAACGCTGGGTGGCCGTGCGCGCATCAAAAGAACAATGTGGTCCCGTCGGGCTCAGGAGTATGAAGCGAAGATCAATTCTGGCGATCTCATTTCGATTGCCGAAGTGGTGCGCGATCTGCACCGCGGCGAAGATGAGCCAGAGCAGTCCTACTCCGAGCGTCAACTTTATGAGAGTGCACTCGATCGTATGGCGCGTGAACTGGCGGCTGTGGAAAACATTGACCGGACGACGGCCATGGAGCGTCTTGCTCAATCTTTGGCAAAAAAGAAAGCCGCCTAACAATCTGAGTTTCATAACTTTTTGAAAAAACCGGCCGCTTTGGCCGGTTTTTTTATAAAGTATTGTGATCCAAATAGGAAATTGTTGCGTAGAGAGTTCGGTAATAAACGAGCCCTCTGATGTCTGACCAATCCCCTTCCCCATCCCTCGACCGGAAATTCGTGAAAGCCGCAATGAAACGTCCTCTGCTGGAGGCGGATCACGAGCTCAAACTTGCCAGGGCCTGGCGTGACGAACAGGATGAGAAATCCCTACACGAATTGACGGGGGCGTATATGCGTTTGGTGATCGCTATGGCGGCGAAGTTTCGCCACTATGGCCTACCGCTGTCTGACCTTATTCAGGAAGGGAATGTCGGTCTGATGCAAGCGGCCGCTCGGTTTGACCCCGAACGCGAGGTTCGTTTTTCGACTTATGCATCCTGGTGGATTCGGTCATCCATTCAGGACTATGTTCTCCGAAATTGGTCGATTGTTCGAACCGGCACAACGTCCGCTCAGAAGTCCCTCTTCTTCAATTTGCGGCGCCTTCGGAACAAGATCGAAGACGCAGAATCGAACTCGCTTACGCCTGAAAACCGCACTTGGATTGCTGATCATCTGGGGGTGAGTGAACGCGATGTCGAGAACATGTCCGCGCGGTTGTCCTCCAATGACCGGTCCCTGAATGCACCGATCGGCAACGCCGAAGGCACGGTGAGTGAGTGGCAGGATCTGCTTCCGGATGAAAAGACGAATGTCGAGCAAGACGTCACCCACGCCAAAGACAATGCCAAGCGTGGGAAATGGCTGGCTGAGGCGATGCTGTCGCTAACGGATCGCGAGACGATGATTATTACCGAACGCAGGCTTAAGGATGATACCGTCACTCTGGAAAGTCTCGGAAAGACACTCGGCATCTCAAAAGAGCGAGTCCGGCAAATTGAACATCAAGCTCTTGGCAAGCTGAGAAAAGCGCTCACCAAAATGGTCGGGGATCCGGATCTCGCCGGACTCATTCCGGAGAGCT
Organism: Pseudomonadota bacterium; assembly: GCA_039817885.1. Classification (GTDB taxonomy): domain Bacteria; phylum Pseudomonadota; class Alphaproteobacteria; order Caulobacterales; family Hyphomonadaceae; genus CALLCD01. The sequence continues at coordinate 6,184 of JBCBUY010000090.1, read as the reverse complement.
AAGCGCGCTTCGCTGTCAATCGTCTACAGACCTCATCTAGCTGCTCAAGATCCCGGTATTTGATCCGCACTTCGCCGCCGTCTCCTTTGTGGCGAATATCGACGTCCAGGCCGAGTGTTCGCATCAGATCGGCCTCGAGTGCCTCTGTGTCCACATCTTTGACTCTGCCCTCAACCGGACGTGTGGTTCCGGTGGGACGTGGAGGCAATGCCCCCTTTGACAACCGCGCGAGCGCCTCGACATCACGAACGCTGAGCGACTTGGCAACGGCTTGTTCTATAAGATTGTCCGGATCTTCACCGCCCAGAGCCGCCCGCGCATGACCTGCCGAGATTTCTCCGCGCCGGAGGTATTGCCGCGCTGATTCAGACAATTTTAACAATCTCAGAGTGTTGGCGATGTGCGCGCGGGACTTGCCAACGTTCTCAGCAAGGCTCTCCTGGGTGCGCCCAAAGCGCTTCATCAACGCGCCATACGCCTCGGCTTCTTCCATGGGATTCAAATCCGAACGCTGCACATTTTCGATGATGCCAACTTCGAGCAATTCAAGTTCGTCGGCATCTCGGACAACTGCCGGAATGGCCTCGAGGCCGGCCAGTTTGGCCGCCCGCCAGCGACGCTCGCCGGCGATGATCTGGTAGCCTTGCCCACCCTTCGGATCTGGACGGACCAGGATGGCTTGGAGTATGCCGCGCGTTCGGATCGACTCCGCCAATTCTTCCAACTCGCTTTGATCGAAGGTTCTGCGAGGCTGAGATGGATTTGGAAATATGCGATTGATCGCGATCGACGCCGGTCCAGTATTGCCAGGACTTGAAGGGGCGGACGGCGGTGGTGTTGGCTCGGTCGGGGCAACCGCCTCCACTTCCCCGATCAGCGCCGACAGACCTTTGCCAAGGCGGCTCGCCCGTGATCTCTTTTCATCACTCATCAGGCCGCCCTCAATTCGCGCTCGCGCTGGAGGACCTCTGACGCCAAACGGATATAGGCTTCGCTTCCCGGGCAACGATAATCATAAAGCAAGGCCGGCTTGCCGAAAGACGGTGCTTCGGACAGTCGGACATTTCTTGGTATGACCGTTGAGTAGACCTTGGTTCCAAAGAACTCCCTGACCTCATCTGCGACCTGGTCGGAGAGATTGTTCCGGCGATCGTACATGGTCAAAACCACGCCTTGGATTTCTAGGCTGGGATTCAATCCCGAACGCACCACTTCGATCGTTCGCAATAACTGGCTGAGACCCTCCAGGGCCAAGAACTCGCATTGCAATGGAACGAGAAGCGCATCGGCGGCGGTCATGGCATTGAGCGTCAAGGCCGACAGAGACGGTGGGCAATCGATCAGAATAAAATCATATCCGGTTGGCCCGGCCCGTTCGACATAGGACCGGATCGCATCCTTCAACCGATAGGAACGCCTTGGATCTGACGCCAGTTCTGTCTCGACGCCAGCAAGGTTTTCGTCCCCGGGAACGAGATCCAGTCGCGGAACAATTGTTTCGAGAACCGCGTTTTCCAACGGGATCTGATCGACGACGAGATCATAACTTGTCAAATTGCGTTCCGGTCTTGAAACGCCGAGCCCCGTTGATGCGTTGCCCTGCGCATCGAAATCCACCACCAAGACCCGACGCCCCACGGCCGCAAGGGCCGTCGCCAAATTAATTGAGGTGGTCGTTTTGCCAACGCCGCCTTTCTGATTGGCCACTGCGAAAATTCGAGTTTCGGTGTCAGCCATCTGATACCTCCGATATTTTGAGAATGACTCCCTTGCCCCCGCTTTGGCTGGGATTCACTTGAGACGAGAATGTCCATGTTTCGGACGCAGCCGTCAATTCTTCTTGCCAGGATTCGCCTTTGTGAAAAATACCGATTGCGCCACGTGACAACCAGGGCGCAGCAAGCTTCATCAGTTTTGGTAAAGGGGCGAGCGCCCGCGCGGTGACCGTGTTTGCGCTTGGCCCGGCATATGTTTCTATTCGCCCCTGGTGGACAGATGCGGAGAGATCTGCCGCATCAATGGCCTCACGCAAGAAAGAACACTTCCGTCCGACCGTTTCGACCAAGGTCACCCGACCACGCCCTTCGGCAGTCAATGCGCATGCGACCGGAAGCGCTGGAAAGCCGCCACCGGATCCCAGGTCGATCATCTGGGTGTCTTCCGAGAGTAGCGGCCATATCTGCAAACTGTCCCAGACGTGACGCCGCCAAATGTGTTTCCACTCTGACGGACCAATAAGATTCTTTTGGTGCCGCCATCGATCGAGGGTTTGGATCACGGCCTCCAAGCGCTCAAATGTTTCACGTGAAACATCGATCTGTTTACGAATGTCTTCGGGGCCAAAGCCATCGGCGTCGGACATCATGCCGAATGTGCCTTGCGGGGTGAGCGCCGGACATAGGCGAGCAGCGCAGTTAAAGCAGAGGGTGTCACCCCTTCGATACGGCCGGCCTGGCCGAGCGTGGACGGACGCACAGCCTCGAGGCGAACGCGTACCTCATTGGACAGACCGCCAATGGCCCCATAGTCCAGATCACTCGGAAGCTCGAGTGCCTCATCTCGCCGGAGGGCTTCGATATCGGACTTCTGCCGATCGAGGTATCCGGCATATTGCGCATCGATGTCCATTTGCTCCCGTATGGCCGGATCGACCTTTGAAAGCTCTGGCCACGCTTCGACGAGATCGGCAAAGGTGATGTCCGAATATCCAAGATACTCTTTTGCCGACCGAACGCGTCCGTCCTGGTTCACCTTCCAGCCATACTGCTTGGCTTTGGACGGGCTCATGCGCGCTTCGTCCATCATTTGTCGGGTCGTCTCGAGCGCGTTTTGTTTCACGTGAAACACTCTGGCTCGCTGTTTTGAAACGCAGCCCAGCGCGATGCCTTTCTGCGTCAGTCGCTGATCCGCATTGTCTGCGCGAAGCAAAAGGCGATACTCGGCCCGCGACGTGAACATGCGGTAGGGCTCGGTCACACCTCTGGTAATCAGGTCGTCTATCAGAACGCCGATATACGCATCGGCGCGATCGAATATGGCGGGCTCCAAACCCCGGCATCGACGTGCCGCATTCAGCCCCGCAACCAAACCCTGGGCCGCAGCTTCTTCATATCCTGTCGTTCCATTGATCTGTCCGGCCAGATAGAGCCCGTTCAAATTCTTCACTTGAAGCGTGCGATCAAGAGCACGCGGATCGACATAGTCATATTCAATGGCATAGCCAGGCTGAAGAATGACGGCGCTTTCAAGACCCGGGATCGTCTTTAGAAACGCCCTTTGAACCTCTTCGGGAAGAGATGTCGATATTCCGTTTGGATAGACGGTGTGATCTTCGAGGCCCTCTGGCTCCAGAAATATCTGGTGGCGATCCCGATCCGGGAAGCGGTGAACCTTGTCCTCGATGGATGGACAATAGCGCGGTCCCTTGCCGGCGATCGCGCCGGAATAGACGGCGGAGGATTTGATATTCTCCGAAATGATGGCGTGGGTGTTCGGTGTGGTCCAGGTCACGCCACACGCGATCTGCGGAACCTCAATCTCAGAGGTCATGAATGAAAACGGGACAGGGTCTGCATCTGCATTCTGGGACTCAAGTCGACCCCAATCAATGGTGCGCCCATCAAGGCGGGCCGGCGTGCCGGTTTTGAGACGCGCCATTGGAAGCTGCATCTCATAGAGCCGGTCCGACAGGGCGATGGCAGGAGCTTCTCCGGCGCGACCCGCAGGAACCGACTTCTCGCCGATATGGATCATGCCCTTCAAAAATGTGCCGGTCGTGATGATGACCTGATTGGCGTTCCACGTGTCACCCTTTGTGGTCACGATGCCGGCGACGTGACCGCCAAGCTCGACGATATCCTCAACGCCATCTTCGATGATGGTGAGATTCGAAGTTGTACTCAGCTTGGCTTGCATGGCGCGCCGATAGAGGGCGCGATCGATCTGAGCCCGGGGTCCTCGAACGGCGGGTCCTTTGGACCGGTTCAGGAGTCGGAACTGGATGCCAGACAGATCGGCCATGCGTCCCATGATGCCATCCAGAGCATCGATCTCGCGAACGAGGTGGCCTTTGCCAAGGCCCCCAATCGCTGGGTTGCACGACATCTCGCCAATCGTCTTTTTGGAATGGGTGATCAATGCCGTCTTCACACCAAAGCGCGCGGAGGCCGCTGCCGCCTCACAGCCGGCATGGCCACCTCCAACAACTATCACGTCGAAATCTGTATCGCTCATGGGCGCGCTTTTAGCTCATTCGAGCGCGCCTGCGTAGGGGTCACTTTCCGATACAGAAGGATGAGAAAACCTCGCCCAGGACATCTTCGACATCGACCCGTCCAAGAAGACCTTGAAGGGCCCGCTCGGCGGCGCGCAAATTCTCTGACGCAATCTCTGCCCCCAAATCCGCCGCGAGTGCAGACTGGGTCTGACGGGTATTTTCCAAAGCCGTTTCAATCGCGGTGCGATGCCTTATGCGTGTCAGAACTGGAGCGGTTCGTTCACCGAGGCGGGATTGAAATTGCCCGACGATATCAGCTTCGAGTGCGTCGCATCCAAAGCCCGATTTCGCTGATATCGAGGGTATTGAAGTGGTTAAGGGAATCTTACCAGACAGGTCTGCTTTGGTTCGAACGAGTATGTCGCCGGCGCGTTGGAGATGGGGGAGGGGAGGGCGATCGTGATCCGGGGCGATGAGGAAAAGTCTGAGGTCGGCAGTTTCCGCAGAGTGCTTCGATCGGGCGACACCCTCGCGTTCAACGGGGTCAGTCGTCTCTCGAATTCCGGCGGTGTCCTGGAACCATATTATCTGGCCCCCCAGCCGGCACCGAACCTCGACGACGTCCCGGGTCGTACCCGGTATGTCGGTGACGATGGCGGCCGGACGGCGTGCGAAGTAATTCAGCAGGGTCGATTTGCCGACATTTGGTTCGCCGATAATTGCCACACGGAAACCATCTCGAATCCGCTGATGGATTTCACCGTCTTGGAGGGCCGCGGTGAATCTTGTTTCGAGATCCGCGAGGATTTCCAGAACCGGGCGGGTGACGGTTTCGGGCGCTTCGCTTTCGTCCGGAAAGTCGATCGAGACTTCAAGAAGCGCCAGCGCTTTTTGGAGGCGCTCCTTCCATCCCTCGTAAAGCCCGGAGAGCGCACCGCCGGTTTGGCTGAGTGCTTGATCCTTTTGCGCCCTTGTTTCTGACTCGATCAGATCGGCGATGCCCTCCGCCTGAGTAAGGTCGAGCTTGCCGTTGTGAAAGGCGCGCTGCGTGAACTCGCCCGGGTTTGCCAATCGAATGTCTGGTGTCGATATCAGGCAATCCATAGCGTGTTCGATCACCCCGGATCCGCCGTGGAGTTGGATCTCCAGAACATCTTCGCCGGTATAACTCATCGGCCCGGGCATCCAAAGCAGAAGCGCTTCATCTATCTGATTGCCATCTTGATCAATGAGCTTTGCAAGTGTGGCTTTACGAGCTTCGGCAGCCCGCCGCTCTGTATGGTCTTGCAGCCATTTCTCCGTATGCGGTCCCGAGACGCGAATGATCGCCACGGCAGATGGGGGCGCACCCGTCGCCAATGCACATATCGTATCGTTTGCCACGCCCGAATTCATTACGAGATGTCAAACGCCAAATCATGGCTATCGGTCAACGTCCTAGCGCATTCGATCCTGGACGATATTTTTTTAGTTGGCTGGAACTAGTTATTCTTCGCCATAAGCTCGAAGAACTCTTCGTTGGTTTTCGTCTGCTTGAGCCGGTCGAGCAAAAATTCTGCGGCATCCGATGTTCCCATTGGATTGAGGATCCGGCGAAGAATGTAGACTTTCTGAAGATGCTCGGGCGGCGTGATCAGCTCTTCTTTCCGTGTGCCAGATTTCAGAATGTCCATGGCGGGGAATGTTCGCTTGTCAGCAATCTTGCGGTCGAGCACGACCTCTGAATTGCCGGTTCCCTTGAACTCTTCGAAGATCACTTCATCCATACGAGAGCCAGTGTCGATCAACGCCGTGGCGATGATTGTCAGCGAGCCACCGCCCTCAATATTTCTTGCAGCACCGAAGAATCGTTTCGGGCGCTGTAGGGCATTTGCATCGACGCCGCCGGTCAGCACTTTGCCAGAAGATGGCACCGTTGTGTTGTAGGCACGCCCAAGGCGCGTAATCGAATCGAGCAGGATCACAACG
>JBCBUY010000089.1:0-13741 GCA_039817885.1 Pseudomonadota bacterium | reverse complement strand
GTGATAACAAGATCCTGTCCTGCAGATTTGAGATGCCGGAAAGCTTCGGGCGACGGTCCGTAGCCCTCGGTCAGCCGATCCGGAACGTAGAGCCCAAGCTCACGGCCCCAGGCACGGAAGTATCGTGTGAGAATGGCCGATGCAGTGCCGCCATCAACATCATAGTCGGCGAAGACAGTAACGTTCCAACCGTCAACCAGGGCCTTCAGCGTGATCTCAGCCGCCTGATCCATATCTGCAAAGCGGGATGGATCAGGGAACGTGTCCCGCAATGTTGGGGCAAGAAATCCGTCGACCGCGTCAGGCACAAGATCACGCGCTGCAAGGAGCCGGCCAAGAAGGTCATTCCCACCGACCTTGGCGGACAGCTTCCGCGCAAGGTCTTCATTATAAGGCGTAAGTGTCCAGTGGCGACCACCAAGGGAAGCAGAGATATTGAGGAAGTGCGGAACCGACTGGGGCTCTTCTGCGGGAATCGCTTTGGTCATTCGGCGAGTTTAAGAGACAATGCGTCGAGAGCGAACCCTTCTCACCATTCCATCAAATGACGTCATCACCAGAGTTTCAGTATTGGCAAAACCTCCGGCCAAGTCGACGCCCGAGAGCAATCCGCCATTGGTCACGCCCGTCGCACAAAAGACCGTTTCACCGGACGCAAGCGCATTGAGATCATAGAGTTTATCGAAATCAGTGATTCCAACTCGGCTTGCCCGGCCGCGTTCTTCATCATTCCGGAAAACAAGCCGCCCCTGCATTTGGCCGCCAATACATTTCAAAGCCGCCGCCGCAAGAACCCCTTCAGGCGCCCCACCCTGGCCGACATAGAGATCAATACCGGTTGCTGGATCGGTCGTGTTGATAACGCCCGCAACATCGCCATCGGTTATAAGCGCGATCCGCGCACCGACTGACCGCAAACTCTCGATAATGTCCGCATGTCTTGGACGGTCCAGCACACAGGCTGTCATCTGGGAAACATCGACACCCTTTACTTTGGCAAGTTCAGTAATGTTCTCCGCAGGACTCGCATCTAGACTAACCACGCCCGCATCATAACCGGGTCCGATAGCGATCTTGTCCATATAGACATCAGGAGAGTGCAACAGTCCGCCGCGCGGGGAAATGGCGAGAACGGCCAGCGCGTTCGGCATTGCTTTCGCCGTCAGGGTCGTCCCCTCCAGAGGATCGAGCGCAATGTCTATGTCTGGGCCAGAGCCGGTGCCGACCTCCTCGCCAATATACAGCATCGGCGCTTCATCGCGTTCGCCTTCACCGATGACAATCCGCCCCCGCATCTCGACCGCATTCAATGCCGTGCGCATGGCATCGACAGCAGCCTGATCCGCCTGCTTCTCGTCGCCGCGGCCAACTTCTTTCGACGCAGCCAATGCGGCCAACTCGGTTACGTGGACCATTGCGTCAGCAATGGCCGCTGAAATGTCTCGATCTGTCATGCGACCCCCTAAAGAGATGATGTGCGGCTTAGCCCTGCCCTTTTTCAATACGTATAAGACGCGGCTTGCCAACCAGAGTTTCCTGATTTTGAAGAGTTTTCACAGCTTGGGCAATGTCAACTTGTCGGCAATCATGAGTTACGATCCCGATTGGAGAGGCACCGTCTTCGCCGGCTGAATCTTGTAAAAGCTTGTCTACGGAGACGTTTTCGTTCGCCAGTGCATCACTCAATGCAGCAAGCGTGCCCGATCTGTCGGCAAGTGCCGCACTGAGAAACCAGGGTGAGCGTTCGTCACCTGTCGCATCGATAAACTGCGCCACATTATGATGCGGTGCACGTCCAAACGCGGAGCGCACACCAGGCCGAAAGAGTTTTGACACATCCCCCATGACCGCACTTGCGGTCGGGCCCGCGCCGGCACCAGGCCCCGTGAGCACGACCGCGCCCAGCGGGTCGCCTTCAATACGAACGGTGTTCAAGCTGCCATGTACCTGCGCCAAGGGATGATCAAGCGGCAGCGCTTTTGGCTCAACGCGGCACACGACGCCCTCCGTCGTGCGCACACCTTCAGCAATCAACTTCACCATCAATCCCAATCGCTGAGCAAAAGCGAGGTCTTGCAGCTCGATCTCATCCACGCCCGATATAGACACTTTAGAGAAATCCACATTCGCAGAAAACGCGATGGCGGATAGAATGGCGGCCTTGTGCGCCGCATCCGTACCGGACACGTCAAGCGTCGGATCGGCCTCTGCATAGCCAAGTCGCTGTGCCTCAGCCAGCACATCATCATAGGACCGTCCCGTCGCCAGCATTTCCGTTGTCAGGAAATTACATGTGCCGTTCAAAATGCCGGACACGCGACTTACCGAAATACCGGATAGAGAATCTCGAAGCGCCCGAACAACGGGCACGCCTCCAGCTACGGCTGCCTCAAACAAGAGATCAACGCCCTTGTCTTCGGCCAAAGCGGCTAACTCAGTACCATGCTCTGCAATGAGGGCTTTGTTGGCCGTGACAACGGGTTTGCCGGCCTGAAGCGCAGCTTCAACCGACAATTTGGCCGGTCCGTCTGAGCCCCCCATCAGTTCGACAAAAACATCAACATCGGGGTCGCGTGCCAACACCTCCGCACTGTCGAACCAGGCATACGTCTCAATCGATACAGGCCGGCCACGCGACCGACTGCGCGCCGTCACCCCTGCAATCTCCACGGCCCCTGGTAAGCGAAGATCCCCTTGACGCTCGACGAGTTCAATCAGACCGCATCCCACATTCCCAAGCCCAGCAATACCGAGTTTCAATGCCATTCAGGCCCACTCCCTCTTCGTCAAAATGAGATCTATTTGAGCCGTTTAGGCTGCCACTTCCGGTTCGGCCTGGCCAATACCACGGGCATTCAGAAAACGCCTCACATTTCTCGCAGCCTGGCGAATGCGCTGCTCATTTTCCACCAGCGCAATGCGAACATGCCCGTCCCCATGCTCTCCAAAACCGGCCCCCGGTGCCACGGCCACGTGGGCTTCATTGATGAGCTGAAGCGAAAATTCAAGACTGCCGAGATGCCTCAGCGGGTCAGGAATAGGAGCCCAAGCAAACATCGATGCAGTTGGGGTCGGCATCAGCCAACCGGCACGCGCGAAACTCTCCACCAGCGTATCGCGGCGACTGCGGTAGATCTCTCGTGCTTCATCGACACAGTCTTGTGGGCCATTCAGCGCCTCGCAGGCCGCAACCTGGATCGGTGTATAGGCACCGTAATCGAGATAGGATTTCACCCGTGCGAGCGCCGAAATAAGGCGCTCATTCCCGGCGACAAAACCAATCCGCCATCCCGCCATGGAATAGGTCTTGGACATGGTGGTGAACTCGACAGCAATCTCCTTTGCGCCTTCGATCTGCAGAATCGAAGGGGTCGGTTCATCGAAGTAAATCTCGTTATAGGCAAGATCCGACAGAATGATCAGATCGTTCTTGCGGGCGAAGGCAACGGCCTCCCGATAGAAGTCAAGATCGCAGACTTGCGCGGTCGGGTTGGACGGATAGCACAGCACCATCGCTGTCGGTGCCGGATTACAGTACTTGATCGCGTTCGACAGATTGGCGAGGTACTCTTCCGGCGTCTCCGCTGGAACCGCTTTGATCGAAGCCCCCGCGATGACAAACCCAAAATGGTGAAGCGGATAGGACGGATCCGGAGCAAGTATGATATCACCCGGCGCACTGATCGCCTGCGCAAGATTCGCAAACCCCTCCTTCGATCCGAGGGTCACGATAATCTCCCGGTCCATATCCAATGGAACATCGAAACGCCGCGCATAATAGTCTCGCACGGCCCGCCGAAGACCTGGAATTCCACGAGAGGCCGAATATCCGTGAACGTTTGGTTTCCGCGCTGTCTCAACCAATTTCTCAACAATGTGCGGCGGTGTTGGCAGGTCGGGATTGCCCATCGACAGATTGATCACATCGGCCCCTTCCCCCCTTAACGCAGCTGCTTTTCTGTTCACCTGCTCAAAAACGTAAGGGGGCAATCGCCTGATTTTGTAAAACTCTCCTGACATCTCTTCACCGGTGTCTAGCGTGGAGGGGGCGGAACAAGCTGACTAAGCAGCGATTCGAGTTCTTCACGGGAAATAATCTCTTCGGGCGCGGGCTCAATATCAGGTATCTGTGCTCGCATCGGAACGAACGGCGCAAGGATATCATCGGGGGCCAATCTCGAAAGTTCTGAGCGCGGGTGGCCGTTTAGGTACAGTCTCGCGGTTTCGACATCCACGGTCGTATCTTCCATGCGCTCAAATCCTTCGGCGACATCATTGACCGAGGGCACTTCGCGCAAGCGCGGATAACCCTCGCCTCGAATTTCGACCCGACGCTCACGAAACCAATCAGGCGCATTGCCAATGCCGCCAACCACATCATTTAACGATGCGCAGCCGCTGATGAGCAAAAAAACCGGCCAAAACCTGATCTTCATTGAGATTTTTTCCCTAAACAGCATAATTTGCTTATACTTTTCCCTTATACTGGCAATCGTACATAAATCGAAAACAATACGGGCGTGATGGTTAGTAAGACCGTGCAATCAGGCAAGAGCGAGGCAAATGAGAGCCTAAGCGACCTCCTTTCGCAGCAGAAGCCGCAGGATGTCCAGAAGCTTATGGCAACACTCGCTGCAGCAACCCAGGAAAGCCAGGGCTTGCTCGCAGACATTATGCAAATGGGGGCATCAAACCCAAGCCAGCCTCAGCATGACCCCGTCGAACTCGCTCAGAGCTTTATGCGAGTGGGCCAATCCCTCGCCATGAACCCGATGCACCTCATGCAGGCAAACATGGATCTCTGGCAGGGCCTGATGACGACATGGACCGATGTCATGATGGGCCGCCCCGGCACGGCAAACGGTCACGACCGGCGATTTTCAGATCCGGAATGGTCGACAAATCCGATCTTTGACGCGATGCGTCGGTCCTATGAGCTAAACACCAAATGGATGATGTCCTTGATCGACGGCGCATCCGGCCTGCCGGTGGCTGATAAGCGCAAGGCCCGCTTCTATGCCCAGCAAACGATCGACGCGTTTGCGCCGACCAATTTCTTCGCCACAAACCCCCAAGTCTTGAAAACGATGCTAAAAACCGGCGGGTCATCCGTTCTGGAAGGGCTGAAGCAGGCGCGTGCCGATGTGCAGTCAAGCAGTGACCGGCTCGCTATCAGCCAAACCGACGAAGCACCATTTGTGCTCGGTGAGAATGTTGCCACGGCACCGGGCAAAGTGGTGTTTCGAAACGATCTGATCGAACTCATTCAGTACGAGCCGACAACGGAAACCGTATATCGCCGACCTCTCCTCATTTTCCCGCCTTGGATCAACAAATTCTACATTCTCGATCTTCGTGAAGAAAATTCGATGATCCGCTGGCTCCGCGATAAGGGCATCACGGTGTTTGTTGTCTCGTGGCGGTCCGCTGATGAGGTTACGAAAAACTACAAATGGGACGACTACGTCGAGCAAGGTATTTACGCCGCAGTCGGCGCGGCCACCAAAGCGGCGGACGTGAAGAACATCAACACGGTCGGGTACTGCATTGGCGGCACCCTTCTCACCTCAGCCCTCGCACTCATGGCCCAAGAGGGCGACAAGCGCATTCGGTCGGCGACATTTTTTGCGTCGCAGATGGATTTCGAACTGGCAGGCGATCTGCTGATCTTCACCGACGAGGATTCCGTCGAACGGATCGATCAGATCATTGACAAGAATAAGGGGATAATGCCGGGGGAAGTTATGGGCGAGACGTTCAACTGGCTACGCCCGGTCGATCTCGTCTGGCGATATGTTGTCGACAATTACATGCTCGGCAAAAAGCCAAAACCCTTCGACTTGTTGTATTGGAATGCCGATCAAACAAACATCCCGGCTCGAACCCACAAGACCTACATCAAGAAGCTCTATGCACGAAACGCGCTGTCACGCGGCAATTTCAAGGTTCTCGGCACCCGCGTTGACGTTCAGGACATCGAGATTCCAGTTTTCGTACAGGCCAGTCGAGATGATCACATCTGCCCCTATCAGTCCGTATACCGCACATCCCAGGCCTTCAGTGGACCCTCGACATTCTGTCTTGCCGGGTCGGGACATATCGCCGGCGTCGTAAACCATCCAGATGCAAAAAAGTATCAGCACTGGATAAATCCAGAACTTGCTCCGACAGCAGATGAATGGATTGAAGGAGCCGAAGAACGCCCGGGCTCCTGGTGGCCAACCTGGCTGACATGGCTGCGCAAACAGTCCGGCAAGCGGATTGACGCGCGTATGCCGGAAGATGTCGGTCTCGGCGACGCCCCCGGCACATATGTCAAACGCAGGCTCAAGGACATACGAGAAGAGCGCGGATTGCTCGACTAAAGCCCGGTCGCCTCGTCAAACCCAAGGACGATGTTCATATTCTGAACGGCCGCGCCCGAGGCCCCTTTGCCGAGATTGTCATAGCGAGCGATCAAGCGGGCTTGTTCTTTGTTTCCAAAGACAAAAAGATCGATTTGATTTGTTCCGTTGCAAGCCTGCGGCTCCAAGCCTTTAAGCGCATTACTTTCATCGAGCGTGTGCACATCCACAAAGTGTTCATCGCGATAAGCATGCTTCAAAGCCTGATAATGATCGGAAATACCATCATCAGTGTCCGGCAAACTCCATAGCGCCAGCGGCACTTCCACAATCATACCTTGAGCATAGTTCCCCACCGCTGGCGTAAACACCGGCCCATGGACAACTCCGGAATGCGCCTTCATTTCCGGCACATGCTTGTGCTGCTGGCTGAGCGCATAGGACCGATACGGATCACCTTCACCAGTTTCGAATTCTTCGATTAAAGATTTTCCGCCACCGGAGTATCCCGACACAGCATTCACGGTGACAGGATAGTCTGCTGGAAGAAGACCTGCCTCCACCAGAGGCCGCACCAGCGCAATAAATCCGGTTGGGTAACAGCCCGGATTTGAAATTCGCTTCGAAGCCTTGATCTTATCACGCTGCCCCGGTGCCATTTCAGGAAAGCCATATGCCCAGTCTGGATCTGTTCGATGCGCACTGGAGGCGTCGATAATCACCGTATCGGGATTGGCGACGAGGTCCACGGCCTCACGCGCCGCGGCATCGGGCAGACAGAGGATCGCCACATCAGCCGCATTCAGAAGCTGCGCGCGCGCCTCCATATCTTTGCGCTTGTCGGGATCAATCGAAAGCAATTCAATATCAGAACGTCCAGCCAGACGATCCCGGATCTGCAGGCCCGTGGTCCCGGCCTCACCATCAATGAATACAGACGGTTTCATCCCATCACCTCAAAAGAAAACGGGCGCTCCGCATCCGAAACGCCCGCTCAAAAGCTTGTATTTGCTTGTAAGTCCTAGCGCTTCGAGAACTGGAAGCTACGACGCGCTTTCGCACGGCCATACTTCTTACGTTCCACAACGCGCGGATCCCGTGTCAGGAAGCCGTGTGGCTTGAGAACCGTGCGAAGCGCCGGCTCATATGCAACAAGCGCACGCGTAATTCCGTGGCGCACAGCACCCGCTTGACCCGACAGGCCGGAGCCTTTCACGGTGCAAATTACATCGAATTCGGTTTCGCGACCCGCTTCGATCAGAGGCTGCGCGATGACCATGCGCAATACCGGACGAGCGAAATACTGCTCCTGATCCTTGCCATTGATCGTGATCTTGCCAGAGCCTGGTTTGATCCAAACGCGGGCAATCGCCGACTTCCGGCGCCCTGTGCCGTAGGCGCGACCATATTGGTCGATTTTCGGATCAGCTGTGATCACGGGGGCAGCAACGGTCTCACCGTCCTGACCTTCCAGCTTGCCGAGATCCTCGAGGGATTGTGCGGTATCGGTATCAGACATCGATTAAGCCGCTTTCTTGTTCTTGGAATTCATGGATTTGAAGTCAACGACTTCAGGCTGCTGCGCCTCGTGCGGATGCTCAGGGCCAGCATAGATACGAAGTTTGGAGAACTGCTTGCGCGCCAGAGGGCTCTCCTTGGGAAGCATGCGCTTCACGGCCAAAGACAAAGCCCGTTCTGGGAAACGTCCGTCGAGCACTTTCTCGGCTGTGGTAGATTTAATGCCGCCGGGGTGTCCCGTATGGCGGTAGTAAATCTTGTCTGTCCGCTTGGAGCCTGTGAACGCAACTTTCTCAGCATTCACCACGACAACAAAGTCTCCGCAGTCGACGTGCGGGGTATAATCAGCCCGGTGCTTGCCGCGCAGGCGCTTGGCGATGTAAGACGCAAGGCGGCCGACAACAGCATCTTCGGCATCTATGACGACCCATTTCGGCTCGACATCGGCAGGTTTCAGCAAAGTACTTTTCATTGCCACTATTTCACTGGGGCCAAGAAAATCAGCCCCTCTCTTTCAGGAGTTTTCAGATGGTGTTCAAGCGCGTGCGTTTACGGCCCGCCAGCCCCCTTGTCAACGCAGGGCTCGCTGCTGCAGTGATATTTCTTGGCGCATGCTCTGGCAGTGAAGACGAAACGCCCTCTGCTTCAACGGACCAAACATCACCAGAAACACCAGAAGCTCCTGAAAATACAGTCATTTTACCAGCCGTTTGGAATACGGACCCTCTCCATGCACCAGTGACGGACATTGCCTTTGCTGGCGGCAGCACCCCGATTATGCTGGCCCTTTTCGAGGATGGAACGGCCCAGGTCTTCGATCTCAATGCAGAGCGCCTGACAGAGCCTGCACCGCTTGACGTTGCCCTTGTCACCTCAGGCATCGAACAAGCCTTCGGCGCTGATACGCTTTCAGTCTTCCCAGCCCTTGATCCAGCAGGTGCACCACAGCTCGTTGTGTTCACCCCGGCCCTCCCAGCTCCGAGTGTGATTGCTCTGAATGAAAATCTCAACGATGCCAGAGGCTTGTGCATCGCAGAAACCCCAGACCAGGGCACCAGCTTTTCTTTCAGTGCGATTCTGGAACAGGCCGAGGACAACACCTCCGACCCCAATGCCTATGGCCATATCATCGTTACCGAAGACGAGGAGTTCGACATTCTCCCTGCATCCGCCCCAGCGGTCACCCGTCCCTACACTGAATGCGACTATAGAGGGCCTCCGGCGGGAGATACGGCTCTTCTGAGACAGGGTGACCAGGTCACCGAGCTCCAACTGACACCGTTCGGCACACTTGTATCCAAGCCCAGCGGCGCTGACATCGGGACGCCGATTACCATTCGCGACGGTATCACGGTGAGAGCATCGAAAGCGCCAACAGCCATCGCCACGCTTTCCGAGGTTCGCTTCGGTAATTACCCCAGCGGGATCATCGCCGTCGCCGGTCCCCTCGAGAATGGTGAGCACAGGATTGCGCTCATCGAGCCGGAGCCTCTCTTCGACGGGGGATAGACGCGGGGATAGAGTCCGGTCAGCGCGCTTAGGTTTCGGGGGATAGATCGCTCTCAAAGAGCCTTAAAACCGCGCGCGGCCTCCTTGTTTTGGCACTCAAATTGACACCCACTTTTGGCGCGGTGGGTGTTTTGGAGGCAAATGGCGCGTTCATGCCGAAAAGGACTTATGGTTCAAGCCGCCAAGATGAGAACAGGTCCCCAAGGCAGACATCCCCCAGCTCGCGCCGAGGGCCCTGCGCGCCTGTACTTGATCCCCAAAAGTGCGCGCTTTGCGACCGCTCACGCGCCCCCTGCAAAGTTGACAAGCCGGCCATCTTCAAGGGTCAATACGCGATCCATATGTTTGGTCAGAGCCATATTGTGCGTCGCGATAAGGACAGCCGCCCCCTCTTGGCGCGCCATCTTGATCAAAGTGGCGAAGACGCGTTCGGTTGTGCCGGGGTCGAGATTGCCGGTCGGTTCATCGGCAATGATGAGGCGTGGATCATTTGCAAGAGCACGGGCGATGGCCACGCGTTGCTGTTCGCCGCCGGACAGCTGGCCCGGCTGGTGGTGTCCGCGCTCGCCAAGTCCCATCTCGTCCAGGAGCGATCTGGCCTTTGCCTTCGCCTCGCCCTTGCCGACGCCGGCAATCATCAGCGGCATGGCGATATTGTCCTCGGCGCTAAACTCGGGGAGCAGATGGTGGAACTGGTAGATGAAGCCGAGCTTGTGGCGGCGGCGCGCGGTGAGTTGGCGGTCGGAGAGTTTGAGACAATCCTCGCCCTCCAGCAGCACCGACCCGCCATCTGGTTTTTCAAGCAGCCCGGCAGTGTGCAACAGCGTCGACTTCCCGGAGCCCGATGGCCCGACAAGCCCGACAAGCTCGCCCGCTGACAGGCTGAGGCTAGCCCCGCGCAGAACGTCAAGGGCCCCGGCTCCGGAGGTATAAGTGCGCACCACATCTCTGAGATCGAGCACAGCCGCCATCACTCAAACCTCAGCGCTTCGACAGGGTCCATCCGGGCGGCCACACGAGCCGGCCAGATGGTAACGAGGATCGACATGGCAACGGCCCAGGCCGTGGTACCGATTGCCTCAAGCCAGTTGACTTCAGCTGGCAGTCCATCGAGCTTGTAGACGTCGGCCGGAAACAGCGTGGTTCCCGTGACAAAGTCCAGAAACGCTTCGACGGCGTCGATGTTAAAAACAACCAAAACACCAAGCAGAAGCCCGGTCACCGCGCCGGCAAACCCAAGCGTCGCACCGATCATGATGAAGACGCGCATAATGGCGTTCCGCCCTGCACCGATTGTCCGCAGAATTGCGATGTCGCGGGTCTTGTTCTTCACCAGCATAACGACACCGGTGATGATGTTGAGGGATGTGATGGTGATCAGGATCAGCATGATCATGCCCATAAGACGGCGCTCTGTACCGAGGGCGTTCAGATAACTGCCATTGCGCTGCTGCCAATCATCCATGCCAAACGGCCCGGTCCGCAGTGGAAAGATCTGCTTCATGATCTCAGGTGACTGGTAGATGTCCTCGATCCGGACGTCGAGGCGTTGGACTTGACCGCGCTGATTGAAGAAGATCTGCGCCTGCTCGAGCGGCATGAAGATATAGATATTGTCGAGATCGACGCTGCCGGTGTCGATCAGACCACCGACAATGTACTCTTTCTTGCGGCCGGGCGCACTGCCAAACGGGGTGGCTGGCCCCTGCGCCCCAAAGATGGTGATAGAACTGCCTTTGATCAGGCCGAGACGCCGGGCCAGATACTTGCCCACGAGAACCGTATTGCCGCCATTTCGACCCTCCCCGTATCCCGTGAAGGACTCCAAATCGAGGGCCGGATAATTCGCAAGATCCTCCGGTCGAACGCCGCGCACACGCGCACCCGTTTGGGCACCATACCCCTCGACGAGCACTTCGGCCTGCAAGCTCGGTGACACGGTGCGAACCCCCTCAACCCCTCGAACAACATTGGCAAAGTCGAGCGCCCCCTCCTCGCTCGCCCGATCACCAATATAGATCGCGATATGTTCCTCGCCGCCCACAAGCGCATTGATCAGCGTCGTGCGAAACCCGCCCATAATCGACATGGTGACAATGAGCGCGGCGACTGCGAGCGCGATGCCCACGAATGAGATGATGGAGATGAGAGACGCACCGCCGTGCTCCCGCCGCGCCCTGAGATATCGCCAGGAGAGCGACCGCTCGAACCGTCCAAAGGGGCGGCTGGCAAGGGTCGGCGTATCCGTCAAATCAGGCCCTCATCTTCGCAATAGCATCAGCAAGTGGCATGTCTTCCCGGTCCCCCGTGGCGCGCCGTTTTAGCTCAACCACTCCTTTTTCAAGGGATTTTGGCCCGATTATGACCTGCCAAGGCAGGCCGATGAGATCAGCACGGCCGAATTTCGCGCCGGCACGCTCGTCGGTTTCATCATAGAGCACGTCCATACCCGCCGCTTGCATTTCGGCATAGGCCGCGTCGCAAGCCGATGCGACGGCCGCGTCTCCAGGGCGCATCGAGATCAGCGCAGCGTCGAATGGAGCGACACTGGCAGGCCATTTAATGCCGTTCTCATCGTGGCAGGCTTCAATAATTGCGCCGACCAAACGGGACACACCGATACCGTAGGATCCGCCATGGATCGGCACGAGATCGCCATCGGCATTCTGAACATTTGCCCCCATGGAGCCCGAATACTTCGTTCCGAAATAGAAGATATGGCCAACTTCAATGCCGCGCGCAGACACGCGGCGATCTTCCGGCACTTGCGAATAGGCAGCCTCATCATGCTTCTCGTCAGTGGCGGCATAATACTTCGTCCGCTTGTCCATTTCTTCGGCGAGCGCATCAAGATCGGCAAAGTCGAAATCAGCCCCAGGCGGCGGCACATCAAGCACTGCTTTGTCGCAGAACACTGCGCTTTCCCCGCTATCCGCCAGGACGAGGAATTCATGGCTCAAATCGCCGCCAATCGGCCCGGGGTCAGCCTGCATAGGAATGGCCGTGACGCCGAGGCGGTTGAACGTGTTGAGATAAGCAGCAAACATCTTCTGATACGAGATGCGCGCGCTCGCCTCGTCGAGATCGAAGGAATAGGCATCCTTCATATAGAACTCGCGGCCGCGCATAACGCCGAAGCGCGGCCGGATTTCGTCGCGAAACTTCCACTGCTGATGATAGAGGTTCATCGGCAATTGCTTGTAGGACTTCACATAGGCCCGAAAGATCTCGGTGATCATTTCCTCGTTCGTAGGGCCGTAGAGCATTTCCCTGTCTTGCCGGTCAGTGATGCGGAGCATTTCTGGACCATAGGCATCATATCGGTCGGACTCCCGCCAAAGCTCGGCCTGTTGCAAGGTGGGCATCAGCATTTCCACCGCGCCCGCCCGGTCCATCTCTTCGCGGACAATCTGCTCAATCTTTTTCAGCACCCGAAAGCCGAGCGGTAGCCAGGAATAGATGCCGGCCCCCGCCTGACGGATCATACCGGCCCGCAGCATCAATTGGTGGGAAGCAATTTCGGCATTGGCCGGCGCATCTTTGGTTACCGGAAGGAAGAAGTGAGATAAGCGCATGGGTGCGACTGATCCTTGATGTCTAAACGGTTAGGAAGCTCTAGCCACAGCCGGGCTTAGGGCGCAAGCAAGGGGATCACGATCATAGCGATGATCGTAATCAGTACGGAACCAATCGTCGCCCAAAGGGCTTTCTTCCAGAGCATTGGCGCGACGGGCGCACCCGCCTCGGTGCCTTCAACCACACCGTCCTCGCTTTCATGCTGACCCTGCACGCCGACCGACAGTGCCGGCAGGAAGACGAGCCACCATGAAACGAAGAAAACGATGAGGATTTGAGGGATGTTCACCTAGTGATCGCCCTTCGGTGTTTCCATAAGCTCGATGAGCACGCCGTTGGAATTCTTCGGATGAACAAACACGATCGGTGTGCCGTGGGCCCCGATTCGCGGTTCGCCGAGAACGGTTGCGCCACGATCTTTCATGGCTACTACCGCATCATTGATGTCAGGCACTTCAAAACAGACATGGTGCTGCCCGCCTTTTGGATTCTTCTGGATGAAATTCCAAATCGGAGAGTCTTCATTCAACGGCTCAATCAATTCGATCTGGCTGTTCGGGAGGTTAACGAAACAGACTTTCACGCCCTGCGCGGGCATATCAAACGGCTCGGTGATGTCGGTCGCCCCATAAAGCGTCCTATAGGTTTCGATGGCCTCGGTGATTGACGGCACGGCGACACCCACATGATTCAACGGTCCAATTTGCATCTCTTCTCTCCCTTTGTTCGATCACACCCGAAGGATCAGCACATCCACGATGGGCTTTCGTCTGACAGCAGTCTCGCAAGTTCGG
>JBCBUY010000088.1:0-13914 GCA_039817885.1 Pseudomonadota bacterium | reverse complement strand
GCAAAGCCTCTAGCGCCGCCGCTCGCTCCGGACTGTCGGTAAGCGCCTCTAGATACCCGCCAAAGGCATTGATTTGGATGACACCGCCACTGTTTGCCAGAGCGCGAAGAAGATCGTCATCAATGTTGCGCGGATGGTCAAAAATAGCTTTCACACCTGTATGAGACAGAATGATTGGTGTGGTCGACAAAGCGATCATATCCCTCACGGTCTCATCATGGGCATGAGATCCATCGAGGACCATGCCGAGCCGATTCGCCTCGCGGACAAGGTCTTCACCAAGTGGGCTGAGCCCGCCCCAATCGCGCCCTGTCAGATCGGTTGAACTGTCGGCAAACTGATTATTCAGAAAGTGGACAGGGCCGACCATGCGAACGCCAAACCGATAGAAAGTCTCCAGCAAGGTCACGTCGAGCCCAAGAGGGTAAGAGTTTTCAATGCTTTGATAGACAATGCGCTTACCCTCCCCGGCAATCTCCGCCGCATCGTCAAACTCAAAAGCAAGCGTGAAGTGCCCATTATGCTTCGCCGCCGCTTCTCGGATCTGAAAAGCACGCTGCATGGCCGCATCCCGAGCGCGCTGATACCCCGTCTCAGTCAGCGGGCCTTGGGGTGTATAGATAACGAAAAAACCACCATCTAGCCCCCCGCGTTTCATCCGTCCAAGGTCAACCTGGGTTTGGGTCTCCGAGAAAGACTGATCGCCAATCAGCGAGTAATCCGGCCGAGCAAAATGGATTGGCGTGTCGAGATGGGAATCCAGTACCAACAGCCCGTCATGAAAACTCGGCTCAGTATCGGGATCCGCAGGAAGGTTTGTAAACACAGCGGGGAAATGCGCGCACCCGCTGAGTGCTAGCGCCGCCAAAACGAGAACAACAGATTTGGGAAGAAAACTCATGACTGCCTCAGTGCCTATACCAAAGGGAAATTAGGATGCGCACCTGCAAGAGGCCAACGGGTATCGATCTATTCGGCGAACCAATCAGGTTCTCCTGTCCGATCCAAATCGATCCGCTTGGCCCCAATCGGCCGGCCATAGGGGGTGTGCTGATCAATCCGCTCAATTGCGGTTTGCAACGGTTCGGTGGACACGCGCATCGTGTATGCGTTGGCGTGCAATAGGGTGACGTCATCCAGCATCATACCAACATGCCCACGCCAAAAGATGAGGTCTCCGCGTTGCAATGCTCCAGATTCTGCCCAATTCTCCAGGGCGACACCAGACCAGGCAAATTGCATATCGCTGTCGCGCGGCAAGCGAATGCCACACGCGGCAAAGGCTTGCTGTGTGAGACCGCTGCAATCAAGGCCAAAGGCATCCCGCCCGCCCCAAAGATACGGGCTGCCCAGAAAACCAAGAGCCACACCGCTCGGGTCAGAATAAACCTGGTCCATCGGTAAGATCTGCGCCTCGTGCAGCCAGCCAATCCCATCCATGAAATGATAAGCCCCATCCACCTCGCTGATGATCAGTCGACTGCCAAGAAACAGCGCCGTTTTGGGAGCTGACTTTAAGTCCGGTTTGCTGAAAGCATGGGTCATGGCCGACGATACCCAGTGGGTAAACGCCTGTTCCGGTGCAGCGCCGAGATCTGCAAGTTTCGACCAGCCAACATAATGATCATGGCCATGCCGGACCAGCCCGAAATCGCCCTCTTTCGCAAACACCTCAACGCTTTCGCCGAAAACGGCCGAACTCACACGCTGCGCCGCACCGTCCTTTGTTGTCAAAAGGGGGGAATTCGGACGCGCGACCACAGCCGGCACAGAGTCGCCTTCGCCCGGACGCGCTATTCGCTTATCATTTAGCTCAACCATTGGAGAGACCGTATCAGGCTACGGCCTCGCTGTCGCCTGTCTGCCCTGGCGGCTCCGGTTCTCCTTGCTCAGCGGCAAGGATCAGCTCCGCGAAACCACGTAAATATTCAGCCCCCTCCTGGGTTCGCTCAATGAAAACGTTGCGAAGATCGGACTCATCCTTAACGCGGCGGACGAGATTGGATCGCGTTAGCGTATCCAAAGCGCGCGTGATGGCCGGTTTGGCAACGTCGAGCGTTTCGGAGAGGCCCCTGACTGTATGGGGTCCGCGGGTCAGGGACACCGTCAAAAGAATGGCCTGTTGCCGCGCGGTGAGGTCTGGTTTGTCTGAACGCACTGAGGCGACAACTGTCCGTCTCCAGAGGGTCAGGGCCTGTCGTTCATTCAATACCATGGGAACTCACCTCACTTTATGGGAGAATCCTCAAGTGATTTGCTCCCACCCGCAAGGGTCGAAATTCTCAGTTTGCGTAGCGGTGTTGAATCATGTGCCACACGGCGCGAAGACCACAGGCCGCCGCCCCGGCCGGCCGGCCATACTTCGCCTCTCTCCAGGCCCAAACATCAAGATGAACCCATCGTTCCGTGTCCACGAATTCGCGCAAAAACAGAGCTGCGGTAATCGATCCAGCCATGCCACCACCGCCGGAATTGACAATATCGGCAACGGAGCTTTTCAACATGCCGAGATAGGGCGACCAAAGCGGCATACGCCAAGCCGGGTCGCCGCTCGCCTCCGCCGCGTCAGCGAGCGCGGCAGCAAGGCTCTCATCGTCAGTATAATATGGCGCAAGGTCCGGGCCCAGTGCCACACGAGCAGCGCCAGTCAGTGTTGCAAAATCGATAATCAAATCAGGTTCACCCTCACATGCTCGAGCCAGCGCATCCGCCAGGATCAAGCGACCTTCAGCATCAGTATTGTCAATCTCAACGGTCTTGCCTTTCCGGCTCTGCAACACGTCGCCCGGCCGGAAAGCATTCCCCGAAATCGCGTTCTCGACGGTCGGCACATACAGCTTCAAATGCACAGGTAATCCGGCATCCATAACAAGACCGGCAAGAGCGATGGCATGGGCCGAACCGCCCATATCCTTCTTCATGATGCGCATATATCCGCCGGTCTTGATATTCAGCCCGCCGGTATCGAAGGAGACCCCTTTGCCAATAACGGCAAGCTCTGGATCTTTCGGGTTCCCCCAACTCAGTTCAACGATTCTGGGAGGAATATCTGCCGCCCGGCCGACCGCATGTACCATCGGATAATTTTCGCTGATGAGATCGTCACCTGTCACCGTCGACACTTTGGCAGAATAAGACGTCGCCAACGCGCGCACCGCCGCTTCGATCGCATCCGGCCCCATATCTCCGGCGGGCGTATTGACGAGATCCCGCACGCGATCAACAGCGTCCGCCAGCCGTGTCAACGCGGCAGCGTCCGCCGTCTCAGGGACAATCAGACGGGGGGCCTCATACTCAGAGCTGAGATACCGCTGGAACCGATACGCGCCATCAATCCAGCCATCAACAATGGCCTCAAACGACCAAGCGTCTGGTTTAAGACTGACCTCATAGTCACCAGCCGGCAGTTTCGCGGCAAGCGCAGACACCGCAAGTCGATCCGTGCCATCGCCAAGTCCAAAAATCACATCGGTCAGATCGCCGTCCCCATTTGGGCAAAGCACGATTTGGCCGGCACCGGCCTTGAAGTTCACAGCCTCGGCAAAATTCAGTTTGATCTTATCTAATCCTGCCTTGCCATTGTCCCACATATCACTGTCGATCATATGAAGGGCTATGGTACGGTCAGCATTCGCTGTGAGGGCTTTGTGCATTCTGACAGACACCTTTTGGGTTTTTCGAAGAGGTTAATGCCGCAACACCAAACATTAACTCTTTCTTGAGGGCAGCAACCTAGAACCAAGAGATATAGTCATCTCCCTTGGGAATTTCCTGATGTCCAAGCCTATTTTGGCCAAATTCGCAACCTCGCTGGCAACACTTGGTCTCGCAGCAGCATGTGCCAGCACCGCAGCCACAAGTGTTGCCGGCGTCGATGCTGACCTGCCGCAAAAGCCAAGCCAAGACGAGATAGAAATAGCCGAACGAGCCGACCCGCTGACCCGAGCGAACTTCTGGAACACACAATATAATCTGTTCCCAACGGACGCGGACATCACCGTATCATTCTCCAAGGCACTGCGCGAAATTGGCAGCCACGAAAGAGCTGCTGAAGTCGCCAATATCGCAGCGGTTAGCCACCCTGAAAACCACGCCGTCATCTTGGAAGTTGCTCGCGCTGAACAGGCTCAAGGTAACCTCCTACAGGCCGTGCGCGCCTATGCAGCAGCGGCCGAACTCAAGCCATTTGACGCAACACCTTATGCTGCCGTTGGTACGATCTACGACTCTCGGGGAGAACACGAAGCTGCCCAGGTCGCCTACCGCGAAGCACTCGAAATTGACCCCAACCGCCCAGCAACTCTATCCAATTACGGTTTGTCGCTCGCCCTTCAGGGCAATCTCGACAAGGCCGAAGAGAAACTTCGAGAAGCCGTCAGCCTTGCCGATGCGACAGCTCAGGTTCGGCAGAACTTCGCGCTCATCTTAAGCCTTCAGGGCAAGTTTGACGAGGCGCGAGACATCGCAAGACAGGACGCATCCGAGCATATCGCAGAGAAAAACCTCGAGTTCATTGCCCAGATGATCGGTAAAGACGTTCGCTTGGAGAGAATTTCGGAAGCTGCTGGCGCAGACACTCAAATCGCCGAAACCGTTCACGTGGAGGTCCCGAAAGCGGCTCCAACTGAAACGGTAAAAAGCGAAACGATTGAAGAACCAACTGAACTCGCCAGCCAGGAGCCACCTCGCCCTCGCTTGCGTGGAACCTTGGCAGGCAGAGACTAAGAAGCGCACGAAGTTTTTCAAAACCAGATATTGATTGACGTCTTCCAGTTACGGAAGCTCGGTGCCGGATTCCTTGAAGTTCACATAAGCCGGGCCAAGCACCACAATAAATAGAACTGGCAGGAAGAACAAAATCATCGGAACCGTCAATTTCGCCGGAAGGGCCGCAGCCTTCTTTTCCGCTGCGGACATACGAAGATCCCGGTTTTCCTTAGCCATAACCCGCAACGCATCGCCAAGAGGCGTTCCGTATCGCTCAGCCTGAACAAGGGCCAAACACACGCCCTTCACGCCTTCATGGCCGGTACGATCAGCAAGGTTTTCATATGCCGTTCGACGTTCCTGAAGATAGGACAGCTCGGCAGTTGTTAGCGTCAATTCCTCAGCCAATTCGGCAGATGCAGATCCAATCTCGCGGCTAACTTTTTGAAAAGCCATCTCGATAGACATACCGGACTCAACACAAATCAGCAGCATATCCAAAGAGTCGGGAAACGCTTTCATAATCGCTTGCTGGCGTTTTTGTCCAATATTCTGGATGTAAATATTGGGCAGATAAAATCCAGCAGCCATCCCCGCAATAAGAGACCCATATTTCATGGCCCCCTCAAGCTGGACTGCCTCCAGCACAAAAACATACAAAAACGTCAGTACCAATCCAACAAAGGGAAGGATCATCCGCGCCGCGTAGAAGGCTGCAACGGGTCCGGGCCCTCTCATACCGGCTCGCATGAGGTTTGTGTGGACGTTCGGGTCTTCAAGCAGTTTCTGGAGATTAAACTTCTCGTTCAGATCAGAAAAAAGACCCTTGGATTCCCGCTTAAGCGACTTGCCTTCAAGCTCCGCTCGGCTTTGACGCCGCAGCTGCTCACGGCGATTAGTCACCGATTTAAGGCGAGTGTTCAGCTTGTCGCCCTGCAGCATGGGCATCGCAAATGACACCGCCGTAGCAAACACGGTCACGCCCGCCAGAATGGACGCCATGGCACCAGGATCGGTGACGATATCGGAGACGGTAGAAGTAATTGACATAGCCGGCCGCCTACATATCGAAATTGATCATTTTGCGCATGACCGTAATGCCTACAGTCATCATACAAGCGCCGACCAGAATAAGAAAATGCCCGGTCTCCGTGGTGAACAGACCCCGAATATAATCGGGCGACGATAAATGAAGCAGAACACCGACGGCAAAAGGCAGACTTCCGATAATCACAGCCGAGGCCTTCGCTTCGGATGACAGCGCCTTCACCTTTTCCCGCATCATGCGGCGCGCCCTGATCACGCCAGACAGATTCCCAAGAGCCTCAGACAAGTTACCACCTGCTTTCGACTGAATAGACAGCACGATAACGAAAAAGTTGATCTCTGGAAGCGGCACACGCTGATACAAGCCTTGGAGCGCCCGGTCCATATTTGTACCCATGGCGATCTGGTCGGTCAGAATCTCAAACTCCGGACCGAGCGGAGACGGGCTCTCGTTTGCGATAATCCTAAGGCATTCATTGAGCGGCAAACCAGATTTCACACCACGCACAATCACGTCCAGCGCATCAGCAAACTGGTTTGTCATCCGTTTGGCACGCGTCGACGCCAGAAAGCCAAGGACAAAGCGGGGCAAGCCAAGAAAGCCTGCAATCCCGGCCATGATGATAACCGCTGGTCGGCTTTCCAATTTTATGCCTTGAATAGTTGGCAAGCCTTGGGCACCGGACAAGTAAGCGGCAATGGCAAGCCCAATGCCGGTTGCGGCTGAGAGCATCCAAAAGGTCGAAACGGTCATGCTGAGACCGGCCTGCTCGATTTTGCCTTTTATGTCCTGTGGGACGATCATCTTTTTCCGCTTGGCGTCATCCTTGCGGAGCTTCTCCAGCATTTTTTGGGTCTCACGCCGGCGGGCACTTGCCTCTTCATCCGCCTTGGCACTTCGCGAAACTTTTCCGCTTTCACCTGCGCCAACTAATTTCGCACGTTTGCGCGCATTTTGTGTTTTGTCTTCTGTGGTCAGAAGGACGCCAACACATGCGATGGCGATAAAAACAAGCGCGGCTGCACCATAAATAAGAAGATCCTGCTGGCTCATGCGTGACCCTCCAATTCATCAAGGGCCGTAGCTAGATCTTTTTCTAGATTATAATAGCGAGCCCGTTCCCAAAACCGCGGACGGCCAATACCTGTTCCACGATGCTGACCGATCAGCTTGCCGTCATCGTCTTCACCGTCGATTTCATAGGTCAGAACATCCTGCAAGACGATAGTATCGCCTTCCATGCCCATTACCTCGGTGATATTGATGATGCGCCGCGAGCCATCCCGCAAGCGCATAGCCTGGACCACGATATCAACCGACCCAACAATCATCTCGCGGATCGTCCGGGCAGGGAGAGAAAAGCCGCCCATTGTAATCATCGATTCAACCCGCGACAGAGCTTCGCGCGGTGAGTTGGCGTGGAGCGTTCCCATCGAGCCATCGTGGCCTGTATTCATAGCCTGCAGCAGGTCAAAGGCCTCTGGCCCCCTCACCTCACCGACGATGATCCGTTCAGGGCGCATCCGCAGACAGTTCTTGACCAGATCACGCATGGTGATTTCGCCCGATCCCTCAATATTCGGAGGGCGTGTTTCCAGCCGCACAACATGGGGCTGTTGCAATTGCAGCTCGGCGGAGTCTTCGCATGTGATGACACGCTCAGTGGGTTCAATGAAGCCTGTCAAACAGTTCAGGAGCGTCGTCTTACCGGATCCCGTACCGCCGGAAATGAGGACGTTACACCGTGAGTGTCCGATTATTCGAAGAAGCTCTGCACCGGCCGGGGAAATGGACTTAAAATTCACAAGATCTTCGAGACGAAGCTTGTCCTTTTTAAACTTACGAATTGTGAGCGTTGGGCCGTCAATCGCCAGAGGCGGTGCGATAACGTTCACACGAGACCCGTCCAACAAACGCGCATCACAGATGGGGCTCGATTCGTCGACGCGTCGACCGACCTGACTCACAATCCGCTGACAGATGTTCATCAGCTGCGCATTGTCCCGGAACCGAACGCTTGTACGCTCAATTTTGCCGCCAACCTCAATATAGGTCGTATCCGCACCGTTCACCATGATGTCGGCGATGTCATCCCGCGCCAACAGAGGCTCAAGTGGTCCATATCCTAGAACGTCATTGCAGATATCATCGAGCAGACTTTCCTGCTCAGAGATAGACATCACGACATTCTTGATCGCAATGATCTCAACAACGATGTCGCGGATCTCTTCGCGTGCACTTTCCTGATCGAGCTGAGCAAGCTGACCAAGATCAATCGTGTCGATCAGTGCATTGAAGACCGTTGTCTTCGTCTCGTAATACTCTTCCGATTGGTTCGTCGCTGGCAGCGCAGGGGGTGGAGTGACCGGAGCTGGCGGCTTCGTCTGAGCCGGCTTTGCAGCAGCGGCGCTCTTGGGGGCAGCTCCCCCGTCATTGCTCGGCTTTGCCGCAGGCTTCGGGGGAGCCGTCTTCGGCGCTGGTGCGGCCGGTTTGGGAGCAGCTGTTGGCGGAGCTCCCGGTGCACGTTTCCCGAATGACATAATATACTACCCTGCTAAGCTTCCCTTATTTGCCCAGCAATTTCTGAACAAATGACTTCTTCTGAACGTTCACCGCCTGGCCGGTGATGAGTGTTGCCAAATGGTTTATGGCCATTGTCGATTTCGCATCTGGTTCCGTTTCAGAGATCATTTGGCCATTATTCGCAGCAGTACCGAACAATTGTGGATCAAACGGCAACACGACTTCCGGTTCCAAATCGATCGCCTGGGCAAAGTCTTTGACGGGAATCTCCGGACGCTTTGGCACACCAGCCATATTCAATATGAGACGTGGCGGATTATCATTGGGTCGCTCGGCTTTAAGTCGATCGATTATATTCTTGCCGTTGCGGAGCGATGCCAGATCTGGTTGGCAAACAAGCATCACCTCATCTGAGGCCACGAGCGTCGAACTCAACCATGTCGACCATATGTGCGGAAGATCCATAACGACATATGGAACGGTGCGTCTCACCGATTGAATGACAATGTCATAGGCGTCCTGTGATATATCCAGATCGTCCGAAATGGTCGCGGGTGCCGTAAACAAGGACAAGCGATCCGTTGCCTTCGTCAGGAGCCGAGAAATAACCGCTTCATCGGCACGCTCGGGCGCAAGCAAGGCATCTACAACGGATTGAGTACCCTCCTGATTGAAATCGAGCGCCGTCGTTCCGAATGAAATATCGAGATCAATCAGTGTTGTGTTCAGGCGCGCATTTTCAGCAATAGACCAAGCGAGATTATGGGCAATCGTGGACGCCCCCACCCCGCCTTTCGCGCCCACAACGGAGATAGATTTTCCAAGAAACGGGGTCTCCGGGTCAGCAAACAGCGTTCCAATTGCCCGAATAACTTGAAGCGGCTTAACAGGTGGGACCAAATATTCACTGACGCCGCGAGAAACCAATTGACGATATAGCGCGATGTCATTGGTTGCCCCAATCACCATGACCTGAACCCCAGGATCGCAGTGCTCAGCTAGGGCATCGATTTGCTCGATCATTTGCGCAGCTGGTAGGTGAGACTCAAGAACAAGCAGATTGGGCGTCACATTAGATTGCAGATACTCGATCGCAGATGCCAATCCGCCTTCGATCGCTTCCACATCAACACTCCGCATACGGCGATCAAGGGCAATCGTCTCAATCAGATTGGCCGTGCTGTCGACCTCATAGAAGACGCGCATGGAGATGGCTGGAATCGGTCGCTCACCGCCATCGGGA
Source organism: Pseudomonadota bacterium (assembly GCA_039817885.1). GTDB lineage: Bacteria > Pseudomonadota > Alphaproteobacteria > Caulobacterales > Hyphomonadaceae > CALLCD01. The sequence goes on along the minus strand of JBCBUY010000088.1, from coordinate 4,393 downwards.
TCCGGCAAGTCAACGTCATGGGCACTATCTGACCCTTCGGCCACCCCACCCTCAACAAGGTCGGAGTCTACCCCAGATGCGGGCCCCTCCAAATCAGAACGACCTTCGGTATCCTCTTCCAGATCCAGAGGGAAATCGTCTTCAAAAAGCGCACTCTCGTTCGCCATTTCCTGGTGTCCTTCCTCTGCTGCCTAGCTTTGGTCATCCACGGCGTCAGACAATGTGCCCTGCTCGCCGGAGTTGCGTTCAGCGGCCGTACTTTCGCCGCGGCGGTAAAGATCAAATGTCGTCTGTCTGCGAACAATGTCGCCTGGATCCAAGGCCCTTTGCCCAAGAAGATCAGCTGGGTCGGCGATCATGGCCGCAAGATTTGTCCGAATAGAGCACCCTAAATTCGGCAACTCGTTATTGAGGCGCGCAGAGCCAAAGTCGATGGTCGCAAAGCTCTCACACTCCGGTGCAATCGCCTCATAGCTCTTAAATGACAAATAGAGTTTGCCTGTGCCATCATCTGCTCGCGTCGCGCCGCCCTCGATCTCCTCATAGTTCACACCATAGGAAAAGGCGATCTCACGGGCTTCAACAACCGAAGTGATCGCCATTTGAGGGTTCAAAGCGCCCTCAGGCAGAAGCATGGTCAGCGGACCATGACCGCGATCAGTATAGGCACGCACGAAGTTCGTGATGCGCTGGCGGTCCTCCCGCCTCAACGTATGATCAGCTAAATTAATTGTGACTTCCAACACTTCGGTGCGCTGTTTCACCTCAATCTCGTGGCGTTCAAGCACTGGAGTTTCAATATAATCTACGGGAACAGCCGCCACAGGGTTGGAATTACAGGCGGCGAGGCCAACAACTGACAGGACCGCGACACCTGAAAGCAAAACATTACGATCAAACATGATTCAGTCCTTACTCCTCGATAAAGCCGACGGGTGCGGCATAGTCTTCGGCTTCGATTTCTCTTTCTCCGAGGCCGTAGGTCCTGTTCAGCTCACCAAACAGGAAAGTCCTGGCATCGCTCGCATTCGCAAAACCTTCGTCAGGCGTCCGAAACTCCTCCTGCGAGCCAGGCTCAACGAGATAAGGTGTGACGATGATGACAAGTTCGGTTTGTTCATCAATGAAGTCTCGCGAGCGGAAAAGCGCACCTAGAATTGGGACTTGCCGCAAACCCGGTAGCTGGTCGATCGTTTGCTCACTTGTCGCTTCAATCAGTCCGGCAATCATCATGGAACCACCCGACGGCAGTTCAACGGTTGTCTCTGCCCGGCGAACAACAAGCGACGGGATCGTCGCGCCAGGAATGGTGATAACGTCTCCGTCTGGTGTGATCGTGGTTGTCGAAATCGCCGTAAAGGCACCTTCAGTCGAAAGCTCCGAGACTTCCGTAGACAACCGAAGTGAAATCCGACCTTCCGAAAGAACAATAGGTGTAAAGCCAAGGCCGACACCGAAGGGACGGAATTCAACCGTAATCCCGCCATCCGCATCTTGCGCCACGGGAACAGGAAACTCGCCCCCGGCAAGGAAATTGGCCGGTTCACCCGACAAAGAAGCGATATTAGGTTCGGCAAGAGTACGAACGACACCGATACGCTCTAGTGCTTGAAGAGACAGGCCAAGACTGGATTGCTCATCTTGTCCGTTCACGAGGTTCGTGAATGCGCCCGCAGCTGCAAGACCACCGAGAGGGCCACCGGCGACATTAAACGCATTCGAGGTCGCTAGCCCGAGGCCCGTTTGAAACGGGCCAGCTGATTCAAGGTCCGAGATATTGGCCGTCGTAGGACCATCTGGAAACACCTGCGCAATACGCTCGCCCTGCAACTCACCAAAAGCCGTAGAACCATCGAGATTGATGCCGAGCTGCTTGATCACAGAGCGTTGCATCTCGACAACACGAACCTGCAGCAGAACCTGATCGCGGGCACCAATCTCCATCATGTTCACAACAGTCGTCGGACTTTGAACGCTAGCGGGGTTATCCGGGTTCAGGCCAACATAGGCATTCGTGAGACGAACGACTTGATCCGATTGGCTGAGGCTGTCGACAAACCCCGTTAGCAGGATACTGTTATTTACGGCCTCGATCTTGACCCGAGCGTCTGGCACATGCCGGTGGAGAAGGTCTTCAAGCGCCGCTACGTCTGGCTCAACTTGGATCTCAAGATTGAGCAGTTGATTGCCAAAACGGTCAAAAACAAAAGCATTGGTCTGACCAACGTTCACACCACGGATGATCATTCGTGATGCCGTCTGGACCGTGGCATCAGCAATTTCTGGGTTGGTGATGACAATGTCAGCAGCGTCTGTACCAATCTCAACCACGGCAGATTTGTTGTGCGCGAGAACAATGTTCTGGCTAACATTCGAGTCGCCAGGCTCTGTGATCGTGACATCGAGTAGGTTTTGTGGGTGACCGACAAAGCTGCCAACCACAGCAAACATCAAGGCTGCCGCCGATCCGCGTAACGGAAATTTCTTCACTACCCTATTCTCCACTGCGCGTTCCACCCGCTTCACGTATTCTGCCGTTTCGGAAGACCGTGACCGCGCTGGTTTCTTTCCCCGCCGCAAAATCACCGGCCCGAGAAATAACTGTGTCTCCAGCTTGAAGCGCATCGACCATGCTTCTTAAGGCAAGTGAAAGGGTCCCTTCCCGCTCGCCAAATGCAATGAGAGCCGCATCATCGGCGGACAGCTCAAGTGTGGCCGTCGACCCAACCAGCGTGACCGTGTCGTCTTCGGTCCGTAATCCCTGGTCGATGGCGAGCACACGCGCATTTTCGATAATGATAACGCTCTCGGTCTCGTCGATGACACCTTCCCGGGTGAACCGTTCAGTCTCGTAAGTCAGGATCACGTCAACGCGGTCTTCGGGTAAGATGAACCCGCCCGATGCCGTTTCTGCTGAGATCTCCATGGAGACCGCCCGCATGCCGGGCGATACGAGCGCGGCAAGAACGCTGGTGTCGCCGCGTTCGATAATCCGCTTCGAAATGATGGGCTCACGCTCGTAAATATAGTTTCGAACAATTTTTCCAGACAGATCGCTGACGACGTCTTTGCTGTCCTCTTTCACATAGAAGTTCGGGTTCACTTCATTCTCCGGCCAAAGCGCCCAGCGGAAATCTTCAGGGGTCATGACCTCCCCTATGCGCAAATCTCTGCTGGCAACCAAAACCTCTACTTCGGAGACCTGAACTTCCTCCTCAATGGTTTCGACCTGGATTTCAGTGGTCGTCGCGACCGCGGGCGCCGATGTCGCGGAACGAACCAGAAAGGCCACTCCCATGGCCGCACCAGCGGCTATCAATAGGATCAGTATGCGGAATGGAGACACGTCCTGTCCTCCCAAATCTACGAGTTTGAGCGAAGAACCGCTCGGTTTTCACACTCTTCGTCGCACAAGGTGTCTAAGGCATAGTTAATTAAAGTTGGCCAATTGGCTTAAGAAATCGGAAAGGATTGGAGAATGCGGCATGGCCCAAAAGGCACCCGCGGTAATCGCGATGCCGTAGGGAACACCTGCATCTTTATCCAAAGCAGGTTGGGCAAAGGATGGCGCAAGTTCGGCCGGCACGGCTTTGCGCAAGCTCAAGATTACAAAGGCCAGCAGCCCTCCCCCGAGCGCAACGCCAAAGATGAAATCCAAAACGCCAAGCGGTCCAATCCAGAGCAGAACAGCAGGAACCATCTTGGCGTCCCCGCCCCCAAAAAGCCTGAAAGAAAACAGTGCGAATCCGACGAGGAAAGCAATCAGCGCAACAAGCAAATGCGCACCTAGGGCCGACCAGCCGAGACCGCTAACAAGCGCTGCCGGAAAAAACAGAAGGACCAGCCCTCCATTAATCCAATTCGGGATTGTAAAAGACGTCATATCTTTGAGCGAGGCCTGTAGGCACAAAACCGCAAAAGCGGTTCCAAGGACAAGCGATAGCATCGGATGGGTACTCCTGTGAGCCGGATAACCATGCCAAATTGGAACAAAGGTCTGAACGAACACTTGACGCCCAAAAAGAAAGAAGCCGCCTGGTGATCCCAGACGGCTTCCCAACCTTTTCAGGTTTTTTCGATCTAAGTCTGAACTTAGAGTACGCCTTTAGCTTCGGTGAAGTTCGCCTTAGCAGCGGTACCAACAGTACCAACAGCAGTAGCGATAGCAACGCCGATAAGAGCAGCAATCAGAGCATACTCGATAGCTGTCGCGCCAGACTCATCTTTCAGAAAACGAGCAAAGTTTTGCATTGGAAACTCCCATCATGCATGATTGTAACCGTTCTGGTTATAGCTTCTTGTTCCAGAACAGTGCCGAAGTTACCTGCCAGCGATAAAGATCGCGTGAATAGAAACAAATATATTCTGAATGTTCAGAAGGCTTTTATTTACC
>JBCBUY010000087.1:0-13935 GCA_039817885.1 Pseudomonadota bacterium | reverse complement strand
CCCCCCCCTTCCATACACTCTTTCCCTACACGACGCTTCCGATCTGATGATCTGTGGTGAGGACCCTTACGCCTGGAAGGGCAAAGAGGAGATCCTTGTGCCATTTTTGCGCCCCGAAAACCCAGAACAGGCTGCACAAATTTTCGGCGAACTGTTCAAATTGAATAACGGGGATACATAGATGTCTGGAAAGACGGATGTCAGCGCTTTCGAGCGAGATGGATTCGCTGTCGTTCCGCAGTTGGCGGATGCAAAAGATGTGGCCGCGATGCGAGAGGCCTATGACAGTATTTTAAACGGCACCATTAATGGCGGTGCCTTTGACCGTAACCTCGGCGATATAACCCGCCAGATCATGATACCGCATCTCATTCATCCAGCTTTCGGAGACTCGCCAGTGATTGAGCGGGCGCGAAAAGTCGCCGGCGACCTTATGGGCAGACAAGCGCCAAACCTCTTCTATTCCATGCTGATCTACAAACCGCCCGGACATCCCCATGAGACGCCCTGGCATCAGGATATTGCCTATGTTGGTCGTCCGTTCACGGAGGCAGGTGCAAGTGTTCCGAACAATGCCATCGTGCAATTCTGGCTCGCGCTAGATGATGTCGATGCAGACATGGGATGCATGGAGTTTGTGCCGGGCGCGCATCTCCACCCCATGCCCGCACACCATGTCGCCAGCGGTGACCCTGATGATGAAGGCCGCCTTCTTGCAACGACGGACCCTGAAAGCGCTTATGCTCTCGATGAAGCCATCGTATGTCCGTTACGCGCCGGCGATGCGACCGTACACGGATATATGACGCCGCACCGGACAGGGCCCAACCGGTCGGAAGATAGAGACCGACCCGCTTTTATCTTCTCGTTTGCGGAACCCGAAATTCTCCAAGAAACGGCGGGCCGGATGGAAGCCCAATGACAAAGCCACTCGTTCGGCACCTCAATGCAGGCAATCTCTGGTCGCTGCCAGAGGGGAGTTCTGTCCCACGGCTGGAAACATGCGATATAAATTATGCCGCGATCAAGGCCGAAGGGGTTATTGCCATTCAGCACCACTTCCCGGACGAGGCTGTTTTCAACGCCGGACTTCTGATGACGGGCATGGGGCGCGTGTTAGCCCCCGATCAGGCGCGGGCGATCGCGGAGACACAGAAAGGCTGGAGCTTTCTCAGTTCAACCTGGCATGTGGGGACCGGGCTCGAAACCGACGCAGAGATGGACGCCCTCGCTGGCGCGGTTCTCGATGCGCAGGCGGCTACGGGCTTACCGATTACTATAGAAACGCACAGAGCAACAATGACGCAAGACATCAGGCGCACGCTCTCCCTGATCGAGCGCTTCCCTGAGTTGAGGTTCACCGCAGACCTCTCCCACTGGTACACGGGCCATGAAATGACCTATGGCGACATCGCCGCAAAATTCGACGCTATGGAACCCGTCTTTGAGCGTGTGCGGTATATACATGGCCGGATAGGCACCCCGTGCTGTGTGCAGGTTGCGATCGACGCAAATGATGATCGCGCATTTGTTGGAAACTTTCGAGAGATGTGGCAACGCTGCATAGCTGGCTTCAAAAGAACAGCAGCCGCAGGAGAGATGCTCCCATTCGCGCCTGAACTTTTGCCATATAGCATTTCGATCGGCGGTCAGGAGCACCTGCTTTACTATGCACAGCAAGTCGGCAACATCGACACCGAAACAGAACAGAGCGACCGCTGGGAGCAGGCTCAGATTCTCTGGGAAATAGCCAAGGACTGTGAAGCTCTCTGACTTTATATATATCAGGATACTGATGGGTCAAATCCACACGCTTGGACGGTAATTTGCGCCCAGAATGCCAGCGGACTGCTTCAGTGTTACACCGACAACCACCGCTATAATACTATCATGTGGGAACGAAAGTAGCGCTCCCTACAATGCAGGGCAGAGATGCTTCCTATGTCCGGTTTTGGGAGTGGCTGTGTAAAAACGCGTTTCTAATGTCTCCTATTAGGGAGGTGCTGCCGTCGGCGAAGTGGGGCTCCTAGGCCTTGATCGCTTCGACCAGCGGTTTCACGCCCATCATCGCGATCATCCGCTTCAGATTGTAAGCCAGGACAGACAATCCGATCTCGGTCTGCACCTTTTCCAGGCCCTTTGTAAGAAGGTGGCAGGGGCCCATCCAGGATTTGAGCGTGCCAAATGGGTGTTCAACGGTTCGTCTTCGTATCGTCATGGCTTCAGGCAACTCGTCCAACCGCCTGAGCATGTCATCGATGACGCCCTCATGTTCCCAGCGCTTAACTCTGCGCTCTTTGCCCGTTGTGCAATAAGGCTTCAGCTTGCAGGTCTCGCATTTGGTTGTCCAATAAACTTGGAGCAGTTGTCCTCTCTCTTCGCGAGAGAATCTATACGATAGCTCTTCTCCAGCCGGGCAGAGATAAACGTTCTTATCCGGATCATAAGTGAAGTCATACTTGCCGAACCGGCCAGCAGCTTTTGAGCCCGATGTATATGGCTTTGGCACATAGGGTGTGATCTCGGCCTCGTCGCACGCCAGAACTTCCCATCCATTGAAGTAACCGCGATCTGCGAAGACCGTTAGCTTGTCCTTCCCCATAGCGTCCTTCGCCAATTTTGCCATTGGAGAGAGGAGAGCTTTGTCGGTGACCTGTTTCGTGACGTGATGCGCCACGATCAAATGATGTTCAGTATCAACCGCCGCCTGAACATTATAGCCGACCATGCCGGAGGCTCTAAGGCTGGTCGCCATTGAGCGTGCGTCCGGATCTGTAAGTGATATCTGTTTTTCTGGAGAGGTATCGAGTTCGGCGTCGCGGGCTTTCAGCTCAACAAGTTTTGCCTTCATTGCTGTGATCTTTTCACGGAGCTTGTCGGCTTTCGCTTCGGTTATATCGCCCCGCTGCGCATCCGCGGCGTCCAGTGATAGAAGATATCGTTCGATACTCTTCTCAACCTGGCCGATCCGCCGCTTTAGTTTGCCTTTGGTGAAGTTCCGGTCGCGAGCATTGACGCCCTTGAACTTTGCGCCATCGATGGCGGCGGCAGCTCTGACAAATAAACCAAGTTCTCGGCACAGCTTCACAAATTGGATGCAAGTCGCCTGAATGGCCGGGCCATTATCCTTGCGAAAGTCTGCAATCGTTTTGAAGTCAGGAGCCAACCGGCCTGTAAGCCACATTAGCTCAATGTTTCTCCCGGCTTCACGCTCCAGCCGACGGCTCGACTGGATGCGATTGAGATATCCGTAGATGTATAGCTTCAGTAGGACAGACGGATGATATGCTGGACGTCCTGTTGCCTTTGGAACAACGCGCCCAAATCCAAGCTCCAGAAGATCGAGCGCATCAACATAAGCATCGATCACCCGAACTGGATTGTCCTCACCAATATAGTCCCCAAGGCTTGGCGGCAGGAGCAACGCCTGATCCCGATCTTCACCTTCGACAAATCGTGCCATGACTGCCTCCTCAATCGAGCAGGTCTATCCTGAACTGATTTGCCGTTTTCACACAGCCACGGGATTCAGGCTGTCATTGGGCTGATCGGTCGAAATTCCGGTGAAGACCCTAACTCCGGCCCAGCCTTTTTCTTTGCACGTAGCCTCAAAACAGAGCCGTAAACCGGTGAGATTAGAACTCGGCCCAAGCGTTCGTGGTTATCACTGATTTGACGTCGCCCCCGTTCGATCACGCCATCGCCGATAACCCCGTCTTCTTTATGGGTGTGTTGCGCTACGTAGCTTGCAATTTGTAGGTTGAGCGCGAGCACATCATGAGTACGTGGAAGGTCGATGCTTACAAGTCTATCGTTCTTGAGTGCGCTTTCGCTAAGCGTGAATCGGCACGTTCCATTATCGAAGAGAGTTGGGTTACACGTCAAACATCCGCAAACGGAGAATTTTTGATAAGTGTTCATATCAATTGCTCTTAGCCTGCTTTCTCCAAGCAGAACTCGTGAGTGAGTAGATCGACTCGCGCCGCATGGAGTTATCCGCCGCTGCCACATCCTCTGTCGAGGAACACAGTGGCACCACCGTTTCGGACGCCAAACGCCTGAAGGCCATGGAAGAAGAGAACCGGCGGCTGAAGAAGATGCTGGCCGAACAGATGCTCGATAATGCGACGCTCAAAGAGATGCTCGCAAGTGGAAGTCCGCCCGCCATCGGTTCGAGGGCGGGCTGAACATTTTGACGCCCAAGTCAAGGAGAGATGCTGTGACCTGGGCGATCGAAGAGAAAGACTATTCCCAACGTCGTGCCTGCACGCTCGTCGGCATGGCATCAAAGATCTATCGCTATCAGCCCAAGCGTCCACATGATGGCGAGATCCGCAAACGCATGCGCGAGATTGCCTCAGAGCGCAGACGGTTCGGATATCGACGGATCGGACTAATGCTGGAGCGCGAAGGCCTTCACCTCAATCACAAGAAACTGTACCTGCTCTATCGGGAACAACGATTGACCGTGCGCAAGCGAGGTGGGCGCAAACGAGCCATAGGCACGCGAAGCCCGGTGCTGATCTCGGAAGCAACGAACCAGCGCGGGAGCCTCGACTTCGCCTCCGACACGCTGAGTGACGGCAGGCGGTTCAGGGTTCTGGCCGTGATCGATGACTGTTCGCGCGAGTGCCTGGCGCTGCTGGCAGATACATCGCTCTCGGGTCATCGCGTGGCAAGACAGCTGGATCAACTCATTGAGATGCGCGGAAAGCCAAGCATGATCGTCTCCGACAATGGGACCGAGTTCACCTCGAATGCCATTCTTAAATGGAGCGAAGATACCCATTTGGCCTGGCACTACATCGCGCCGGGAAAGCCGTTCCAGAATGCTCTGGTCGAGAGCTTCATCGGCAGGCTGCGTGACGAGTGCCTGAACGAGTACCTCTTCGCCGGCCTCGGCCAGGCCCGGCACATCATCAACACATGGAGGACCGACTACAACAACACCAGACCCCACACTTCACTCGGCGGCTTGACGCCAGCCGAATACGCAAACCAAGGTCAAATGTGGAACAGACCTAACTTATAAGCGTGAGCAACTAAGGGAGCAGGTCACTCCGCGTGCTGAAAAGTCTTTGATGAGAGACCTTTCCGGCCGGCGCAGCTCCGCCGCCTCTACACAAAGCCCAAATTGGCCTCATCGAAGTTCCGCAGGTTTGGTAGCGCCTCGTTTAACTCCGCCGGGTTAAGGCCGAACCACGCGCCAAGCGTGGCTGCATATTGCTCCACCGACAGGGTTGGGATGAGCACACCGCGGCTGGCAAGATATGTCTGAAGGCCGAGGTCATAGGGGGGGATATCGCCATAGATGCGTTTGCCATTAACTGCGCCGCCGACCACGAAATGGTGCCCGCCCCAACCATGGTCCGTTCCATCGCCATTGCCGATGGTCGTGCGACCGAACTCAGACGCGGTAAACGTGGTGACATTGTTGGTCTCGTTGATCTCCGCCATGGCGTTTTGGAACGCCATCAGCGCGTCACTGAGCTGGCGCTGTAGAGCGGGAAGGCTATTGGCCTGGTCGTTATGGGTGTCGAAGCCAGCGATGGCACAATAAAATATCTGCCGTCCGACTCCCAGTTGGTTGCGCAAGCTGATTGTTTCGGCAACGTTTTTGAGTTGCGCTCCGATAGGGCTCCGCGGAAATTGAGTCGTGAACGAGTATATGGATGAAAGTGTCTCTCGATACCTGGTGATATTTGTCGCGGCGCGTGCCTGACTATCCGCAATATCATTGATGTAAAAATTATCTGATGTCACACCAGCACCGGAGAAGTGATCAGCCATCAATCGCCGCGCCTTGCTCGAGTCGGACCCTGAGCCGAGGAATGAGCGACGGTTCAACGCCGTCAGAGGGTAAGGCCCGCCGCCATTGATCTGAAAAATGCGCGTTTGATTGCCACTTAAAAACACATTGAAGCCGGCCAGTGAGATGGCTGAGTAGGCACCGTCACCTGAGTTTGCGGCCGTCAACGCGTCAACGAAACGACCGCCCCAACCGATCCGTGCACCTTCAGGGCCAAGCGATAGGAATGTCGAGATCTGATCATTGTGTGAGAAAAGTCTATCGGGGACAGTCCTGCGATTTACCTCGTCCCGCGTGACGGGTTGGACCAGTGGTCCCATATTGCCGATGATCGCGGCGTCGCCACGTTCGAAAAGCTCATGGAGCGCACTCATTTGGGGCGGGAGGCCAAATGTGCGGCCACCATAATCAGCGATGTTGTCTGCTGAAAGCGGGAGCAGGTTGTCAATGTCCCGGGAGAGGCGATCTTCTGGTGCGACCCCGGAGCGATAATTGTCCAAGATACCGCTACGGGTATCATAGAGCGCATCGTAAGACGGTTGATCTGTCGGCAGAATGGTATCGGCATGATCCATACCGCCCAGCAGGCTGATACAGACAAGCGCTTTATATCCACTCGTATCGGCGGCCCAAGCGGTTCCTGGGGCAATTGCGGCCAATAGACCACCTGCACCTGCGGCAGAAAGAAAATTGCGTCGAGAAAACTGTGTCATACCGAACCTCTAGCGCTGAAATGTATATGCGGGTGACGTGATCACGAGCGTGATGGCAACATGAACGCGTGTTAGGCGGTCTTCATCAGAGCTTGCTTCGAGAATAGGAATCTCGTTCAGAATCTCGATGACGCGATCTGACACCACCTCGTCCAGTCGCCCGCCCGTAAGCAGCATGTTTAGATGATTGGTTAGTGCCTCGGCGTCGTCTGCAAGGGCGAGCTCCGTGCTATAATCTGGGATAAAGCTCTCAACATCCAAATCCGCTTTCAGCTGGCGACCGATAACAAAGTCGGTCATGAAGTTCGCATATCCGTAGAACGTCCCATCATTAACAATTTGGAACTCCGGCGCTGTCAGATCGTTTGCACCGCTTTCTGTCCCTGGTGCAATGAAGCCTGGACGATAGAAATTAAACACCGAAGGTGCTCTCAGCGGCTGCTGCCCAAGCCGTAAAATGGGATTGTTCGTGTCACTTAGGGTTTGTTCATTTTCAGCCAGCACAGGTGCCGCTTCGAAGGCACGTGCCCACTGCGTAAAGCGCAAAACCGGCTCTCGAATCTTTCCGGCACTTTCACTCTCAGCGAAAGCCTCGTCGAATTGTGTCGGGTCCAGAAGGATAGCGGCGAGCGTCGCCTGAAGATCGCCTTTGCGGCCATCGCCAAAGGTGACCCCATCGGGTGCCACGAAACGACCGGTCTCAAATGCCGTAGCGACACGTTCTACATAATCTGGCGTTGGATGACTCATCGTGAACCGCTGAATCAACTGCCGACTGATGAAGGGCGCGACGCTTGGCTGATCGAAGATATGATCGATTGCCATATCGATGCTGGTGTCACCATCGGTTCCAGCAGGGATCGTCAGACCCAGGAAGGTCTTGTCCCGTTCAGAATGTTGAGCCGGGAACATGATGATCGGTTTGTAGAAGGCGTCGTCGTCCGCCGTGGAGGTGTAAAAATTCGGCCCGCTGAATCCAAGACCTGTGAACACACGAGACAATCCAGCCACGTCATCGCTGCCATAGGTGGGGATCGGGTTGCCTTCTACATCTAGGCGTTGGCTACCGTCCATATTCAGCTCGAACAAGCCGATCGTGAACAATTGCATGAACTCGCGCGCGTAATTTTCGTCGGGTTCGCTTCCGGTCTCCATATTACCTTTGCGATTGTACATGTAGGTCAGATATTGCGACATGGCCGGCGAATAAGTGATGTCTTTTAAGAGATCGCGGTAATTGCCAAAAGCGTGCGTGTGCAGAATATCAGCATAGTGCGCCATTGCCAATTTCGGGAAGAAATTCACACCTCTGTCTGAAACGACGATGATTTGGGACAAGGCGGACCCCATCCGCTGACGCAATTGATCATCCGCACCGACCACTGTGTCCCAGTAAAGGTCCAAGTGACTGGCATTCTTCCCTCGCGCGAGTAGGGTCGATAAATAAGGCGTGCGCGGTTTGGCGAATTCTTCGAGCAGGAGGTTAGACGCGCTCATGCCAACTGCAGCATTAATATCTTCCACAGTCGAGCCGAAGGTTGTGCGCATCAAAAAGCGAGACGCTTCAGGCGCGGTGTTCAGAGCCGTCGCCGATGACGATACGGGCGGCGGCGGTGGAGGAGGTGCAGGTGGCGGCGGAGCCGGAGGAGGGGGGGGCGAAGGTGGCACACCAGCAGTAGGAGGTGTCGGAGACGCCGGGCTGTCGGTCGAGCCAGAGCATGCTGTTGCGCACAGGGCCGTGGCCGTGGCGGCAATCAACACTTTAGAAATGTTACCGTTCATCATCAGTCTTGCACTCATGGATTGCCCTGCCCCAGCCCGACACCCTTTGGCGAAGATTATTGAATCTGAATCACCCTCACTTGAAGATCCCTCAATTGAGAATGACAATGACGCTATAGCGTTTCGCAACCTTTAATCGCATTAAATAACTTTTATGGACCGTATGGTGTTTGTGCACCGCCTCGGGAAAATTGGTCCGAAGTCTGAGTAAGAGTCGGCTTCATTTCTGGAGCTGAATGTGAGGAAGAATAAGAAGTTTTGAGGAAATGAGCGCGGCACGCCAATGGTTTGAGCGCCAGCGCGATTGGTGTGACCGAGCAGATCTACTAATGTTGGCGCAAGGAATGAGATGGGTCAGCAGTTCATCATGGATCAATTGCCGTTCGCAGCTCTTCTAAACGCGAATGGCTGGGAAGTGCGCGCACGCCGAGAGTATCGCATATGGCGACGTGAAGCAGCCGCCCGACAAAGGTCATGAGGCGCTGCAGTGTTTGGCAACCCAAGCTCTCATACGATCGGCGTCGGGTAACCGGATCTGGCCATAGCCCGTTTCCACGAGCCCGATTTCAATAAGCCCCCTTAAAGCGGTGCTCAATGACATGCGGGAAACGCCAAGTGTGAAGGCAAGGTCGGATTGACGACATTCAAACGTGTCCGACCCACCGGCTATCTGCATCAGTGTGAACAGCACTTTGGCGGTTCGCTCGCGCATCGGCAGGCGACGCATGGCGTCCATCATCTCAAGTAAACGATGTGTGCGGATCAATGTTGTCGTCAACAGCGCACGGGAGATGTCTGGTTCGGCATCGTAAAGACGGTTGAACGCTGGCGCAGAGATCTGATTGATTTCGGTCGGACTGATTGCAGTGATGTCATGGGTGCGCGGCAGGTCTGCAAAGAGTGTGAACTCCCCAAAAGTCTGACCAACACCAAGCTGAGTGGTCATAACAAATGAGCCATCAGCACCATAAATCCCAACCTGCACACTGCCGGATACAACAATCGAAACCCCAGGCTTTACGTCACCGCGATTGTGGATCAGTTGACCTTCCGCATACCTGACGAGCGTTCCAGCCCGGGTGATTTGATCTCTCACCCCATCCGAAAGACTGTCTATGAAACTTGGCGTATTTGCCGCAAGAAGGTCCAACATGATAAAATTGTAAAATATTGGACATTCTTGCTCAAGCCATATTGCTAATAGGCTTGCAGACGTGCAGCACACACCTGTTTTGGGAGAGGCCAAATGAAACCCGAGCTCATTCTTATTCTGGCGATTTTCGCGGGGTTCATTCTGCTGGAAATCCTGTTCACCGGCTTCTTCAAGAAACCCGGTCAGAAACGATCTGACGGCATTGTGGAACTGATCTCAACGGGCGTTTTGACCCTTATTACCCAGCCACTTGTTGCCGCGGGCGGATTTGGAGTGGCGGCATTTTTGGCACCTGGCGCTGCCGACGTCTTGAAAAGCTGGCCGTTCCTTGCCGTGTTCGGCCTTTTCCTGATCTTCGACGACCTCACACAATATTGGTGGCATCGCCTGTCACATAAGCTGCCCTGGCTTTATAAGCTTCACCGCCCCCATCACAATGCGGAATATCTCTCGATACGCATCGTCTACCGCAATAACATATTCTACTACGTGCTCATGCCGGGTCTCTGGTTTTCCGGTGCTCTGATTTATCTGGGTGGCGGCTGGGTTTATGCCGTCTACATCGTGATCAAGATGTCAGTGATCTTCGGCGCGCATTCGGATGTCCGCTGGGACGAGCCGCTCTACAAGATCAAATGGCTGTCACCGGTCATGTGGGTTGTAGAGCGGACTATCTCCACGCCCGCCACCCACAGCGCGCACCATGGCAAGCACGCAAATGATGGCGTCACAAATTATCATGGCAATTACGGCAATCTGCTTTTCTTCTGGGATGTGCTCTTTGGAACAGCCAAGATTACCCGCAGGTATCCGGAGAAAATCGGGGTGGAAAATCTTCCGGAGACAAACATCGCTGAACAGCTGCTTTGGCCGCTCGCCGGACCACCAAGCAGGCAAACCGTTCCAACGGAGTGAGGTTTATCAAGTGAAGGTCCCATGCACGACTATATTGGCAGCAGTATTTATTGGTTTGACGGCTGCGTGTGGTCAATCGGTCGAGCCCCGACTACAGCCGCAGACAGATAAGGTCGGTGAGCCCGGGCTGTCCCTGGCGGAGGCCGAGGCCATTTACGATTACGCCTATCCGCTGGTGATCATGAAGATCAGCCAGGATGTCATGTTCACGGTCCCGTTTCGGCCGCCGACGACGCCGAACCATTTCATCCACTTCAAACGGCTTGCACAACCTGAGCAGCGGGCCGTTGTATTGGGCAACCGCAACACGCTTTACAGTGTCGGATGGGTCGATCTCAGCAAGGGGCCAGTCATTTTCGAGATCCCGGACATGGGAGACCGGTATTATGTTATGCCGCTTCTCGATGCCTGGACGAATACATTCAGAAGCCTTGGGTCTCGAACCACCGGGCAGGGCGCACAATCCTATCTTCTCGTAAACAAGACTTGGGGCGGTGAAGCCCCGGACGGGCATGAAGTGATCACAAGCCCTACAAACATGGTTTGGATTACGGGCCGCATTCAGGCCGACTCCGCTGAAGATGCGGTCGAAGCGGCAAAGCTTCAAACCGAATACAAACTTGTGACACTTGAAGAGAGCCAGGGTGCCAGCGATCCGTTTGCCGACTATCAGCCGACATTCCAGGCGGCGACAGTTCGACTGCCTGTGCCTTTTTCCCTGAACATGAGTGCCGACGCTTTCTACGATACGTTTTTAGCCCAGTGGCAAGCGAACAGCCCACCCGCATCCGACGCGCCCATGGTCGCGCTCTTGGAGCGCTCCGGATTGCTATCTGGAAGCGATGTGGCCTTCTCAGATCTCGAGCCAACTGTGAGAGAGCAACTGGAAGCGGGGCTGATCGCAAAACAGGAGGTGTACAAACAGGCATTCTATGAGGGCACAGAGCAGTCCGAGAACTGGATCTTCAATCTTGATACGGACATGGGAGACTGGGGTACCGATTTTGCCCGCCGGGCCTATTGGGCAGTCTGGGGCCTCGGAACAAACATCGTCGAGGATGCTGTCTATGGCGTCTCCCAGCTTGATGAAAACCTCGCAGCTCTTAACGGGGCCAATACGTATCGCCTTCATTTTAAGGCCGGAGACACACCGCCGACATCGGCTTTCTGGTCAGTGACGAATTATGATGTGGAAGGGTATCTGGAGCGCAACGCAGTGGACCGGTACTCGCTCGGTAGCAATCATGACCTTGCCTATAATGAGGATGGCAGTCTGGACGTCTATCTTTCACATACCCAACCTGAGGATGTGGCCCTCAACTGGGTTCCAACGCCAGCCGGAGATTTCAAAACGCTTTTGAGGATTTATTGGCCAGATGAGGCCGTGCTCAATGGCGACTGGGATCTGCCAGCCATCCAGAAAGTTCGATCAGATTGACCGCCTGGGCCGCGAGGCGGTCGATCGAGCAGAGCGGCCTTTGGCGCATAAGAAGGCCTAGGTTTTGAACCAGGCCTGCGTCCTCAGCCTTCAGACTTCATTCTGCAAATATCCAGCGCCAGCCATTCCCCTTGATGGGCCCATGCCTTACGATCCAGCTTACTGTGTGCGCAAGAAAGGGAGAGGGTTTTGAGCGTTCGCGCCGTTAGATGGGCTGTTATTGCCTATATGTTGCTGTTTCTTCTAGCGACGACATGGCCGGGTGCAATGCTGTTCAACCATGTGCAACCTCTGGTCCTGGGATTGCCGTTCAACCTGTTTGTCATTGCCCTATTGATCATCGGCGCGCTTGGTCTGTTGACGGCGCTCTATATCAGTGAACAGCGAACAGGGACGAAATAGACCTTGGAACGCTGGCTAGGTATCGCTGTTATCATTGCGCTTTATCTTGGCGTGACCTTGGCAATCGGGCTCGCCTCCGGCAGGCGGTCATCGAAAAGTGTGCAGGGCTATGTGGCTGGAGATCGCGACTTTGGCCTCTTGGTGATGTATTTTGTCCTGGGTGCCTCGGTCTTCTCAGCCTTCGCCTTTCTGGGCGGCCCGGGCTGGGCCTACAGCCGAGGGGCGGCCGCCTTCTACATTCTCTGCTACGGCGTGCTCGGCATTGTGCCTTACTTCTTTATCGGGCCGAAGGCGGCGGCTCTCGGGCGACGCCATGGCTATGTCACCCAGGCTCAACTCATCTGCGGCCGCTTCCCGTCGCGCGCACTATCCTTGATGATTGCAACGCTGACCCTGCTCGCCTTTATTCCCTACATCACGCTGCAGATGCGGGGGGCAGGCATTGTCATTGAGGCGGTGACAGACGGGCACGTGCCGCTCTGGGCTGGAGCAGCGGTGTCCTATGGCATTGTCACCGTCTATGTCCTCTTCTCAGGCGTCGCGGCGGTGGGGTGGACCAATACCTTCCAGGGCCTCTTCATGCTGACCATCGCCTGGTCCCTCGGGCTCTATCTACCGATTTCGCTCTATGGCGGCGTGGGCGAGATGTTCAGCCAGATCCTGGCGGAGCGGCCCGAGCTTTTATCACTGCCAGGCCTGACAGCGTCAGGCGAGCCGTGGTCTTGGGGCGGCTATTCCAGCGCGATCATTGTCTCGGCCGTTGGACTGATGATGTGGCCGCATCTGTTCATGAAGGCGTTCACCGCGCGCTCGGACAATACGCTCAGACTCACCGTCGTGCTGTTTCCGACCTTCCAGCTCTTTCTGATCCCGGTCTTTCTGATCGGCTTCGCAGGCGTGCTTTATCCGGAGCGCCCGGATTCTGCAGACTTCATTCTGCCCTTCATGATTTTGAATGCAGAGCTTCCGGCGATCGTCGTTGGGCTGTTTTGCGCAGGCGCTTTATCGGCCTCCATGTCTACGGGCGACGCCTTGATGCATGCCGCTGCCTCGGTGACTGTTCAGGACGGCATCCGGCCATTCAAACCCTTAACCGATCAGCAGCAGCTCCGGCTCATCCAAGGCCTCGTTCTGGTGATCGGCGCTGTCGCTTATGGCTTTGCGGTGAGCGAGGGCGTGTCTTTGGTGGTCCTGCTGCTGACCTCCTATGGCATCATCTGCCAACTCGCCCCGCCCATTGTTGCGGCCCTCTATTGGCGGCGAGCCACGACTGCCGGAGTGATTGCCGGCTTTGCCGCAGGTTCAATCACCGCCGCGTTCTTTTTCCTCACCGGCTATTTTGGCCTCAACCTTCGCCCATTCGATCTGCACGAGGGCCTGCTCGGCCTCCTCGTTCATGTGCCCGTCTTGATCGGGGCAAGCCTGCTAACCCAGCAACAGACGCAAGAGCACCGAGAGGCGTTTGTTCAAGTGCAGGCTTGAGGCATGAGAGATGGCCGTTTCGTCTGCATTGGGTCATTCGAAGCCGGTCGCGTTAGCGAGCATTTGATCGAGGATCAAACTTGTGAGGGCAGAAATCGCATGAGATGCGATTTCCCGAACAAGGCAGAGAATGCCCCGGCAGGAGCTTTGGGATGTCGGCTTTTGGTCGATAGTGTTGAAAAAGTCCCTGCATTTACAGGCGAACTCTGATTCACTGATTTCAGGATCCATGGTCTCGGAG